>NZ_JBDFVF010000034.1:0-78366 GCF_040913205.1 Bacteroides sp. MSSM.1001136sp1_RTP21357st2_D2_RTP21359_211015 | reverse complement strand
TAAGGAGTGTACTTCTTTTTTAATTCTTCCATGTGAATTTCGAATTTGAGAAGTGTCAACTTATTCAGTACACTACAACTGGAACTTTCGTATGGAGAAACCTGTTGCATGGTGAGGGTAAAAAGTTACCCTCACCATGCCCTTACCTTTACTCCCACACCTGTAATGCCGATGAATAAAGGGATTGAACCAATGGGTGAGAGTGTGAGAGTAAAAACCGCTATAACTTTTATTTGTGAGAGATATTTCAGTAATCAAGAATGAGAAGTAGAGTCGTCTTTTGTCAGATTCATTTTAATACATAACTTCCAGTATTTATTTCCATATTTCGACTGCGTTTCAAAAAAAACATATATCTTTGCCGTACGCTTTCAGCCCATCAGCGTGATGGAACAGGCAGGAAGCGGTTTTTATTTCCTATATGGAGTAAAAGCGTATTATCTCTCGATTTCAGAAATAGCTAATTCAAACAGAGGGAGATGATACGGTAGATACTCCACGTGAACGGATGTATATCAACATATTCGTAAGAGATGTGTTATATATAAACGATTGACGTGGGTGTCTGCTGTCATCATTGTTCTCTGGAGGGTGTAGCTAGCCTTGAAATCGGATAATGGTACAGCAGCATCTACGTCTTTCTTGTATTCGGCCAGTAATAAATTGCCCCAATTTTAACCTAGCCAATCGGCAGACTGCAAAAAAGCGTGGATGCCCGTTGTACTAATATACATGAATAAAATATTATTCATCCCTTATTTGTATCACACATGAAAAACAAACGCTATGGCACAATGGATTAGTATAGAAGAGGCAGCCGCAAAGTACGGATTCGAGACAGAATATATCTGGGTCTTGATAGAGATGCGAGAAATCACTGTGGACTACGAAAGGCCGGGCATCGACATCATCAGTGATGACAGTGTTCAGGAGTTTATGAGTCGAAATGAAAGAGGGGCTACTTTGATGTATATCGAAAAACTGGAACGATATTGCATAGATAAATCAAAACTTTGTTCAATATACCTATCACTTTTAGGCAAACAAGACAAAGAAATCACAAGATATAAAGCAGCCGGAATCCTTTATGATACCTTACAAATCAAATGGTTGAAACAATGTGACCGATTGCGGAAGTTGGAAAAAGAACTCGTCTTGGGGCAGACTACTTGCTGTACCTGTTGGCTGAAAAGAATCTGTATGAAAATCAGGAAGTAAAATCGGATTATCTTTTTTCTACTCGTAGTATGTTACTGAATAACCGGGACCGGGAACATCAACAACCGGTGAAACTACTGTATGGATCGTTGCAATTATACAAAAAATTGCAGGTACTATTATTTTTTTTGTAACTTCATAAAATATTTCTTCATCTCGATTGTCTATAAGAGTAGAGGGCTCTTTTAACTAATAAGAATGATGAATTAAAAAAATGAAGTATAATGGCAACAAAAAGTTTTAATAGAAGATTTCATGGAAGATGTGGCGGTAAGTTTTCTTTTTTCAGAAATCCATTTGTGTTTGTAATTCTTTGGCTGGTTGTAGCTGCGGGAATAGGAGCAATAGTCATGTTATTGTGGAATTGGCTGATGCCCGTGATTTTTGGTCTGCCTGCACTTAGTCTGTGGCAGGCATTGGGCTTGCTCGTCCTGATGCGTATTCTTTTCGGAAGTTTCGGTTTTGGCCGTAGAGGAGGGAGGCCCGGAGGAGGGATGCCTGGAATGCCCGGAAGAGGAATGAATCCGGTTCGTGAGAAATGGATGAAGATGACTCCGGAACAACGCAAGGAGTTTATTAATAAAAGGAAGAAAATGGGATTCGGTCCCTGGGGTAGAGACGACTTCTTTAACAGGGGTGACTTCGGGATGGATAAAGACTTCGAGATGGATGAAAATGTAGACTCTTCGAAAAAAGATGAATAAGCAAAAAGGGCACGAAGGCGATGTGGAGCGGCTGATCGAAGAACATCAGCCGCAACTGAAAGCCTTTATCCACCGGAGGGTTTCCAGTAAGGAAGATGCGGAAGATATTCTACAGGATGTATTTTATCAGTTGGTAAAAGCGGTCAGCAACACTTTGAATCCGATTGAGCAGGTGACGTCGTGGCTTTACAGAGTGACACGAAACACGATTATCAATAAGGGAAAAAAGAAAAGTGAAGAAGAATGGCCTGTTTCTGCCTACGCAGAGGAAGAAAGCGTCTTGAGTGAATTTTCGGAAGTGTTGTTTGCCAATGATGATCTGGCTCCTTCGCCTGAAACGGAATATATGCGTTCGCTGGTATGGCAGGAGTTGGAAGCAGCTCTTGGTGAATTGCCTGCCGAACAGCGGACGGTTTTCGAACTGATGGAGCTGGAAGGACTTTCTGTAAAAGAGGTAGCCGAAGCGACCGGTGCTTCTGCAAATACGGTGCTTTCGCGCAAACATTATGCCGTCAAGCATTTGCGCAAACGATTGGAAGGACTGTATAACGATATTCTTACTTACTGATGATTTCTATTAACTAATTACTTTCTCTTTCCTATCTGCCGTCCGGCGGATAGTTTGGAAAACTCCTGTCTATGCAAATAGTTATATCAATCTCCCTTGCGGGATATTGGTAAGGGGGATTCTATGCCCTACCGGGTACTTACTAATCACTTACATAAACGAAAAGAAAAAATGAAAACAAATTATATTTTACTGTTTGCGCTGATGTTGATGGTGTCTTTAAAATCTTCTGCACAGATATTTAGCGGTCGGGTTATTGGTGAAAATCAGCTTCCTGTGGAGTATGCCACGGTTGCACTATTGTCCGTGCCGGATTCTGCGCTTGTGGGCGGAGCTGTGACGGATAGCAAAGGTGTGTTTAAAATAACGGCACAGGATGCCGGGCCTTATTTGTTGTCCGTGTCTTTTGTGGGCTATAAGAAGTTCGTTCAGAGGGTTGCGTCTTCTGTGGAGGAAAATATCACGCTGATTCCTGATGATTTGATGTTGGATGAGGTGGTGATTACGCAGCGTCTTCCCCAGTTCCGGTTGGATAATGGAGGATTGACTACGAAAGTGGAGAATACAATATTAAGTAAGGCAGGTACTGCCATGAACGTAGTCGGGCTTTTGCCGGGAGTGTTGAAGAAGCAGGATGGCACGTTGGAAGTGTTGGGAAAAGGCGTTCCGCTTATCTATATCAATAACAGGAAAGTCCGCAACTTGGACGAACTCGACCGTTTGAACTCTGAAAATATCAAGCAGGTTGAACTGATAACCAATCCCGGAGCGGAATATGGAGCATCGGTAGGAGCTGTCCTGAAATTGAAAACAACCGGGAATAAAAACGATGGCTTTGGAGTGGGAGTGCGCTCGGTAGTGGATTATGCGCATAAGGTAGGAAACAACGATCAGATCAATATGGAATATCACCGGAAGGGACTGGATGTGTTCGGAGCTTTCCAATATCGTTTGGAGCATCTCAAGGAAACGGGAGAATCGGTACAAGATACGTATGTGGATGCTTCGTGGCAGCAGAAAGCTCAAACAACGGATTTAGGAAGAAATATCAGTTATTTCAGTCAGATAGGATTTAATTATGAAATAAATGAAAAACACTCTCTGGGCGCTACTTATGAATTGACTTCTGCCCCACGCAATAAAATGAACAATGACAACCGGACGGAGGTCTATGACGGGCAAGCATTATACGATGTGTGGAATACGTATACCTTTGCGATTGAGAAAGAATATCCCAGCCATCATTCCAATGTATATTATCATGGAGAGGTGAACAGTCTGGAAATGGATTTGAATGTAGATGTATTGGCTGGCAAGAATAAGGAAGAGGAGCATATTAGCGAATTGAGCCGCAATTATGATGATTTCTACATAACGACTCTTAGCAGAACCGATAATAAGTTGTATGCCGGAAAGTTAGTTTTATCTTATCCGCTGGCAGGTGGAAGAATTTCCGGAGGCAGTGAATATAGTTATACGCATCGCACCAGCGACTTTTCGGGGTTCGGTGATGAAATAGAGGGAACCAGTGATAAAATCAGAGAGAAGAATCTGGCTTTTTTTCTTGATTGTGTTTATCGTTTGGGTGGTGTAAATGCTTCGGCAGGACTTCGTTATGAAGATGTGTATTATGATTTCTATGAAAACAGTCTTTATCAGTCGGATGAGAGCAAACACTATCGCAACCTGTTTCCATCCTTGTCACTGGAAGGGGGCGATGGGGCAGGTGCAGTGGGCATTGGGGTATCATATTCAGGTTGCCCGCCCTCATTATGAACAGTTGAAAAATGCCATTCATTACGGGAACCGGTTTACCTATCTGGGAGGAGCTCCCAATTTGCAACCTACCTATATTCATGCGGCAGAGATGCGGGCTATCTATCGGGATCTGCAACTCTCCGTCGGCTACAATCGGTATAATGATGATATCCTGTTTTCTATCGAACAGATCACTTCCGATCCGAAAATCTCTCTTATTAAGTTTCGCAATGTCGACCATCGGGATGAAATGACTGCTTCTCTGGTCTTTGCTCCAAGTATCGGATGCTGGAAACCGGAGTGGACGGCTTCCCTCAACTCTCAATGGTTCAAAATCGGTTATTTGAATGAAATGAAGAATATGAGCGGAACGACATTCGGGATCCGGTGGAATAATTCATTTCAATTGCCTGCCGGATATATATTTCGCTTGAATGGTGAATATACAGGCAAGGGAGTGTATCAGAACTGTTATACAAGGCCCGTTAGTTGCTTGAGCACAAGTATCTATAAATCGTTTTTCAACGGACGTGTGGACTGCTTGCTGGAGGGGAACGACTTGTTTCATTCGATGAGGGATGCTAATACTCAATATGACGACCGGGTTAAAATGTTCCGGGAGACAAAGCGGAATACGCAGGAAGTGAAACTGACTGTTCACTATAAGTTTAATTTGCAGAAAAGTAAATATAAAGGTACGGGAGCAGGATTGGGTGAACAACAACGACTTTGAGCGAACAAAAAACCAATAATTTGTGTTTATTTAATCTAAATATATATCTTTGTCCCGAATTATAAACACGTAAATTTATGAAAAAGATTTTTGGTGCTTTAATGATTGCTATATGTATAGCTATGGCAATGCCTGCTCAGGCGCAGATACACTTTGGTGTAAAGGGAGGTTTGAACTTGTCAAAGGCGAGTTTCTCTAATGTGAGCGAAAACTTTAAAAAGGATAATTTCACAGGTTTCTTTATCGGTCCGATGGCCGAGTTTAATATTCCAATCGTAGGGTTGGGAGTAGATGCATCTTTGCTTTTTGCTCAACGGGGTATCAAAGTTTCAGAAGGGAATGATGATATTACTGTTAAACAAAACGGTATTGATATTCCTGTAAACCTGAAATATACCATTGGCTTGGGAAGTCTGGCTGGTATTTATCTGGCTGCAGGTCCTGACTTTTATTTCGATTTTGAAAAGAAATCGGGAATTGATAAGAAGAAAGCTGAAGTAGGTATCAATGTGGGTGCCGGTTTGAAGTTGCTGAACCATTTGCAGGTGGGTGCTAATTACAATATCCCATTGGGTAATACTGCTGATATTGAAGGAACAAATGCTTCTTATAAGACTAAGACTTGGCAAGTATCTGTGGCCTATATTTTTTAAGTAGTCTATCACTTTACATAGTATATGAAAAAGAGTTTCCGATAACCGGAAACTCTTTTTTGTTTGGGATTGTCCTGTTGCGCTCTTGAATATATTTCTTCCAATTCTCGTATGAAGTAGAGTTTTCTTTTTAAGTGTTCTCTCTCCCTTCTTTTAAATCCCCATTTTTTTATTGTATTTTTGTAGCTGCAATGAAAAAGTATGTAGATGTCATATTACCGCTTCCGCTTCCGAAGAGTTTTACTTACTCTTTGCCGGATGAATGTGCGGAAGATGTGAAGATAGGCTGCCGTGTGGTAGTTCCTTTCGGGCGGAAGAAGTTTTATACGGCTATCGTCCTTAACGTTCATTATTGTGCTCCAACGGAGTACGAAGTGAAAGATATATCTGCATTGCTGGATGCTTCTCCCATTCTGTTACCCGCTCAATTCAAATTTTGGGAGTGGATAGCTGATTATTATCTCTGTACACAAGGCGATGTCTATAAAGCGGCACTTCCCTCCGGCCTGAAACTGGAGAGTGAAACGATCGTTGAATATAATCCTGATTTTGAAGCGGATGCGCCATTGCCGGAACGTGAGCAACGTATTTTGGATTTACTTGCCGTAGATTCGCAACAGTGCGTCACTAAACTGGAGAAGGACAGTGGTATCAAAAATATTCTTACGGTCATCAAGTCTTTGCTCGATAAAGAAGCGATTTTCGTAAAGGAGGAGTTGAGGCGTACTTATAAACCTAAAACAGAGGCACGGGTTCGGCTTGCGGGTACAGCGGATGAAAAGCGGCTTCATATCCTGTTTGATATTCTGTCTCGTGCTCCGAAGCAGTTGGCATTACTCATGAAGTATGTGGAGTGTTCCGGTGTTTTAGGAGCGGGAACTCCGAAAGAAGTCTCCAAGAAAGAACTGTTGCAGCGGACTAATGTGGCCCCTTCTGTATTGAATGGATTGGTAGATAAGAAGATTTTTGAAATCTACTACCATGAAATCGGCCGGTTGGATAAGCAGGAGAAGGAGATTGTCGAATTAAATCCTTTGAATGAGTTTCAACAGCGTGCATTTGATGAAGTCGTACAGTCTTTTCAAGAGAAAAATGTCTGTCTGCTTCATGGGGTAACGTCCAGTGGTAAGACTGAAATTTATATCCATCTGATAGAAGAAGCGATTCGTCAGGGAAAGCAGGTGTTATATTTGTTGCCGGAAATTGCATTGACCACTCAAATCACGGAGCGTTTGCAACGGGTCTTCGGTGCTCGTCTGGGTATCTATCATTCTAAGTTCCCCGATGCTGAACGGGTTGAAATATGGCGGAAGCAACTGGGAGAGAACGGGTATGATATTATTCTGGGTGTTCGTTCTTCTATTTTCCTGCCTTTCCGAAATCTGGGATTGGTGATTGTGGACGAAGAGCACGAAAATACGTATAAGCAACAAGATCCCGCTCCCCGCTATCATGCGCGTAGCGCGGCTATTGTACTGGCCGCCATGTACGGAGCTAAAACCCTGTTGGGTACGGCCACTCCCTCTATCGAGTCATGGCAGAATGCAAGAGAGGGAAAATATGGTTTCGTACAACTGAAAGAACGATATAAAGAAATCCAGTTGCCGGAGATTATTCCGGTGGATATCAAGGAACTGCATCGCAAAAAGCGGATGGTCGGACAATTCTCGCCACTTCTGATACAATATATGAAAGAGGCTTTGGAACAGAAAGAACAAGTGATTCTCTTTCAGAACCGTCGTGGGTTTGCTCCGATGGTGGAGTGTCGTACCTGCGGCTGGGTGCCTAAGTGTAAGAATTGCGACGTAAGCCTTACCTATCATAAAGGAATCAATCAATTAACCTGTCACTACTGCGGTTATACGTATCAACTGCCGAAATCCTGTCCTGCCTGCGAGGGAACAGAACTGGTGAACCGTGGTTTCGGTACGGAAAAGATTGAAGACGACATCAAAATCCTTTTCCCGGAAGCTGCCGTTGCCCGGATGGATTTGGATACTACACGTACCCGTTCCGCCTATGAGAAGATTATTGCAGACTTTGAGCAGGGAAAGACGGACATATTGATCGGTACCCAAATGGTATCAAAAGGGTTGGATTTCGATCATGTCAGTATAGTAGGTATATTGAATGCCGATACCATGTTGAATTATCCCGATTTCCGTTCCTATGAGCGTGCTTTTCAGTTGATGGCACAAGTAGCAGGACGTGCCGGGCGTAAGAATAAACGCGGACGGGTGGTATTGCAAACCAAGAGCATCGATCATCCTATCATTCATCAGGTCATTGCCAATGATTATGAAGATATGGTAGGCGGACAATTGGTGGAACGTCAGATGTTCCATTATCCTCCTTATTACCGGCTGGTATATGTTTATCTGAAAAATCATAATGAAGCGTTGCTGGATCAGATGGCGGCAGTGATGGCGGATAAGTTGCGGGCTGTATTTGGCAATCGGGTATTAGGTCCGGATAAACCTCCTGTTGCCCGTATCCAGACTTTGTTTATCAAGAAGATCGTTGTCAAGATTGAGCAGAATGCCCCAATGGGACGTGCACGGGAATTGTTGCTACGTATTCAGCGCGAGATGTTGGCGGACGAACGCTATAAATCTTTGATTGTCTATTATGATGTAGATCCTATGTGATTTAATAATTTTCCCCCATATAATAACCTTTAATCATTTAATTAACTAACCATGAAACGACTTACTATTTTTTCTCTGACTTGTCTCTTTAGCGTGGGTGCAGTTTTAGCCCAGCAGGGAGTAACTCAATGTGGTGTTCCGACAGGACAACCGAAGTTCCCTTTACTGACTTATCAGGAGTTGCCTGATCCTACTGCACCTTCTGATAAAGAGTGGGTAGCGGTGACTTCCACCCAAGTTTCTTGGGGTACAACAGATGTACGGTATGCAAAACATCAACTCCCGCAGTTGAAGAAACAACAGACTGTTTCCCTGAAAGGCTGGCGTGGCGAACGTGTGAACGCGCAAGCTGTTGTGTGGACAGGCGTAGAACTGAAAGACCTGAATTTCAGCTTTGGTGATTTTAAAGACAAAAAGGGAAATGTTCTTCCCAAAGATGCATTTACAGGTGGTTTTGTCCGTTATGTGATGACGGATGAATTGAATAAGGATGGGAGAGGTGCCTGTGGACATCGGAAGTCTATAGATTATGATTCATTATTGGTGGCCGATCCTATTGATACCAACCTGAAAACGATGGCTTTGCCCGCTCGTACTGTTCAACCGGTTTGGGTGCAGTGTTGGATTCCTCAATCGGCTACTCCCGGAACTTATCAAGGGGAGTTATTAATTAATGATGGCTCGCGTTTATTGCAACGCCTGAATCTCGAAATTACCGTTTCTTCCCGTGAACTTCCTCAACCTTCGGAATGGGCTTATCACTTGGATTTATGGCAAAGTCCTTATGCAGTGGCACGTTATTATCAGGTTCCTTTATGGAGCCAGGAGCATTTTGACGCTATGCGTCCTTTGATGAAAATGTTGGCAGATGCCGGACAGAAGATTATCACGGCTACTTTGACGCATAAGCCCTGGAATGGTCAGACAGAAGATTATTTTGATACAATGGTCACCTGGATGAAACGGGCAGATGGAACATGGGCTTTTGATTATACTATCTTCGACCGTTGGGTGGAATTTATGATGAGTGTAGGCATTGATAAACAGATTAATTGTTACTCAATGGTTCCCTGGGAATTGTCATTCCAATACTACGATCAGGCAACCAACTCTTTGCAATTCGTGAAAACTGCACCGGGTGAAGCGGCTTATGAAGAAATGTGGGGAGCGATGCTTGCCTCTTTCTCCAAGCATCTGAAAGAAAAAGGATGGTTTGATATCTGTGCTATTGCGATGGACGAACGTCCGATGGAAGTAATGCAGAAGACGTTGAAAGTGATTCGTAAAGCTGATCCGGATTTTAAAGTATCGTTGGCTGGAAACTATCATGAAGAAATTGAGCCCGATCTATATGATTACTGTATTGTCATCGGACAGAACTTCCCGGAAGAAGTGCGTCTGCGTCGTGTAGCCGAGAACAAGCGTACTAATTATTATACCTGCTGTACGGAAGCCCATCCCAACACGTTTACTTTCTCTGATCCTGCAGAAGCAGTCTGGATGAGTTATTATTCATCTAAGAAACATCTGGATGGTTATCTGCGTTGGGCATATAACAGCTGGCCATTGGAGCCGCTGCTCGATTCCCGTTTCCGTAGTTGGGCAGGCGGAGATACTTACCTTGTATATCCGGGTGCTCGTAGCTGTATTCGTTTCGAACGTTTGATTGAAGGAATACAGGCGCATGAGAAGATCAATATCCTTCGTCAGGAATTTGAGAAAAAAGGAAATAAGGCCGGATTAAAGAAAATAGAAAAAATGCTTGCTCCGTTCAATTTGGGTAGTATGCCGGAAATCCCGGCCGCAATAACCGTGAACCGGGCCAATCAGATACTGAACTCATTGTAAATGACTGTTCGTTAAATGGGAATTTAATTCAGACAGAAGAACATAAGAACAAAAAATAAAATAGCCGTTCAATAAGCAACAGAAATAAGTTTCAAAGCGCAGCCTTTATGTTCTTTTGTTCTTATGTCTGAAATATGTTTTTGTTCTTATGTCTAAAAATAAATGATCATTTGGCTTATTCTTGAATCTGTTAAAAGTGAAATTATGAAAAAGATACTTTTCGTTTGCCTTGGAAATATCTGCCGTAGCTCTACGGCTGAAGGCGTAATGCTTCATTTAATAAAAGAAGCGGGACTGGAAAACGAATTTGTGATAGATTCCGCTGGAATCTTGTCTTATCATCAGGGCGAATTGCCGGATAGCCGGATGCGTGCTCATGCAGCCCGTCGCGGTTATCAATTGGTGCATCGTTCTCGCCCCGTCCGTACGGAAGATTTTTATAATTTTGATCTGATAATCGGTATGGACGACCGGAACATAGATGACTTGAAAGACAAAGCTCCTTCTCCCGAAGAATGGAAGAAGATTCATCGCATGACGGAGTATTGTACCCGTATTCCTGCAGATCATGTCCCCGACCCCTATTATGGAGGGGCCGAGGGGTTTGAATATGTACTTGATGTTCTTGAAGATGCTTGCGCAGGTTTGCTTACTTCTTTAACTCAGGATAACTGATCCGGGTATGATAAGCGATTTTTAATTTCTCCTTGAATACAGCTTTCACAGTCGCTATATCCTTGAAAGTGATAGGACATTCCTTAAAGTAACCTTCAGTAACCTGTGAGTCGATAATCTTGTCGACCAGGTTGCTGATTGTTTCTTCCGTATATTCGGGAAGACTGCGTGAGGCAGCTTCCACGGCATCTGCCATCATCAGGATAGCCTGCTCCTTGGTGAACGGATTCGGGCCGGGATAAGTGAACAATTCTTCATTCGGCTCTTCGTCCGGATGCTCGTTCTTCCAGGAAATATAGAAATATTTTGTTTTTCCCCGTCCGTGATGGGTGCTGATAAAGTCTTTGACCGCTTTAGGCAGATTGTGTTTATCCGCCAACTTCAATCCATCCGTCACATGGCTGATAACGACCTGCGCACTTTGTTCGTAATTCAGATTCTTATGCGGATTAACTCCTCCCGACTGATTCTCCGTGAAGAAAGCCGGATTTTCCATCTTTCCGATATCATGATACAAAGCTCCCGTACGTACTAACTGACTTTTGGCTCCAATCCGGATGGCGGCTTCTGCTGCCAGATTAGCCACTTGCATGGAATGTTGGAAGGTTCCGGGAACCGTTTCAGACATCTGCCGCAAAAGATCGTTATTGATATTCGAAAGCTCCACCAAAGTAACATTCGAAGTAAATCCGAAAGTCTTTTCCAATAAGAACAGTAAAGGATAAGTGAATAACAACAGGATTCCGTTAATGATGAAGTAAGTGTACATTCGTATGTTCAACTTCGAAAAGTCGGTGGAAAGACCGTTCTCTGTCATCAACTCGAAGGCGAAATAAATGGCTGCATAAGTCAGTATGACCAATAAAGCCGTTCGGAAAAGTTGGGACCTTTGCGATAGCTCTCTTAGACTGAATATCGCCACTAATCCTGCAGCCAACTGTGTCAGAATGAATTCATGCGGAAAGCGTAAGGATATGGAGCATATCAATATAGTGATGACATGCGTCAGGAAAGCAGTCCTCGAATCAAGAAAAACACGGATGATAATGGGTAGCATCGCGTACGGGATGATATACACATTAAATAGATTATGTGTTACCATGAAAGCGGTTATGACACTGTAAAATACAATCAACGTGAATAGCAATGACAGACTGCCTTTCCGTTGATAGTAGTCTTTTCGGAACAGGTCGAGATAAAGCATAAAACAAAGCATCAGCATTCCTACAAACAGAATCTGTCCGCCGAGAATCAGGCGGTTTTGTCCCATGGACTCATTCCGTTTGATGGATTCTTTGCGTAATGACTCCAAGATATTATAGGTATGCGGGCTGACGATTTCCCCCCGGTCGATAATCTTTTGCCCGCTGACTACTAATCCGTTTGCCCAGGAATAGTTGTTCAGGATTTCTTCTTTGGCAGCCTGGGTACGTTCCTCGTCAAAGGTAAGGTTGGGGGTGATGTATTCGTTCAGGGAGCATTGCCTTAAAATTTCCCGGTTGAAATGAGTAGAGTCTGCTGACAGCAAGTGCTCATAGGCTTTTTTTACCGTGTAAAGATTCTCGGTAGCCTGTGGATTAGCCAGTTTGTCATCAATCACCATGACAGATGAAGTGCTGTCTTTGTGAAGCAGCTGTATATTCTCTGTCGAAACGATGCCTGCCTGATAGATTTCTTTTAAAGTGCGCTCAATGTACCGCAAATAATCGATGGAAGGGAGAATACCTTTCAGATTCGTATGGTAATTCTCTTTCAGCTTGGCGATTGCGTCTTTTTCTATATTTTTATCCAGTTGATAATAAGGTTGGAAGAAAGCCATCAGGCTATCTTGTTCCCTTTTTACCACTGCATCCTCTTTATAAATAGGAAAGTCGAAAGTAGCGATCAACTGTCCGTATTTCCAGGGCTTGTTGATGTCGAACTGGTAATTGAATTTTCCGTCACGTGGCAGGAAATAAACAATCAGCGCCACAGTGCCTACAAACAGCAGTGATTTATATAGTAAATCTCTCCATGAAAATCTTTTTTTCTTCTTCAAATGTTCCATATCCACTGAAATTTTTGCGAAAAGTACAAAAAAAAACAATAGTGTGGAAAAAAAGGTTTAATTTTGCCACGATTTACCTATACTAACCCAAATTATGGCAGAAAGAAAAGTAAGAGTTCGTTTTGCTCCAAGTCCTACGGGAGCATTGCACATCGGTGGTGTGCGTACAGCTTTGTATAATTATCTATTTGCACGTCAACACGGCGGAGACTTGATATTTCGTATTGAAGACACTGACTCTAACCGGTTCGTTCCGGGAGCGGAAGAGTATATACTCGAATCTTTTAAGTGGTTAGGTATCCACTTTGACGAGGGAGTGAGCTTCGGTGGTGAACAGGGTCCATACCGTCAGTCGGAGCGCCGCGAAATCTACAAGAAATATGTGCAGATTTTGCTGGAAAATGGAAAAGCTTACATCGCTTTTGATACTCCGGAGGAGCTGGACGCTAAGCGTGCTGAAATTGCTAACTTCCAATATGATGCATCTACCCGTGGTATGATGCGCAATTCATTAACTATGCCGAAAGAAGAAGTGGATGCACTGATTGCTGAAGGCAAACAATATGTTGTTCGTTTCAAAATCGAACCGAATGAAGATATACATGTAAATGACCTGATTCGTGGCGAAGTAGTAATCAACTCATCTATTCTGGATGACAAAGTGCTTTATAAATCGGCTGACGAACTGCCTACTTACCATTTGGCAAATATCGTGGATGACCATTTGATGGAAGTTTCCCACGTGATTCGTGGTGAAGAATGGTTGCCTTCCGCTCCTTTGCATGTGTTGTTGTACCGTGCTTTCGGTTGGGAAGATACGATGCCGGAATTTGCTCACCTGCCTTTGTTATTGAAACCGGAAGGTAATGGAAAATTAAGCAAGCGTGACGGTGACCGTCTCGGATTCCCTGTATTTCCATTGGAATGGCACGATCCGAAATCCGGAGAAATCTCTTCTGGTTATCGCGAATCCGGTTATTTACCCGAAGCTGTGATTAATTTCCTGGCTTTATTGGGATGGAATCCGGGTAATGATCTGGAAGTGATGTCGATGGATGAATTGATTAAGTTGTTTGATCTTCACCGTTGCAGCAAGTCGGGAGCTAAGTTCGACTATAAAAAAGGAATATGGTTCAATCATCAATATATACAGCAGAAACCTAACGAAGAAATTGCGGAACTGTTCTTGCCTTTCTTGAAAGAACAAGGCGTAGAGGCTCCTTTCGAAAAGGTAGTGACTGTGGTTGGCATGATGAAAGACCGGGTAAGTTTCATTAAAGAACTGTGGGATGTATGTAGCTTCTTCTTTGTGGCTCCTACCGAATATGATGAAAAGACGGTGAAGAAACGCTGGAAAGAAGATTCTGCCAAATGTATGACCGAATTGGCAGAAGTGATTGCCGGTATTGAAGATTTTAGCATTGAAGGACAGGAAAAAGTCGTTATGGACTGGATTGCAGAGAAAGGTTACCATACCGGTAATATCATGAATGCTTTCCGTCTGACATTGGTGGGTGAAGGAAAAGGCCCGCACATGTTCGATATTTCCTGGGTATTGGGCAAAGAGGAGACGATAGCTCGTATGAAACGAGCGGTAGAGGTTTTGAAGTAATCGACACAGTACTATGCTTTACGACCTGGCAATAGTCATTTATGACTTTATCGTCCATTTGGCTGCTCCGTTTAGCCGTAAGCCACGGAAGATGATGAAGGGGCATTGGGTGGTGTATGAACTCTTACGCCAACAAGTGGAAAAAGGGGAACAGTATATTTGGTTTCACGCTGCTTCACTGGGGGAGTTTGAACAAGGACGCCCTCTGATAGAAATGATTCGTGAGAAATATCCTAACTATAAGATATTGCTGACATTTTTTTCTCCTTCCGGTTATGAAGTGCGCAAGCATTATCGGGGGGCGGATATTGTCTGCTATCTGCCGTTTGATAAGCCGAGGAATGTGAAGAAGTTCCTGGATATTGCAAATCCTTGCATGGCGTTCTTTATCAAATATGAGTTTTGGAAGAATTATCTGGATGAGCTTCACAAGCGCCGTATTCCGGTATATAGTGTGTCGTCTATTTTCCGTCGCGAACAAATATTCTTTAAATGGTACGGTGGCACTTATCGCAATGTCTTGAAAGATTTCGATCATCTGTTTGTTCAGAATGAGGCATCCAAACGTTATTTGTCGAAAATCGGCATCAGTCGTGTGACAGTAGTGGGGGATACCCGTTTTGACCGTGTACTGCAAATCCGCGAAGAGGCTAAAGAGCTCCCGTTGGTGGAGAAGTTTAAAGGAAACAATTCTTTTACTTTTGTTGCCGGAAGTTCATGGGGACCTGATGAGGATTTATTCCTCGAATATTTCAATAATCATCCGGAAATGAAATTGATTATTGCTCCGCATGTGATCGATGAGAATCACCTGGTTGAGATCATCGGTAAACTGAAGCGTCCGTATGTGCGCTATACCCGTGCCGATGAGAGGAATGTATTGAAAGCGGATTGTCTTATTATAGACTGCTTCGGACTGCTGTCCTCTATTTACCGCTATGGTGAAATAGCTTATATAGGCGGTGGTTTCGGGGTAGGAATCCATAACACCTTGGAAGCGGCTGTATACGGTATTCCGGTGATTTTCGGACCGAAGTATCAGAAATTTATGGAAGCCGTTCAATTGCTCGAAGCAAAAGGTGCCTATTCTATCAAAGACTATGATGAGCTGAAAACTTTGCTGGATCGTTTCCTGACAGATGAGGCGTTTTTGCGGGAAACCGGAACGAATGCCGGTTATTATGTGACTAGCAATGCCGGTGCGACGGAGAAGATTATGCACATGATTAATTTCTAAATATGTAGTGTAGATCAATGTGAATTCGATATAAGAGGGCAATACAAAACCTTAATAAACAAAGAATCACCTTTATCACAATTATCTGTGGTAAAGGTGATTCTTTGTTTATTAAGGAGCTTTGGCACACTTCTCATTGCTTTCGGCTCTTTGTCAAATTGGGTGGTAAATCCTTTAGAAAAACAGGCATCTACTGAATTATATAAATGAATAGAGGACAACTTTTCACCAGATTTGACGAAGAACCTGTTTCCTGCATTTGTAGCTAGGCACCTTATCTGTTGACTTCTAACTCTAGCAACTCTTTCAACTCTTTGGCTGTTACGTGGGTGAATTGTTTTGCGATATTTCCTTTTTTATCTATTATCAGGTACATCGGTAATCCCGTCATCTGAAAATGATTCCAAAGATAACCCCACTGTTCTTTGTTCAACCAGTAATGTTCTCCGGCAATGTCTTGTATTAGTATATCCCAAGTCTTTTTTATAGAACTGGGGCCTGTGAGGTAAATGAAAGCAACTTTGTCTTCACCTATTTCTTTCTTTAGTGGTTCATATTCCTTGATGATTTGCCGGCAGCCACCGCACCAGGTAGCCCAAAAGTCGATAAACTGTACCTTCCCTTTGTGGCGGGCAATGAGAGCAGTCAACAGTTCCTTTTCCGGAACTTGTGGTACTTCGCAAATAGTGAATTTCTTTGTTATCGTTTTCTGTCGGGGTTGCATCTGGCGGTTCATGTCTTGAATGATACCTAAGAAAATAGGATTGGTGATTTCCGAAGCCATGAGCTCTTGTCGGGGTGTCAGAGGTTGTAAATTGTAAAAACTGGAACGCATATAGATTGCTCGTATGTAGTCAACTATTAAACTTGTGCTGTCTTGTATGATATTACTAAGACGTTCTTTTGTTTTGGAGAATGACTCCCATCTGAATAGGTCATTTTCTTTGAAGTATTTTGCACTAAGTGCCATTAGCTCGCTTTCTTGCTGAAAGGAGACACCTGCTTTGAAAGCCGTTTCATATTGATGGATAAGTGTCTGTTCCTCTTTAGTGAGTGGTGCATTTTTCAATAGATTTTTTTCGTAAGCGAGTGGGTCTTTGTGGGTATCATATAAATCCATGACTACATTGCGGTAATTATAACAATAGAGTGCTAAAGGGTGATTGACTGGGAAATCCTTCAAATAATTGTGGAAATCATCAGGCAAATATACATCAAGAAAAGCAGCAAAAGCTTGTTCCCGCGTAATGTTTTCCTTCTTTTGATAAGCAGTTTGCAGGCAATAGTGGGTGGCCTGTAGATTTTCCAGGCAATCAAATGCGCATGAGAGATTGGCGAGTGTGCGAGTGTCTTCGCTGAATTGTAACTGTGCGTTGTTGTGCGTTACATATCGTTTGTATTGGTTGATACATCGTTTTTTGAATTCATTGGCACTAATGCCTACAATGGAATCCAATAGGTCGCCATCACTATAAACAGGTGGTATCTTTGTTATCAGTTCCGGCTGGCACCATTCATTGTTAATGGTAGCATATTGACCGCTAAATACAAACTGTTTTCCTGGTGGATTACTTAGATTGATAGCTACATTTGTTTCTTTTTCGGGACTTAGCAGAATGACTAAATCAGCATTTCCTATCATCATCCGTACTTGTGTATGATGGTAGAGAGGAATATTAATAGTAAAGTTTCCGTCTGACTCAACAGTCGGATAAAGAGTTTCGGCTGTTCCCATCACGATATTGGGAGCTCCGATCTTGAATATCAGATTATCATTCGGATGGTAATTGGCGATTGTACCACTTAAAATGGCCTTTCCCTTCTGATATTCGGGGATGGGTAATTGTGCTTGTGCCAGGTTGAATAACAAGGACAAACAAAGACAAGTAAATAGTCTGTTCATGTTCATAGTAGTTCTTTTATTGCATTTATTATTTCTTTATCTGTATTCTCATTACTATAACCTCTGATTACTTTTCGTATGATTCGTTCTTGGTCTACTATGAAAAAGTAGGGTGCGGCACCACCGGTCTGATATTGTTTTATAACCTCATTTGTTGCATTTAGAATGGTATAATTCAATTCCTTTCGGTTTGCATAATTCCGGATGGCAGATACTTTACGACTCCAGGATTCTATTGCAATCAACTCAAACTCTTCACTGGTGAATAATTCTTTTAACTGTTTCAGAAAAGGAACAGCTGCCTGACAGGCACCACAACCAATGCCTGTGAAGTTGATTAGTATGATTTTGCTTTTACAGTCGGCTAATGATACCGGCTGTGCTTCTATATTTTCTAATATCCAGCCGGGAGCTTTTTTCCCTATAAGACTGGATGCTGTTGGTTCTGCTTTTTTCTTGTAGAGGTCGCTGTATTTTACTATCTCATAATCTTTGGGGAAATAATCAGACGCGTTAAAGTCGTTAATTGTTAGTTTATTGATTTCAAGATTCGAACAGGTTGAAACGGAAATATCATGCGACATCTCTCTCCGTTTTTTATAAGGTAGGTCATTCGATTTGTTGATCCATAACTCATAAATAGAAGCTGTACTGCCGATATTGAATGGAGGAAGTGGCATGTGATAAGCTTTTCCAAAGAACTCAACCTGTTGATTCTCATCAATGACTAATTTAAAATAATAATTATCACCCTCATCTTTCAACTCTGTTACAATATGATCCTTAGTGGTAAGTGCATATCTGATGATATTCTTTGCGTGATTGAAGAATGGAGGACTTACTAGTCTGAAAGGAAGTGGTCTGAATGTGAAATCATCAATTGCTAATTTCTTATTTTCGTGATAAGGTAATACTCTTATGTTGCCGTCATAACAAAATTCTAGTTTTGTTGTATCATTGGCATCTAGTGAAACATAGCTTGCACCTATGGTTGAGTCCATTGGATTATCGTACTCTTTAACGAAGCCATGCAAGGTAGATAATGCGGTTGAATCACCAGGTTGCCAGCTTTCGTTAGTGACATAGTAGGTTGCAGATTCAATCTTTTCTAAATTGGTAAGTACTTTCTTTAAATATTCTTTTTCTGCGTTTTGTGCATTGGCGGTTATTATTTCTGCCAATAAGAGAATTGTAAGTAGTAGTTTTATTTTCATAATGAATAAGTGTTTGTTGGTTTACCGCCCGGATTTAATGCTTTACAAATCTACGAATAATTCGTAATATATCTATTTTCAGATGGTTAAATAATATGAATATAGATTTTAGGAATCAATGATGATTAGTTTTAGTAGTATGAATCTTATGGTAAGTGTTTGTAAATGGTTTGTTTTATTAATGTGGCTATTGAAGTGTCAATGGAGATCTGAAAAAAAACGTTCCCCCTTTTTCTTAAAAACATAAGAGAAAGGAGGAACGAAGTTTAGTTTTCGGTTTTACTTAATGTTATTCCTTATACCATTGTGAGTACATCAAATAATTGTGAGCAATCTTCTGATTCAGTTCTTTGGCTTGTTCAGGATCTACCTTTTTTATGAATTTCGCGGGTACTCCTCCCCAAATACTTCCCGGCTCAATGATGGTATTGCTTAATACCAGCGAACCGGCGGCAACGATTGCTCCTTCGCCAACTACGACGTGATCCAGGACGGTTGACCCCATCCCTACCAATGCATAATCTTTGATGGTCGCCCCATGAATGGTGACATTATGCCCAACGGATACGTGATCGCCAATTTCAATAGTCGATTTCTGATATAACGTATGCAAGACACTTCCATCCTGAATGTTGACACCATTGCCGATTCGTATGGAGTTGACGTCACCTCTTAATACCGTATTAAACCAAATGCTACAATCATTTCCTATTTTTACATCTCCTATAATAGTTGCATTATCTGCGAGGAAGCAGTTTTCTCCGATTTCGGGAGTAAAACCCCGTACTGATTTAATTAAAGCCATATAATATTTGTTTCTAATAAAGTTTTTTATTTAATGCAGTTCTATGTTGTACGACACCCGGGTGTCGTGATGTATGAGACCCGGGTCTTGAGCAGTCTGACACCCGGGTCTCAGTATGCTTGACACCCGGGTGTCAGACAAGTTCTTTTTAAAGGGAAGCAGTTGCCTCTTGTAACCAAACTTTTTCTTCTTCGTTAAGATCCGGTGACAACTTCTCGTAGACAGTCTGATGGTAATTGTTTAACCATTCAATTTCTTCATTTGTCAGCATCTCCTTGATGATCCCTTTTTTGCAGATTGGGCATAAAGTGATAGTTTCAAACTTAAGATATTCTCCAAACATTCCCTCTCCATCTTTGCAAACCAACGTCAGGTTCTCCGTACGTATCCCGTGACTGCCTGCTTTATAAACACCAGGCTCATTGGAAGTAACCATGCCGGGCTGCAAAATGACAGGGTTCTCATTCATACGAATGCTTTGCGGCCCTTCGTGTACACTCAGGAAATGTCCGACGCCATGTCCTGTGCCATGAAGAAAATTCATTCTGTGGTTCCAGATAGGCATACGAGCTAGTACATCGAGCTGGGCTCCACGGGTTCCGGCAGGGAATTTGGCCATAGCCAACGCGATGTGTCCTTTTAATATAAGGGTATAATCCGTTTTTTCTTCTTCTGTAAGTTCGCCTAAAGCAATGGTTCGGGTGATGTCAGTGGTTCCGTCCAGATATTGGGCTCCTGAATCTAAGAGTAAGAACCCTCTGGGCTGAAGAGTCACCTCACTTTCCGGGGTAGCTGAATAATGTACGATTGCCCCATGTTCTTTATATCCTGCAATCGTGTCGAAACTTTCCCCCATGTAGAGAGGCTGTGCAGCCCTAAACTCATGCAACTTTTTATCTATACTTAATTCTGTCTCTTTTCCGGTAGATACGGATTCTTCCAGCCATTTGAGGAATTTGACGAGTGCTACTCCATCCCGTTGCATGGCAGCGTGGATGCCGGCGACCTCCTGCTCATTGCGAATCGCTTTCAATAATGCGACAGGCGACTCGCCACGAAGAATAGAACATTGCGGATTAATAGACGAATAGATAGAATAATTCGTTTTTCGTGGATCAATCAGAATGTTTTTTCCCGGAAAAGAATTCAGGAATGTCTCTACCTCATCATACTTCTGTATTCCAATCTGCCGTTCCTTTAGATAAGTCTCTACCTCTGCCGTCACTTTCTCCGGTGAAATAAAATAAGTCACTTCATCCTGTGTGATTAACAGGTAACTTACTATGACCGGATTGCAATGTACATCGTTCCCTCGCAAATTGAGAGTCCATGCGATCTCGTCGAGTGCGGATATGAATAAAGCATAGACACCTTTCTTTTTCAACTCCGTACGGATGGCGGATATTTTCTCTTCACAGCTTTTTCCTGCATATTTGATATCATAAATAAAGGCAGGAGAATCAGGCATGGCGGGCCGGTCTTTCCAAATGCTACTCAATGGATCTCCAAATATGTCGACCTGTAACTGATGTGCCGCCAGTTCTTCTTTCATCTGTTCGACCTGTTGCACAGAGAACATTTTCCCGTCGATACTTACGGATTCTCCAGGTTTTAAGTGTTGGCAGAGAAATTCTGTAATACTGGGAGTCTCCGGCAACATC
This sequence comes from Bacteroides sp. MSSM.1001136sp1_RTP21357st2_D2_RTP21359_211015, assembly GCF_040913205.1. Classification (NCBI taxonomy): domain Bacteria; kingdom Pseudomonadati; phylum Bacteroidota; class Bacteroidia; order Bacteroidales; family Bacteroidaceae; genus Bacteroides; species Bacteroides sp. MSSM.1001136sp1_RTP21357st2_D2_RTP21359_211015. Next base: position 57,082 of record NZ_JBDFVF010000034.1, on the reverse strand, counting down.
TCTTTATATAAGGTAATGCCGCTGCCCTCCAATTCCTTCGTAGCTTGCAGAAAATAACGTGAGTCGGTCCATAATCCTGCTTCATCCATCAGGATAACCGCTGTTCCGGCAGAACCAGTAAAACCGGAAATCCACTCCCGTGACATCCAGTGGGGAGCCACATATTCACTAAGATGAGGGTCGGTGCTGGGAATAATGAATGCTTTGATAGAATTGGGATGAAAGGTCATGCGCAGTGCATGCACTCGCTCTTTTATGCTCTGTTTCATACTTTATTATATTATTATAGACATGTAAGTGTTTCAAAGGTACTAACTTTCTGCATTTAATAACTTGTTTATGAATAGTTTTTGAGAAATATTTGCCGAAAGTTTTGTGAATAAAGAAAGTATGTGTAATTTTGCGGCGCAATTTGACTGCAGAATTTTTTAATCATAACATATTAATAGTAACAAAATGATTGTAGTACCTGTAAAAGAAGGCGAAAACATTGAAAAAGCGCTGAAGAAGTTCAAAAGAAAATTTGAAAAGACTGGCATTGTAAAAGAGTTGAGAAGCAGACAACAGTTTGATAAACCGTCTGTAACTAAAAGACTTAAGAAAGAACGCGCAGTTTACGTACAACAACTTCAGCAAGTAGAAGATTAATAATTCGTAATTTCCTTTGAATTATTGAATTCTTTTCATACATTCGTTGCACGATTTTAGATGTTGCGATATTATGTTGATAGAATCTTTTCTTGATTATCTCCAGTATGAGCGGAACTATTCTGAAAAAACCGTTCTTGCGTACGGTGAAGATATAAAGCAACTGCAGGAGTTTGCTCAGGAAGAGTATGGAAAATTTAATCCGTTAGAAGTCGAGGCGGAACTGATTCGTGAATGGATTGTTTCATTGATGGATAAAGGGTATACCTCAACTTCTGTAAATCGTAAGCTAAGTTCGCTCCGAACGTTTTACAAGTATCTCTTGAGGCAGAGAGAAACGACTATAGATCCTTTGCGTAAAATAAAAGGACCTAAAAACAAAAAGCCGTTGCCTGTGTTCTTAAAAGAGAACGAAATGAATCGGTTATTGGATGATACGGATTTTGGCGAAGGATTTAAAGGTTGTCGGGACCGGTTGGTGATTGAAGTGTTTTATGCTACTGGCATGAGACTTTCGGAATTAATAGGTTTGGATGATAAGGATGTGGATTTTTTGGCTTCTCTTCTGAAAGTGACCGGGAAAAGAAATAAGCAACGACTGATACCGTTCGGTGATGAACTGCGGGAGTTGATGCTTGAATATATTAATGTAAGAAACGAAACGATTCCGGAAAGGTCGGAGGCTTTCTTTATTAGAGAGAATGGCGAACGACTTTATAAGAATCTGGTCTATAATTTAGTGAAACGGAACCTGTCAAAGGTGGCAACGCTGAAGAAAAGGAGTCCTCACGTGTTGAGGCATACTTTTGCTACCACAATGCTGAATAATGAAGCAGAGCTGGGCGCGGTAAAAGAACTTTTGGGTCACGAGAGCATTACGACTACCGAGATCTATACGCATGCCACATTTGAAGAACTTAAAAAAGTGTATAAACAAGCTCATCCAAGAGCTTAAAAAAAAGGAGGTAAGTATGGATGTTAGAATTCAATCAATTCACTTTGATGCGTCAGAGCAATTGCAGGCATTTATTCAGAAGAAAGTGTCCAAGTTGGAAAAATATTACGAAGATATAAAGAAAGTAGAGGTGTCATTAAAGGTAGTAAAACCAGAAGTTGCTGAAAATAAAGAAGCAGGCATTAAAATATTAATCCCCAATGGGGAGTTTTATGCAAGCAAAGTGTGTGATACATTTGAAGAGGCAATTGATTTAGATGTGGAAGCACTCGTAAAACAGCTGGTTAAATACAAGGAAAAGCAACGTAGCAAATAAAAAAATCCCAAATATTTTGCGGGAAAGAAATAAATAACTAAATTTGCAGCCGTTTCGCTCGCGTTAGAACGTGACGGTTGCATTTTTTAGTAAGTTTGCCTCTTTAGCTCAGTTGGCCAGAGCACGTGATTTGTAATCTCGGGGTCGTTGGTTCGAATCCGACAAGAGGCTCAAAAAGAAACCGAAGAACAAAGATAGAACATCTGTCTTTATCATATTGTTTGAAAATAGTTCTTTTATTTCTTGATTTTGAAAAGGGCAAATACCAGAGTGGCCAAATGGGGCAGACTGTAAATCTGCTGGCTTACGCCTTCGGTGGTTCGAATCCATCTTTGCCCACAATCAGAGTGACAACTTTGGCAAGAATGCGGAAGTAGCTCAGTTGATAGAGCATTAGCCTTCCAAGCTGAGGGTCGCGGGTTTGAGCCCCGTCTTCCGCTCTCTTTTCTTGCTGTTATAGCTCAGTGGTAGAGCACTTCCTTGGTAAGGAAGAGGTCCCGGGTTCAAGTCCCGGTAACAGCTCATAAAGGATGTAAATGCTGATTATTAATCAAATAAATAACAAGTAAAGCTATGGCTAAAGAGAAATTTGAACGTACCAAACCGCATGTAAACATTGGTACAATCGGTCACGTAGACCACGGTAAGACAACGTTGACAGCTGCTATCACTACAGTGTTGGCAAAAAAAGGTCTTTCAGAATTGCGTTCTTTCGATTCTATCGACAACGCTCCTGAAGAAAAAGAAAGAGGTATTACTATCAATACTTCTCACGTTGAATATCAAACAGCTAACCGTCACTATGCACACGTAGACTGCCCGGGTCACGCCGACTACGTAAAGAACATGGTTACTGGTGCTGCTCAGATGGACGGTGCTATCATCGTTTGTGCTGCAACTGATGGTCCGATGCCTCAAACTCGCGAACACATTCTGTTGGCTCGTCAGGTAAACGTACCTCGTCTGGTTGTATTCTTGAACAAATGCGATATGGTAGACGACGAAGAAATGTTGGAACTCGTTGAAATGGAAATGAGAGAACTCCTTTCATTCTATGATTTCGATGGTGACAATACTCCTATCATCCGTGGTTCTGCTCTTGGCGCATTGAACGGTGTTGAAAAATGGGAAGACAAAGTTATGGAGCTGATGGATGCAGTTGATAACTGGATTCCACTGCCTCCGCGCGATGTTGATAAACCATTCTTGATGCCGGTTGAAGACGTGTTCTCTATCACAGGTCGTGGTACTGTAGCAACAGGTCGTATCGAAACAGGTGTCATCCACGTTGGTGATGAAGTCGAAATCCTTGGTTTAGGTGAAGATAAGAAATCAGTTGTAACTGGTGTTGAAATGTTCCGTAAACTGTTGGATCAAGGTGAAGCTGGTGACAACGTAGGTCTTTTGCTTCGTGGTATTGACAAGAACGAAATCAAACGTGGTATGGTTCTTTGTAAACCAGGTCAGATTAAACCGCACTCTAAATTCAAAGCTGAGGTTTATATCTTGAAGAAAGAAGAAGGTGGTCGTCACACTCCGTTCCACAACAAATACCGTCCTCAGTTCTACTTGCGTACTATGGACTGTACAGGTGAAATCACTTTGCCGGAAGGAACAGAAATGGTAATGCCGGGTGATAACGTAACTATTACAGTTGAGTTGATTTACCCAGTAGCATTGAACCCGGGCCTTCGTTTCGCTATCCGCGAAGGTGGACGCACGGTAGGTGCTGGTCAGATTACTGAAATTATCGACTAATACACAATAATTAATCAGTTCCCGGTTTTCATCGGGAACTGATTATGTACACACGGGAGTAGCTCAGTTGGTAGAGCACCGGTCTCCAAAACCGGGTGTCGGGAGTTCGAGCCTCTCCTCCCGTGCTAATATTATTGAAATGAAAAAGGTAATAGCTTATATTAAAGAATCTTACGACGAACTTGTACATAAAGTATCGTGGCCTACGTATTCTGAACTTGCTAACAGTGCAGTAGTTGTTTTATATGCTTCCCTGCTTATTGCATTGGTAGTATGGGGTATGGATGTCTGTTTCCAGAACTTCATGGAAAAAATCGTTTATCCACATTAAAAATTAGGAATTGAAAATGGCTGAGATTGAAAAGAAATGGTACGTTCTGCGTGCTATTAGTGGAAAAGAAGCTAAGGTAAAGGAATATCTTGAAGCTGATCTTAAGAACAGTGACCTTGGTGAATATGTATCTCAGGTATTGATTCCTACTGAAAAAGTTTACCAGGTTCGCAATGGTAAAAAAATTGTGAAGGAAAGAAGTTATCTTCCTGGTTACGTTTTGGTGGAGGCTGCTTTGGTTGGTGAGGTCGCTCATCACTTGCGCAACACTCCGAATGTGATAGGCTTTTTAGGTGGCTCCGAAAAACCGGTGCCTCTCAGACAATCAGAAGTGAATCGTATACTTGGTACAGTGGACGAACTGCAGGAAACGGGTGAAGAACTCAATATTCCGTACGTGGTGGGTGAAACTGTAAAAGTTACTTTTGGACCTTTTAGCGGATTCAGTGGTATCATTGAAGAAGTGAATAGCGAAAAAAAGAAACTAAAGGTCATGGTAAAGATATTCGGGCGCAAAACGCCGCTTGAATTGGGCTTTATGCAAGTGGAAAAGGAATAACACGGAATTGTTACGCTGTTGTTGTTCTTCGTTTAATGTTTATATATAAATCAATAAAAAAATGGCTAAAGAAGTTGCTGGACTAATCAAGTTACAGATTAAAGGAGGCGCTGCAAATCCATCACCTCCCGTTGGACCTGCTTTGGGTTCTAAGGGTATCAATATCATGGAATTTTGCAAGCAATTCAATGCCAGAACCCAAGACAAAGCAGGTAAAATTTTACCTGTTATCATTACTTACTACGCAGATAAGTCTTTCGATTTTGTAATCAAGACTCCTCCCGTCGCTATTCAATTACTTGAAGTAGCTAAGGTAAAGAGTGGTTCTGCTGAGCCTAACCGTAAGAAAGTTGCCGAGCTTACTTGGGAACAAGTTCGTACGATCGCTCAGGACAAAATGGTTGACTTGAACTGTTTTACTGTGGAAGCTGCCATGAGAATGGTTGCAGGTACAGCTAGAAGTATGGGTATCGCTGTAAAAGGGGAGTTCCCGGTTAATAACTAATAAACTTCAATTGTAATGGGTAAACTGACAAAAAATCAAAAGTTAGCTGCAGAAAAAATTGAAGCAGGGAAAGCATACTCACTGAAAGAAGCTGCATCTTTGGTAAAAGAAATCACTTTTTCCAAATTCGATGCTTCACTGGATATTGATGTACGTTTAGGGGTTGACCCGCGTAAAGCTAACCAGATGGTGAGAGGTGTTGTTTCACTTCCTCATGGTACTGGTAAAGAAGTGCGTGTGTTGGTACTTTGTACACCGGATGCTGAAGCTGCTGCAAAAGAAGCTGGTGCTGACTATGTTGGTCTTGACGAATATATTGAAAAGATCAAAGGTGGATGGACTGATATTGATGTAATCATCACTATGCCATCTATCATGGGTAAAATTGGTGCACTCGGTCGTGTACTCGGTCCTCGTGGATTGATGCCGAACCCTAAGAGTGGTACTGTAACTATGGATGTTGCTAAGGCTGTAAAAGAAGTAAAACAAGGTAAGATTGACTTTAAAGTTGATAAGAGCGGTATCGTTCACACTTCTATCGGTAAGGTATCATTCAGTCCTGATCAGATTCGCGACAACGCGAAAGAGTTCATCTCTACTCTGAACAAGCTGAAACCGACCGCAGCAAAGGGTACATATATTAAGAGTATTTATCTTTCTAGTACAATGAGTGCGGGTATTAAAATCGACCCGAAATCAGTGGATGAAATCTAATAAAACAGAGAAATAATGAGAAAGGAAGATAAAAGTACGATTATAGAGCAAATTGCTGCTACAGTAAAGGAATATGGTCACTTCTACTTGGTAGACGTTACAGCGATGAACGCTGCTGCTACCAGCGCATTGAGAAGAGATTGCTTTAAATCAGACATCAAATTGATGGTGGTTAAAAACACTCTGCTTCACAAAGCACTTGAAAGCCTGGAAGAAGACTTTTCACCTCTTTACGGTTCTTTGAAAGGTACTACTGCTGTTATGTTTACTAACACTGCAAACGTACCTGCTAAGTTAATCAAAGACAAAGCGAAAGACGGTATTCCCGGACTGAAAGCTGCGTATGCAGAAGAAAGCTTCTATGTTGGTGCAGACCAATTGGATGCTCTCGTTGCAATCAAGAGTAAGAATGAAGTTATCGCCGATATCGTTGCACTGTTGCAATCTCCGGCCAAGAATGTTATTTCTGCTCTTCAATCAGGTGGTAACACCCTTCACGGAGTTCTCAAGACTCTTGGTGAACGTACCGAAGCGTAAAAATGGAAAAAGGCGTCACAGCCTTGGGAATAACATCCCAAATAATTTTCAAAAATCAACAAGTATTTAAACATTAAAATCATACAAAAAATGGCAGATTTGAAAGCTTTTGCAGAACAATTAGTTAACTTGACAGTAAAAGAAGTTAATGAACTTGCAACTATCCTTAAAGAAGAATACGGTATTGAACCTGCTGCTGCAGCTGTAGCTGTTGCTGCTGGTCCTGCAGCTGGTGCTGCTGCCGCAGAAGAAAAAACTTCTTTCGACGTAGTATTGAAGAGCGCTGGTGCAGCTAAACTTCAGGTAGTTAAGGCCGTTAAGGAAGCTTGTGGTCTTGGTTTGAAAGAAGCTAAAGACTTGGTAGACGGTGCTCCTAGCACAGTAAAAGAAGGTTTGGCTAAAGACGAAGCAGAATCATTGAAGAAAACATTGGAAGAAGCTGGAGCTGAAGTTGAACTTAAATAACATTGGCCTGGTAATCAGGTAATTCGGTTAGGAATCCTTCACAAGAGGATTCTTAACCTTTTTGTGTATATATTTCAAATTAAGTTCTCCAAATTCATTGACAGATGTCTTCAAATACTGTAAATCAAAGAGTTAATTTTGCTTCGACTAAGAATCCGCTAGAATACCCGGATTTCCTGGAAGTACAATTGAAGTCATTCCAAGACTTTCTACAATTAGATACCCCACCTGAAAAGCGTAAGAATGAGGGATTGTATAAAGTATTTGCTGAAAACTTCCCTATTGCCGATACAAGAAACAATTTTGTTCTTGAGTTTCTGGACTATTATATTGATCCGCCGCGTTATACCATTGATGATTGTATAGAGCGTGGGCTTACTTATAGTGTTCCCTTAAAAGCGAAACTTAAGCTTTACTGTACGGACCCCGATCATGAGGATTTTGATACAGTGATTCAGGACGTATTCCTCGGCCCGATTCCTTATATGACTGATAAGGCTACTTTCGTCATTAACGGTGCCGAACGCGTAGTTGTGTCACAGCTTCACCGTTCTCCGGGTGTGTTCTTCGGTCAGAGTGTACATGCCAATGGTACGAAACTTTATTCGGCTCGTATTATTCCGTTTAAGGGTTCGTGGATTGAGTTTGCTACTGACATCAATAATGTGATGTACGCATACATCGACCGTAAGAAGAAATTGCCGGTGACTACATTGTTGCGTGCAATTGGCTTCGAGAATGACAAAGATATTCTTGAGATTTTCGATCTTGCAGAAGATGTGAAGGTAAACAAGACAAATCTGAAGAAGGTGTTAGGCCGTAAACTGGCTGCACGTGTCTTGAAAACATGGATTGAAGATTTCGTTGATGAAGATACCGGTGAAGTGGTTTCTATTGAACGTAACGAAGTTATTATCGACCGTGAAACCGTACTGGAAGAGGAGCATATTGATGAAATTTTGGAGTCGGGAGTTCAGAACATCCTTTTGCATAAGGATGAACCGAATCAGTCCGATTTCTCTATCATATATAATACGTTGCAGAAGGACCCGAGTAACTCGGAAAAAGAAGCTGTGTTGTATATCTACCGTCAGTTGCGTAATGCCGATCCGGCTGATGACGCAAGTGCAAGGGAGGTTATCAACAACTTGTTCTTCTCAGAAAAACGATATGACCTTGGTGATGTAGGTCGTTACAGAATCAACAAAAAGTTGAATCTGACGACTGACATGGACGTGCGTGTCCTCACGAAGGAAGATATTATTGAAATCATCAAATATCTGATTGAGTTGATTAACTCAAAAGCGGATGTGGATGATATTGACCACTTGAGTAACCGTCGTGTACGTACTGTTGGTGAACAGCTTTCTAATCAGTTTGCTGTGGGGCTGGCTCGTATGTCTCGTACGATTCGTGAACGTATGAACGTTCGTGACAATGAAGTGTTTACTCCGATTGATTTGATTAATGCAAAGACTATTTCTTCAGTAATCAACTCATTCTTCGGAACGAACGCGTTGTCGCAGTTCATGGACCAGACAAACCCGCTGGCTGAAATTACGCACAAACGTCGTATGTCTGCCCTTGGTCCTGGTGGTCTTTCCCGTGAACGTGCCGGATTTGAGGTTCGTGACGTTCACTATACACACTATGGTCGTCTTTGTCCGATTGAGACTCCTGAAGGTCCGAACATCGGTTTGATTTCTTCATTGTGTGTATTTGCTAAGATTAATGAGCTAGGATTCATTGAAACTCCCTACCGCAAGGTGGAAAATGGAAAAGTGGATCTTTCTGATAACGGTCTGATTTATCTGACTGCTGAAGAAGAGGAAGAAAAGGTTATTGCGCAGGGAAATGCTCCGTTGAATGACGATGGTACATTCGTACTTAACAGAGTTAAGTCTCGTCAAGATGCAGATTTCCCGGTTGTTGAACCATCTGAAGTTGACTTGATGGACGTTGCTCCTCAGCAGATCGCATCTATTGCAGCTTCTTTGATTCCATTCTTGGAACATGACGATGCTAACCGTGCATTGATGGGATCGAACATGATGCGCCAGGCGGTTCCTTTGTTGAGAAGTGAAGCTCCGATCGTAGGTACAGGTATCGAACGTCAGTTGGTAAGAGACTCTCGTACCCAGATTACCGCAGAAGGCGATGGTGTGGTTGACTATGTGGATGCTACTACTATCCGTATTTTGTATGACCGTACGGAAGACGAAGAATTTGTAAGTTTCGAACCTGCTTTGAAGGAATATAGAATACCTAAGTTCCGTAAGACTAACCAGAACATGACGATTGACTTGCGTCCGATTTGTGACAAAGGCCAGCGTGTGAAGAAAGGTGATATCTTGACTGAAGGTTATTCTACTGAAAAGGGTGAATTGGCATTGGGTAAGAACCTGTTGGTAGCTTATATGCCTTGGAAGGGTTACAACTATGAGGATGCTATCGTATTGAACGAACGTGTGGTACGCGAAGACTTGTTGACTTCAGTTCACGTAGAGGAATATTCTCTGGAAGTTCGTGAAACAAAACGTGGTATGGAAGAGTTGACTTCTGATATCCCGAATGTAAGTGAAGAAGCTACCAAAGACTTGGATGAAAACGGTATCGTAAGAATCGGTGCTCGTATCGAGCCGGGTGATATCATGATTGGTAAGATTACGCCGAAGGGTGAATCTGATCCTTCTCCGGAAGAAAAACTGCTTCGGGCTATCTTCGGTGATAAGGCAGGTGACGTGAAAGATGCTTCTTTGAAAGCTTCTCCTTCTTTGAAAGGTGTGGTGATTGATAAGAAACTTTTCTCACGTGTGATTAAGAATCGTAGCTCTAAACTGGCCGATAAAGCATTGTTGCCTAAGATTGATGATGAATTTGAATCTAAGGTAGCTGACTTGAAACGTATCCTGGTTAAGAAACTGATGACTTTGACTGAAGGTAAGGTTTCTCAAGGTGTGAAAGACTATTTGGGTGCGGAAGTTATTGCGAAAGGTTCTAAGTTCAGTGCTTCTGATTTTGATTCACTTGACTTTACTTCTATTCAATTGAGCAACTGGACAAGCGACGATCATATTAACGGTATGATTCGTGATCTGGTGATGAATTTCATTAAGAAATATAAAGAGCTGGATGCTGAATTGAAACGTAAGAAGTTTGCTATTACAATTGGTGATGAACTTCCTGCTGGTATTATCCAGATGGCAAAAGTATATATTGCTAAGAAACGTAAGATTGGTGTGGGTGATAAGATGGCTGGTCGCCACGGTAACAAGGGTATTGTATCCCGTGTTGTTCGTCAGGAGGATATGCCGTTCTTGGCTGATGGTACTCCGGTTGACATTGTGTTGAATCCGTTGGGTGTGCCTTCTCGTATGAACATTGGTCAGATTTTTGAAGCTGTACTCGGACGTGCCGGAAAAACGTTGGGCGTGAAATTCGCGACTCCTATTTTCGACGGTGCTACCATGGAAGATCTGGATCAGTGGACAGACAAGGCAGGATTGCCTCGCTACTGTAAGACTTATCTTTGTGATGGTGGTACAGGTGAGCAATTTGACCAGGCAGCTACTGTGGGCGTAACTTACATGTTGAAGTTGGGCCACATGGTTGAAGACAAGATGCATGCTCGTTCTATCGGTCCGTACTCATTGATTACTCAGCAACCTCTTGGTGGTAAAGCTCAATTCGGTGGTCAGCGTTTCGGAGAAATGGAGGTTTGGGCACTCGAAGGTTTCGGTGCTGCCCATATCTTGCAGGAAATCCTGACTATCAAATCTGATGACGTGGTAGGACGTTCGAAGGCTTATGAAGCAATTGTGAAAGGTGAACCGATGCCACAACCTGGTATTCCGGAATCCTTGAACGTATTGTTGCACGAGTTGAGAGGTTTAGGTTTGAGTATCAACCTAGAATAAAATAATGAAAGAATGTGAGATGTCAATGTACCGATGAAGGTCTGTTGGCATCCGCACTTTTTTCAATTTCCAATGATTCAATTATCAAATCTCAATTATATAGAGTATGGCTTTTAGAAAAGAAAATAAGACGAAAAGTAATTTCTCGAAGATCTCAATTGGTCTGGCTTCTCCGGAAGAAATCCTTGAGAATTCGAGTGGTGAAGTTTTGAAGCCTGAAACCATTAATTACCGTACGTACAAACCCGAACGTGACGGTTTGTTCTGCGAGCGCATTTTTGGTCCTATCAAGGATTATGAATGTCATTGCGGTAAATACAAGCGTATCCGTTATAAAGGTATCGTCTGCGACCGTTGTGGTGTGGAAGTTACTGAAAAGAAAGTGCGCCGTGAACGTATGGGACATATCCAGCTGGTTGTGCCGGTGGCTCACATCTGGTATTTCCGTTCGCTTCCTAATAAAATCGGTTATTTGCTCGGATTGCCGACAAAGAAACTGGATTCGATTATATACTACGAACGTTATGTTGTTATTCAGCCGGGTGTGAAAGCTGAAGATGGCGTAGCTGAATATGATTTGCTTTCTGAAGAAGAATATCTGGATATTCTGGATACTCTTCCGAAAGACAATCAGTATCTTGAAGATAATGATCCGAATAAATTTGTTGCAAAGATGGGAGCCGAAGCTATCTATGATTTGCTGGCTCGTTTGGATCTGGATGCTTTGTCTTACGAACTGCGTCACCGCGCCGGAAACGATGCGTCTCAGCAACGTAAGAATGAAGCTTTGAAACGTCTTCAGGTAGTAGAATCGTTCCGCGCATCACGTGGACGTAACAAACCGGAATGGATGATCGTACGTATCGTACCGGTTATTCCGCCCGAACTTCGTCCGTTGGTTCCGCTGGATGGTGGCCGTTTTGCTACATCTGACTTGAACGACCTTTATCGTCGTGTGATTATCCGTAACAACCGTTTGAAACGACTGATTGAAATCAAGGCTCCGGAAGTAATCTTGCGTAATGAAAAACGTATGCTTCAGGAATCTGTCGATTCTTTGTTTGATAACTCACGTAAGTCAAGTGCTGTGAAGACAGATGCCAACCGTCCGTTGAAGTCATTGTCTGACAGTTTGAAAGGTAAACAGGGACGTTTCCGTCAGAACTTGCTGGGTAAACGTGTTGACTACTCTGCTCGTTCCGTAATCGTCGTTGGTCCGGAATTGAAGATGGGTGAATGCGGTATTCCTAAATTGATGGCTGCCGAATTATACAAGCCGTTTATTATTCGCAAGCTCATCGAACGTGGTATCGTTAAGACTGTTAAGTCTGCAAAGAAAATCGTAGACCGCAAAGAGCCGGTGATTTGGGATATCTTGGAACATGTAATGAAGGGACACCCGGTACTGTTGAACCGTGCTCCGACCTTGCACCGTTTGGGTATTCAGGCTTTCCAGCCTAAAATGATCGAAGGTAAAGCTATCCAGTTGCACCCGTTGGCATGTACGGCATTCAACGCCGACTTTGACGGTGACCAGATGGCTGTTCACTTACCTTTGAGTAATGAAGCAATTCTTGAAGCACAAATGTTGATGCTTCAATCACATAATATCTTGAATCCGGCAAACGGTGCGCCTATTACTGTGCCTGCACAGGATATGGTTCTTGGTTTGTACTATATTACTAAGTTGCGTGCCGGTGCAAAAGGTGAAGGTTTGACATTCTACGGACCGGAAGAAGCGTTGATCGCTTACAATGAAGGTAAGGTAGATATTCATGCTCCGGTGAAGGTTATCGTGAAAGACGTTGATGAAAATGGTAACATTGTAGACGTAATGCGCGAAACTTCAGTAGGACGTGTGATTGTGAATGAAATCGTTCCACCTGAAGCTGGTTATATCAATACAATTATCTCTAAGAAATCTCTTCGTGATATTATTAGTGATGTAATTAAGGTATGTGGTGTGGCTAAGGCTGCCGACTTCCTGGATGGAATCAAGAATTTAGGTTATCAGATGGCGTTCAAGGGTGGTTTGTCATTCAACTTGGGTGATATTATCATTCCGAAGGAAAAAGAAACTTTGGTACAAAAAGGTTACGACGAAGTTGAACAAGTCGTAAACAACTATAACATGGGTTTCATTACCAATAACGAACGTTACAATCAGGTAATTGATATTTGGACACATGTGAACTCCGAGTTGTCTAATATCCTGATGAAGACTATTTCTTCGGACGATCAGGGTTTCAACTCTGTATATATGATGCTTGACTCTGGTGCCCGTGGTTCTAAAGAGCAGATTCGTCAGTTGTCAGGTATGCGTGGTTTGATGGCAAAACCGCAGAAAGCAGGTGCTGAAGGTGGTCAGATCATCGAGAACCCGATTTTGTCGAACTTTAAAGAAGGACTTTCGGTGTTGGAGTACTTTATCTCTACCCACGGTGCTCGTAAAGGTTTGGCGGATACCGCTTTGAAGACTGCCGATGCCGGTTATCTGACCCGTCGTCTGGTGGACGTATCACATGATGTGATTATTACAGAAGAAGACTGCGGTACTCTCCGCGGATTGGTTTGTACGGACCTTAAGAATAACGATGAGGTTATTGCTACTCTGTACGAACGTATCTTAGGCCGTGTTTCCGTACATGATATTATTCATCCTACCACAGGTGAATTACTTGTTGCCGGTGGTGAAGAAATTACAGAAGAAGTAGCCAAGAAGATTCAGGAGTCTCCGATCGAGAGTGTTGAAATTCGTTCGGTATTGACTTGTGAAGCTAAGAAGGGTGTTTGTGCTAAATGCTACGGACGTAACTTGGCAACGAGCCGCATGGTTCAGAAGGGTGAAGCTGTCGGTGTAATCGCTGCTCAGTCTATTGGTGAGCCGGGTACACAGTTGACATTGCGTACATTCCACGCCGGTGGTACTGCTGCAAATATTGCAGCTAACGCCAGTATCGTTGCTAAAAATAATGCACGTCTTGAATTTGAAGAGTTGCGTACAGTAGATATCGTTGACGAGATGGGTGAATCTGCAAAAGTGGTAGTAGGTCGTTTGGCCGAAGTACGTTTTGTGGATGTAAATACCGGTATTGTTCTTTCTACTCATAACGTACCTTATGGTTCAACACTGTATGTAAGTGACGGCGACTTGGTAGAAAAAGGCAAACTGATCGCTAAGTGGGACCCGTTCAATGCTGTTATTATTACAGAAGCAACCGGTAAGATCGAATTTGAGGGCGTAATTGAAAACGTTACTTATAAGGTTGAATCGGATGAAGCAACAGGTCTTCGTGAAATTATTATTATTGAATCCAAGGATAAAACCAAAGTTCCTACAGCTCATATTTTGACAGAGGACGGTGATTTGATCCGTACTTATAACTTACCGGTAGGTGGTCACGTAATCATCGAGAATGGTCAGAAGGTAAAAGCTGGTGAAGTAATCGTGAAGATTCCGCGTGCCGTCGGTAAAGCGGGTGATATCACGGGTGGTCTTCCTCGTGTTACTGAATTGTTTGAAGCTCGTAACCCGTCAAATCCGGCTGTCGTTTCTGAAATCGACGGTGAGGTAACAATGGGTAAGATCAAGCGTGGTAACCGTGAGATCATTGTAACTTCCAAGACTGGTGAGGTTAAAAAATATCTGGTTGCACTGTCTAAGCAGATTCTGGTACAGGAAAATGACTATGTACGTGCAGGTACTCCGTTGTCTGACGGTGCTACTACTCCAGCAGACATCTTGGCAATTAAAGGTCCTACAGCTGTACAAGAATATATCGTGAATGAAGTTCAGGATGTATACCGCTTGCAGGGTGTGAAGATCAATGATAAGCACTTCGAGATTATCGTTCGTCAGATGATGCGCAAGGTTCAGATTGATGAACCGGGAGATACTCGTTTCCTCGAACAGCAAGTCGTAGACAAACTGGAATTCATGGAAGAAAATGATCGTATCTGGGGTAAGAAAGTCGTAGTGGATGCTGGTGATTCTCAAAATATGCAAGCTGGTCAGATTGTAACTGCCCGCAAGTTGCGTGATGAGAACAGTATGTTGAAACGTCGTGACTTGAAACCGGTTGAGGTTCGTGATGCTGTTGCTGCTACCTCTACTCAGATCCTTCAGGGTATTACACGTGCTGCTTTGCAGACTTCAAGCTTTATGTCGGCTGCTTCCTTCCAGGAAACAACGAAAGTCTTGAATGAGGCTGCTATCAACGGTAAGATCGATAAGTTGGAAGGTATGAAGGAAAATGTGATCTGTGGTCACTTGATTCCTGCAGGTACCGGTCAGCGCGAATTTGAAAAACTCATCGTTGGATCAAAAGAAGAGTATGACCGTATCTTGGCTAACAAGAAAACAGTACTTGACTACAATGAAGTAGAATAAATACAATTCAATTGACTATATGAGAAGGAGCGATTGCCAGATTGGGTAATTGCTCCTTTTTTTATTTCTTTTTTACTTGTGTGTATTACCATTAGTCTCAGGAAAAATGTGTTATTTTGCAGGATAACTTTTTAATCATATAAAATATGGAAGAACAAAATAACAATGGACAATTACAGATTGAATTGAGAGAAGAGGTAGCGCAGGGAACTTATGCAAATCTAGCTATTATTACTCATTCTAGTTCTGAATTCATCCTTGACTTCGTGCGCATAATGCCGGGCATACCGAAGGCTGGCGTGCAATCTCGCATTATTGTGGCTCCGGAACACGCAAAACGCTTGCTGCGGGCATTGGAAGACAATATAGCAAAGTATGAACGGGTATTCGGCCCGATTCGTACTTCAGATGAACCTTCTCTTCCTCCCTTGGCGGGTGTAAAAGGCGAAGCATGAAGATGATATAAAAACATTAAAAAAGAAAAAAAAGTTGTAGCGCATTGAATATTCAAATATTATTCGTATTTTTGCAGCCCAAAATGTATAGTTACGAAATTAATATAACAATAATATAAATCAAAAAACAATTAAAATGCCTACAATTCAGCAATTAGTAAGAAAAGGACGCGAAGTGCTGGTGGAGAAAAGTAAATCTCCAGCCTTGGATTCATGTCCTCAAAGACGTGGCGTTTGCGTGAGAGTATATACTACTACTCCGAAGAAACCGAACTCTGCAATGCGTAAAGTAGCTCGTGTACGTTTGACTAACCAAAAAGAGGTGAACTCATACATTCCGGGAGAAGGACACAACTTGCAGGAACACTCAATCGTTTTGGTACGTGGTGGTCGTGTAAAAGACCTTCCGGGTGTACGTTATCACATCGTTCGTGGTACACTTGATACAGCAGGTGTTGCTGGCCGTACTCAAAGACGCTCTAAGTATGGTGCTAAGCGCCCGAAACCAGGACAAGCTGCTGCTCCTGCTAAAGGTAAGAAGAAATAAGGATTAAGACCTGATTAAAATTAAAGTAATAACTTACGTTTTAGTTTGTTGGAAATGCTAAAGGTTGAGTAAATTCTCCGGAGGGAGAGTTGAAGAAGTCAAGATGTAGACAACCAAGAACAAAAACATTATTTTTCAAACAAATGAGAAAAGCAAAACCAAAAAAACGCGTAATCCTTCCGGATCCCGTGTTTAATGACCAAAAGGTTTCTAAGTTCGTGAACCACTTGATGTATGATGGAAAGAAAAATACATCTTATGAAATCTTTTATGCCGCTCTGGAAACAGTGAAAGCTAAACTTCCTAACGAAGAAAAATCTGCTCTCGAAATCTGGAAAAAGGCTTTGGATAATGTAACTCCGCAAGTGGAAGTAAAGTCTCGCCGTGTCGGTGGTGCTACTTTCCAAGTTCCTACTGAAATCCGTCCGGATCGTAAAGAATCAATTTCAATGAAGAATCTGATTCTGTTTGCTCGTAAAAGAGGTGGTAAATCAATGGCTGACAAGTTGGCTGCTGAAATTATGGATGCCTTCAATGAACAAGGCGGTGCATACAAACGTAAAGAAGACATGCATAGAATGGCAGAAGCTAACCGTGCATTTGCTCATTTTAGATTCTAATACTGTAAGAAACCAAATATAAACTTAAAGTAAAGGAATTAGAAGATGGCTAAACATGATTTACATTTAACTCGTAATATCGGTATCATGGCTCACATCGATGCCGGAAAAACAACTACTTCTGAACGTATCCTGTTCTACACTGGATTGACTCACAAAATTGGTGAAGTTCATGACGGTGCTGCTACTATGGACTGGATGGAACAGGAGCAAGAACGTGGTATCACTATTACATCTGCTGCTACAACAACAAGATGGAAATATGCTGGTGATACTTATAAAATTAACTTGATTGACACTCCGGGGCACGTTGATTTTACTGCAGAGGTAGAACGTTCATTGCGTATCCTTGATGGAGCTGTGGCTGCTTATTGTGCTGTTGGTGGTGTTGAGCCCCAATCAGAAACAGTATGGCGTCAAGCTGATAAATATAACGTTCCTCGTATTGCTTATGTTAATAAGATGGACCGTTCTGGTGCAGACTTCTTTGAAGTAGTTCGCCAGATGAAGGATGTGCTTGGAGCTAATCCGTGTCCGATTGTTGTTCCTATTGGTGCTGAAGAATCTTTTAAAGGTCTTGTTGATCTTATCAAAATGAAAGCTATTTATTGGCACGATGAAACAATGGGTGCTGACTACAGTGTTGAGGAAATTCCGGCAGAACTTGTCGATGAAGCTAACGAGTGGAGAGACAAGATGCTTGAAAAAGTAGCTGAATTTGATGATGCTTTGATGGAGAAATATTTCGATGATCCTTCTACTATTACTGAAGAAGAAGTGTTGAGAGCTCTTCGCAATGCAACAGTTCAGATGGCTGTAGTCCCCATGCTTTGTGGATCTTCTTTCAAGAACAAAGGTGTTCAGACATTGCTTGACTATGTTTGTGCTTTTTTGCCTTCTCCGCTTGATACAGAGAATGTAATAGGTACAAATCCTAATACTGGAGCTGAAGAAGATCGTAAACCAAGTGATGATGAAAAAACATCAGCTTTAGCATTTAAGATCGCAACTGACCCATATGTAGGTCGTTTGACTTTCTTCCGTGTTTATTCAGGTAAAATTGAAGCAGGTTCTTATATCTACAACTCTCGCTCTGGTAAGAAAGAACGCGTTTCTCGTCTGTTCCAGATGCACTCTAACAAACAGAATCCGGTTGAAGTAATCGGTGCTGGTGATATCGGTGCAGGTGTAGGTTTTAAGGATATTCACACTGGTGATACTTTGTGTGATGAAAACGCTCCGATCGTACTTGAATCTATGGACTTCCCGGAACCAGTTATCGGTATCGCTGTAGAACCTAAGACGCAGAAGGATATGGATAAGCTGTCTAACGGTTTGGCTAAATTGGCTGAAGAAGATCCGACGTTTACTGTGAAGACAGACGAACAGACAGGTCAGACGGTTATTTCTGGTATGGGTGAGCTTCACTTGGATATCATTATTGATCGTTTGAAACGTGAGTTCAAGGTAGAATGTAACCAGGGTAAGCCGCAGGTTAACTACAAAGAAGCTATCACGAAGACAGTTAATTTGCGTGAAGTATATAAGAAGCAATCTGGTGGGCGTGGTAAGTTTGCTGATATCATCGTGAATATTGGTCCGGCTGATGCAGATTTCACTTTGGGTGGTTTGCAGTTTGTTGACGAAGTGAAAGGTGGTAACATTCCTAAGGAATTTATTCCTGCTGTTCAGAAAGGCTTTACGAATGCTATGAAGAGTGGTGTTTTGGCAGGTTATCCGCTGGATTCATTGAAAGTTACTTTGGTTGATGGTTCATTCCATCCGGTTGACTCTGATCAGTTGTCATTCGAAATCTGTGCAATGCAGGCTTATAAAAATGCATGTGCTAAGGCAGGTCCTGTTTTGATGGAACCTATCATGAAGCTGGAAGTTGTAACTCCGGAAGAGAATATGGGTGATGTTATCGGTGACTTGAACAAACGTCGTGGACAGGTTGAAGGTATGGAATCTAGTCGTTCTGGTGCCCGTATCGTGAAAGCGATGGTTCCGCTGGCAGAAATGTTTGGTTATGTAACAGCTTTACGTACTATCACTTCTGGTCGTGCAACTTCATCAATGACTTACTCTCATCACGCTCAGGTTTCTTCTTCTATTGCCAAGGCTGTATTGGAAGAAGTAAAAGGACGTGCTGATTTACTCTAAAATATCTAAAGCAGCAGGCTAGCGAATGACTCTTAGCCTGCCGCTTTATCTTATTATAAATGTATTAATTAAAAAAAATAATGAGTCAGAAAATTAGAATTAAATTGAAATCTTACGACCACAACTTGGTTGACAAGTCAGCTGAGAAAATTGTAAGAACTGTAAAAGCTACAGGTGCTATTGTTAGCGGTCCGATACCTCTGCCTACGCACAAGCGTATCTTTACTGTGAACCGTTCGACTTTCGTAAACAAAAAGTCTCGTGAGCAATTTGAACTCTCTTCTTATAAGAGATTGATCGACATCTATAGCTCAACAGCTAAGACAGTAGATGCTCTGATGAAGTTGGAATTGCCAAGTGGTGTGGAAGTAGAAATTAAAGTTTGATAATTAAAAATTAGTGAAATGCCAGGATTATTAGGAAAAAAAATCGGAATGACATCCGTTTTCAGTGCCGATGGTAAAAATGTACCATGCACTGTTATCGAAGCAGGTCCTTGTGTTGTTACTCAAGTTAAAACTGTAGAAAAAGATGGCTATGCAGCTGTTCAGTTGGGTTTCCAGGACAAAAAGGAAAAACATACAACTAAACCGTTGATGGGACATTTTAAAAGAGCAGGAGTAACACCGAAGAGACACTTGGCTGAGTTCAAAGAATTTGGAACAGATTTGAATCTGGGTGATACTATTACCGTAGAGATGTTTAATGATGCTAACTTTGTTGACGTTGTTGGAACTTCTAAAGGTAAAGGTTTCCAGGGTGTAGTAAAAAGACATGGTTTTGGTGGTGTGGGTCAGGCTACTCACGGACAGCACAACCGCGCTCGTAAACCGGGTTCTATTGGTGCTTGTTCTTACCCTGCAAAAGTATTCAAGGGAATGCGCATGGGTGGACAACTTGGTGGTGACAGAGTCACTGTACAAAACTTGCAGGTATTAAAAGTAATCGCGGATCATAACCTTCTTTTGATTAAAGGTTCTATCCCGGGTTGCAAAGGTTCAATCGTATTAATTGAGAAATAATGGAAGTTAACGTATATAACATTAAAGGTGAAGACACTGGGAGAAAGGTTACGTTAAACGAATCTATCTTCGGAATTGAGCCCAACGACCACGCTATCTATTTGGACGTAAAACAATTTATGGCTAATCAGCGTCAGGGTACTCATAAGTCAAAAGAAAGAAGTGAAATCAGTGGTTCAACTCGTAAGATCGGTCGCCAGAAAGGTGGTGGCGGAGCTCGTCGTGGTGATATGAACTCACCGGTTCTTGTAGGTGGTGCCCGCGTTTTCGGTCCGAAACCAAGAGACTACTTCTTCAAGTTGAATAAAAAAGTTAAGACATTGGCTCGTAAGTCAGCTTTGTCTTATAAAGCTCAAAACGATGCAATCGTTGTCGTTGAGGATTTCACATTTGAAGCTCCTAAGACAAAAGATTTCGTTGCAATGACAAAAAATCTTAAAGTTTCCGATAAAAAGCTACTTGTAATTTTACCGGAAGCAAATAAAAACGTATATTTGTCAGCTCGTAACATTGAGGGTGCTAATGTGCAGACTATCTCGGGATTAAATACTTACAGAGTATTGAATGCTGGGGTTGTTGTGCTTACTGAAAACTCTCTGAAGGCTATTGACAATATCTTAATTTAAAAAGGAGGCTTAAATAATGGGAATTATTATTAAACCGTTGGTAACAGAGAAAATGACTGCAATCACAGATAAGCTGAATCGTTTCGGCTTTGTTGTACGTCCTGAAGCTAACAAACTGGAAATTAAGAAGGAAATTGAAGCTCTTTATAATGTTACAGTAGTTGATGTGAATACTGTGAAGTATGCTGGCAAAAATAAGAGCCGTTATACCAAAGCAGGTATCATCAATGGTCGTACGAATGCTTTCAAAAAAGCAATCGTGACATTGAAAGAAGGAGATACTATTGATTTTTATAGCAATATTTAATAAAAATGGCAGTACGTAAATTTAAGCCCACAACACCGGGGCAAAGACATAAAATTATTGGTACTTTCGAAGAAATTACTGCATCAGTACCAGAAAAGTCTCTTGTATATGGTAAGAAATCATCTGGAGGTCGTAACAGCGAAGGTAAGATGACTATGCGCTACATTGGTGGCGGTCATAGAAAGGTGATTAGAATTGTTGATTTCAAGAGAAATAAGGACGGTGTTCCAGCAGTAGTTAAAACAATTGAATACGATCCGAATCGTTCGGCTCGTATCGCTCTGTTATTTTACGCTGATGGAGAAAAAAGATATATTATTGCTCCCAATGGATTGCAAGTTGGTGCGACTCTGATGTCAGGTGAAACAGCAGCGCCAGAGATTGGTAATGCTCTTCCTCTTCAAAACATTCCGGTGGGTACTGTGATTCACAATATCGAATTACGTCCGGGACAGGGTGCTGCTCTGGTTCGTTCAGCTGGTAACTTTGCTCAGTTGACTTCTCGTGAGGGTAAGTATTGTGTAATTAAGTTGCCTTCAGGTGAAGTTAGACAGATTCTTAGCACTTGTAAAGCTACTATCGGTAGTGTAGGTAACTCTGATCATGGATTGGAAAGTTCAGGTAAAGCTGGACGTTCTCGTTGGCAAGGACGTCGTCCTCGTAACCGTGGTGTTGTAATGAACCCGGTTGATCACCCGATGGGTGGTGGTGAAGGACGTGCTTCTGGAGGTCACCCAAGATCACGTAAGGGATTGTATGCTAAGGGACTTAAGACTAGAGCTCCTAAGAAACAATCGTCTAAGTACATTATTGAGAGAAGAAAAAAGTAATCTGATTAATTGAGTAAACTATGAGTCGTTCATTAAAAAAAGGTCCATATATTAACGTTAAGCTTGAAAAGAGAATTCTTGCCATGAATGAATCAGGTAAGAAAGTCGTAGTAAAGACTTGGGCCAGAGCTTCAATGATTTCGCCTGATTTTGTAGGCCATACAGTTGCAGTTCACAATGGAAATAAATTTATTCCTGTTTATGTTACCGAGAATATGGTAGGACACAAGTTGGGCGAATTTGCTCCAACTCGTACATTCAGAGGACACGCTGGTAACAAGAAAAGATAACAGGATTTATTTGAAATAATAAAGTAATAAATAATAATGGGAGCAAGAAAAAAAATATCGGCTGAAAAGAGAAAAGAAGCCCTTAAGACCATGTATTTTGCAAAATTGCAAAATGTTCCTACTTCTCCGCGTAAGATGCGTCTGGTTGCAGACATGATCCGTGGTATGGAAGTGAACAGAGCACTTGGTGTTTTGAAATTTTCTTCAAAAGAAGCTGCTGCAAGAGTGGAAAAATTGCTTCGCTCTGCAATTGCTAACTGGGAACAGAAAAACGAACGTAAAGCGGAAAGTGGCGAGTTGTTCGTAACACAGATTTTTGTTGATGGTGGAGCTACACTCAAAAGAATGAGACCGGCACCACAGGGTAGAGGTTATAGAATTCGCAAACGTTCAAATCACGTAACATTGTTCGTTGGTGCTAAAAGTA
This sequence comes from Bacteroides sp. MSSM.1001136sp1_RTP21357st2_D2_RTP21359_211015, assembly GCF_040913205.1. Classification (NCBI taxonomy): domain Bacteria; kingdom Pseudomonadati; phylum Bacteroidota; class Bacteroidia; order Bacteroidales; family Bacteroidaceae; genus Bacteroides; species Bacteroides sp. MSSM.1001136sp1_RTP21357st2_D2_RTP21359_211015. The sequence goes on along the minus strand of NZ_JBDFVF010000034.1, from coordinate 34,700 downwards.
ATAACGAAGATCAAAATTAAGGTAGATGGGACAAAAAGTTAATCCAATAAGCAACCGTTTAGGAATTATCAGAGGATGGGATTCTAACTGGTATGGTGGAAATGATTACGGTGATTCTTTGCTGGAAGATAGCAAAATCCGTAAATATCTTAATGCAAGACTTGCAAAAGCAAGTGTATCAAGAATCGTAATTGAACGTACGCTGAAGCTCGTTACTATTACTGTTTGCACTGCTCGCCCGGGTATTATTATCGGTAAAGGTGGCCAAGAAGTTGATAAGTTAAAAGAGGAGTTGAAGAAGGTTACCGACAAAGATATTCAAATCAATATCTTTGAAGTGAAGAGACCGGAACTGGATGCTGTGATTGTTGCTAACAACATCGCTCGTCAGGTTGAAGGTAAAATTGCCTATCGCCGTGCCATCAAAATGGCTATCGCAAACACAATGCGTATGGGTGCTGAAGGTATCAAAATTCAGATTTCAGGACGTTTGAATGGAGCTGAAATGGCCCGTTCTGAAATGTATAAAGAAGGAAGAACTCCGTTGCACACTTTCAGAGCTGATATCGACTACTGTCATGCAGAAGCATTGACTAAAGTAGGTCTTTTAGGTATCAAAGTTTGGATTTGTAGAGGTGAAGTGTTTGGTAAGAAAGAATTGGCTCCGAACTTTACACAAAGCAAAGAAAGTGGTCGTGGAAACAATAGTGGAAACAACGGCGGAAAGAACTTCAAAAGAAAGAAAAATAATCGCTAAACGAATTTGAATTTTAGGAAACTATGTTACAACCGAAAAAGACAAAATTCAGAAGACAACAAAAAGGTCGTCAGAAAGGTAATGCCCAGAGAGGCAACCAGCTGGCCTTTGGTTCTTTTGGCATAAAGGCTTTGGAGACTAAGTGGATTACAGGCCGTCAGATCGAAGCTGCTCGTATTGCAGTAACAAGATATATGCAACGTCAAGGACAGATCTGGATCCGTATATTCCCGGATAAACCGATCACTAGAAAACCTGCCGATGTACGTATGGGTAAAGGTAAAGGTGCTCCAGAGGGATTTGTGGCTCCTGTGACTCCAGGTAGAATCATTATTGAAGCTGAAGGAGTATCTTACGAAATCGCGAAAGAAGCATTGCGCTTAGCTGCTCAAAAGCTTCCTATTACAACGAAGTTTGTCGTAAGACGTGATTATGATATTCAAAATCAAAATGCGTAAGTGTTATGAAAATTGCAGAAATAAAAGAAATGACTACTAATGATTTAGTAGAAAGAGTAGAGGCGGAAACAGCTAATTATAACCAAATGGTTATTAATCATTCTATTTCTCCTTTGGAAAATCCTGCTCAAATCAAACAATTACGCAGGACTATTGCGCGTATGAAAACAGAATTGCGCGAAAGAGAACTTAACAATAAATGATCAGCTTGATGGAAGCAAGAAATTTAAGAAAAGAAAGAACAGGGGTTGTGTTGAGCAATAAGATGGATAAGACCATCACAGTTGCTGCCAAATTTAAGGAAAAACACCCTATATATGGTAAGTTCGTTAGTAAAACGAAGAAGTACCATGCTCACGATGAAAAGAATGAATGCAATATCGGTGATACTGTAAGCATCATGGAAACTCGTCCTTTGAGCAAGACTAAAAGATGGAGATTAGTAGAAATAATTGAAAGAGCTAAGTAATTATGATACAAGTAGAATCCAGACTTACAGTATGTGATAACAGTGGAGCGAAAGAGGCGTTGTGTATCCGCGTTTTGGGTGGTACAGGTCGTCGTTATGCTTCAGTGGGGGATGTCATTGTAGTTTCAGTAAAGAGTGTTATCCCTTCTAGTGATGTTAAAAAAGGTGCAGTATCAAAGGCTTTGATTGTACGTACAAAGAAAGAAATCCGTCGTCCTGATGGTTCTTATATACGTTTTGATGATAATGCTTGCGTGTTGTTGAATAATGCAGGTGAAATTAGAGGTAGTCGTATTTTCGGTCCTGTAGCAAGAGAACTTCGTGCTACAAACATGAAAGTTGTGTCACTTGCGCCTGAGGTACTTTAATTTGTAAAAGATTTAAGTAATGAGTAAATTACATATTAAAAAAGGCGATACAGTTTACGTAAATGCTGGCGAAGATAAGGGCAAAACTGGTCGTGTATTGAAGGTTCTTGTTAAAGAAGGACGTGCATTTGTAGAAGGTATCAATATGGTATCTAAAAGCACAAAGCCGAATGCAAAGAATCCACAAGGTGGTATTGTGAAGCAAGAAGCTTCTATCCACATTTCAAACTTGAACCCGGTTGATCCAAAAACTGGTAAAGCAACGCGTATTGGGAGAAAAAAGAGTTCGGAAGGAACTTTAGTGCGTTATTCTAAAAAATCAGGAGAGGAGATTAAGTAATGAGTAATACTGCTAGTCTTAAGAAAGAATATGCAGAGCGTATAGCACCTGCATTGAAATCACAGTTCCAGTATTCTTCTACAATGCAGATACCCGTACTTAAGAAGATTGTAATCAATCAGGGATTAGGTATGGCTGTTGCTGATAAGAAGATTATCGAAGTAGCAATCAATGAAATGACAGCTATTACAGGTCAAAAAGCTGTAGCTACCATTTCTCGTAAAGATATCGCAAACTTTAAGTTGCGTAAAAAAATGCCGATTGGTGTTATGGTAACTTTACGTCGTGAAAGAATGTACGAATTCCTTGAAAAATTGGTTCGTGTAGCTCTTCCTCGTATTCGTGACTTCAAAGGTATCGAAAGTAAGTTTGATGGTAAAGGTAACTATACCCTTGGTATTCAGGAACAAATCATTTTCCCTGAAATAAATATCGATAGTATTACAAGAATTCTCGGAATGAATATTACCTTTGTAACCTCTGCGGAAACAGATGAAGAAGGTTATGCTTTGCTGAAGGAATTCGGTTTACCTTTTAAAAACGCTAAAAAAGACTAATAGATATGGCAAAGGAATCAATGAAAGCACGTGAAGTAAAGCGTGCTAAATTAGTAGCCAAATACGCCGAGAAAAGAGCTGCTTTGAAGCAAATCGTAAGAACAGGTGATCCTGCTGATGCTTTCGAAGCTGCACAGAAGTTGCAAGAGTTGCCAAAGAATTCTAATCCAATTCGTATGCACAACCGTTGCAAACTGACTGGTCGTCCTAAAGGTTATATTCGTCAATTCGGAATTTCGAGAATTCAATTCCGTGAGATGGCATCTAACGGACTGATCCCAGGCGTAAAAAAAGCAAGCTGGTAATTATTGTTTAAATATTGTCAGGGTAGTCCTGATTAATTTAATTTATTTTTATATGACTGATCCAATAGCAGATTATTTAACGAGGTTGCGGAACGCGATTGGTGCAAAGCACAGAGTTGTTGAAGTTCCCGCTTCGAATTTGAAAAAAGAAATCACTAAGATTCTTTTTGAAAAAGGCTACATTCTTAATTATAAGTTTGTAGAAGATGGTCCTCAAGGAACTATTAAGGTTGCCTTGAAGTATGATTCTGTTAACAAAGTTAACGCAATCAAAAAGTTAGAAAGAATATCTTCTCCGGGTATGCGTAAGTATACTGGTTACAAAGATATGCCGCGTGTTATTAATGGGTTGGGTATTGCTATAATATCTACTTCCAAAGGTGTAATGACTAACAAAGAGGCTGCAGAACTGAAGATCGGTGGTGAAGTCTTGTGTTATGTATATTAATTAGGAGGAATTAGAATGTCAAGAATAGGAAAATTACCCATTAGTATCCCTGCTGGAGTGACAATCACTCTGAAGGATAATGTGGTTACCGTAAAGGGACCCAAAGGCGAAATGAGCCAATATGTGAATCCTGCTATCAATGTTACTATTGAAGACGGACACGTAACTTTAACAGAAAACGATAAAGAAATGCTTGATAACCCGAAGCAGAAACATGCTTTCCACGGTTTGTATCGTTCATTGGTTCACAACATGGTTGTGGGCGTATCTGAAGGTTACAAGAAAGAACTGGAACTTGTAGGTGTAGGTTATCGTGCTTCAAACCAAGGTAACATCATTGAACTGGCTTTAGGTTATACACACAATATTTTCATTCAATTACCTGCTGAGGTAAAAGTTGAAACGAAGTCTGAAAGAAATAAGAATCCTCTTATTATATTGGAATCGTGTGACAAACAATTGCTTGGTCAAGTTTGCTCTAAAATACGTTCTTTCCGTAAGCCTGAACCATACAAGGGTAAAGGTATTAAGTTTGTTGGCGAAGTAATTCGTAGAAAGTCTGGTAAATCAGCCGGCGCTAAGTAATTCATATAAAATTAGATTATTATGACAACAAAAATAGAAAGACGAGTTAAGATCAAATATAGAGTACGCAACAAGATTTCAGGTACTACTGAATGTCCGCGTATGAGTGTATTTAGAAGTAACAAGCAAATTTATGTCCAGATTATCGATGATCTTTCTGGTAAGACACTGGCCGCTGCTTCTTCTTTAGGCTTGACTGAGAAAGTCGCTAAAAAAGAACAAGCTGCTAAAGTTGGTGAAATGATTGCTAAAAAGGCTCAGGAAGCAGGTATAACTACTGTTGTTTTCGACCGTAATGGTTACTTGTATCATGGGAGAGTAAAAGAAGTAGCTGATGCTGCTCGTAACGGTGGACTTAAATTTTAATCATTATGGCAGGAGTTAATAATAGAGTTAAGATTACTAACGATATAGAACTGAAAGATAGATTGGTTGCTATTAATCGTGTTACTAAAGTTACCAAAGGTGGTAGAACTTTTAGTTTCTCTGCAATCGTTGTTGTAGGTAACGAAGAAGGTATCATTGGTTGGGGACTTGGTAAAGCAGGTGAAGTAACAGCTGCTATCGCTAAAGGTGTTGAGTCAGCTAAAAAGAACCTGGTGAAAGTACCTATTTTAAAAGGTACTGTTCCTCATGAACAATCAGCTAGATTTGGTGGTGCTGAAGTATTCATCAAACCTGCATCTCACGGAACCGGTGTTGTAGCTGGTGGTGCTATGCGTGCTGTATTGGAAAGTGTTGGTGTTACTGACGTTTTGGCTAAATCTAAAGGTTCTTCAAATCCGCACAACCTTGTTAAAGCTACAATCGAAGCTTTGAGTGAAATGCGTGATGCAAGAATGGTTGCTCAGAACAGAGGTATTAGTGTTGAAAAAGTATTTAGAGGATAAGGAGGAGATATGTCAACTATAAAGATTAAACAAGTTAAAAGTAGAATTGGTGCTCCAGCTGATCAGAAAAGAACTCTCGATGCACTGGGACTTCGTAAACTGAACCGTGTGGTTGAACACGAAAGCACTCCTTCAATTCTTGGGATGGTAGATAAAGTAAAACACTTGGTTGCCATTGTTAAGTAATTATTTGTTGAATAATAAAACGAAATTACAATATGAACTTAAGTAATTTAAAACCTGCAGAGGGATCTACTAAGACAAGAAAAAGAATTGGACGTGGAACTGGTTCTGGCTTAGGCGGTACTTCTACAAGAGGTCATAAGGGAGCTAAATCAAGATCTGGATACTCTAAGAAGATCGGTTTTGAAGGTGGTCAGATGCCTCTTCAACGTCGAGTTCCTAAATTTGGTTTCAAGAATATCAATCGTGTAGAATATAAAGCCATCAATCTGGATACTATCCAGAAACTTGCTGAAGCTAAGAGCTTGGCAAAAATTGGTGTAAACGACTTTATCGAAGCAGGATTTATATCTTCAAATCAGTTGGTAAAAGTATTGGGTAACGGAACTCTGACTAACAAGCTGGAAGTAGAAGCTCATGCATTCTCTAAGACTGCAACTGCTGCTATTGAAGCTGCTGGTGGAACTGTAGTAAAACTCTGATTCAATGAGAAAAGCTATTGAAACATTAAAGAATATATGGAAGATTGAGGATCTGAGACAGCGGATCCTCATCACCATATTGTTTGTGGCAATTTACCGTTTCGGATCATATGTCGTATTACCAGGTATCAATCCGGCAATGCTGGCAAAATTGCACGAACAAACAAGTGAAGGCCTTTTAGCCTTGTTAAATATGTTCTCTGGAGGAGCATTTTCTAATGCCTCTATTTTTGCATTAGGAATCATGCCTTATATCTCTGCATCTATCGTAATCCAGTTGTTGGGAATCGCTGTGCCGTATTTCCAGAAGCTGCAACGCGAAGGTGAGAGCGGCAGAAGAAAAATGAATCAATATACTCGTTATTTGACGATTGCTATATTGTTAGTTCAGGCCCCTTCTTATTTGCTCAATCTTAAAATGCAGGCTGGCCCTTCCTTAAATGCTTCATTAGATTGGACTCTGTTTATGGTTACCTCTACCATTATTTTGGCAGCAGGTAGTATGTTTATTTTGTGGCTTGGTGAAAGAATTACTGATAAAGGTATTGGTAACGGTATTTCATTTATCATCTTGATTGGTATTATCGCTCGTTTCCCTGATGCTTTGTTGCAAGAAGTTGTATCCAGAGTAGCAAATAAGAGTGGTGGTTTGATCATGTTTATAATTGAAATCGTATTCTTGTTATTAGTGATTGGTGCTGCTATTCTTTTGGTACAAGGTACAAGAAAGATTCCTGTACAGTATGCAAAAAGAATTGTTGGTAACAAGCAATATGGTGGTGCTAGACAATACATTCCTTTGAAAGTGAATGCTGCTGGTGTTATGCCTATCATTTTTGCTCAGGCAATCATGTTTATTCCAATTACGTTTATCGGTTTTTCAAATGTAAATGATGCGGGCGGTTTCTTGCATGCGTTTACAGATCATACAAGTTTCTGGTATAATTTTGTTTTTGCGGTAATGATTATATTATTTACATATTTCTATACTGCAATTACAATTAATCCGACTCAGATGGCTGAGGATATGAAGAGAAATAATGGTTTCATCCCTGGTATTAAACCGGGAAAGAAAACAGCAGAGTATATTGATGATATAATGTCTCGTATTACTTTGCCGGGTTCTTTCTTCTTGGCTTTAGTTGCTATTATGCCTGCTTTTGCCGGTATATTCGGAGTGCAAGCAGGATTTGCTCAATTCTTCGGCGGTACATCTTTGTTAATTCTTGTAGGTGTTGTTCTTGATACACTGCAACAGGTTGAAAGTCATTTGTTGATGAGACACTATGATGGTCTGTTGAAGTCTGGTCGTATTAAAGGACGCGCTGGTGTAGCGGCATATTAATTCTTTAGATTAGAAATGATATTTCTTAAAACAGAAGATGAAATAGAATTGCTCCGTCAGAGTAACCTGCTTGTTGGTAAAACTCTTGCAGAGGTTGCCAAACTGGTGAAGCCTGGTGTAACTACACGTGAGTTGGATAAGGTTGCTGAAGAGTTCATTAGAGATCATGGGGCAACTCCAACTTTCAAAGGATTTCCGAATCAATATGGAGAACCATTTCCCGCATCTCTTTGTACTTCTGTTAATGAGCAGGTTGTACATGGAATCCCAGGGGATATTGTACTGAAAGATGGCGATATCGTATCAGTGGATTGCGGAACTTACATGAATGGTTTTTGTGGTGATTCTGCTTATACTTTTTGTGTAGGAGAGGTGGACGAAGAAATTCGTAACTTGTTGAAGGTAACTAAAGAAGCGTTATATATTGGCATTCAGAACGCAGTGCAAGGCAAAAGAATCGGAGACATCGGGTATGCTATTCAGCAATATTGTGAGTCTCACTCTTATGGTGTAGTGCGTGAGTTTGTTGGTCATGGCATTGGTAAAGAGATGCACGAAGATCCTCAAGTGCCTAATTATGGTAAAAGAGGATATGGACCTTTGATGAAAAGAGGCCTTTGCATAGCGATAGAGCCGATGATAACATTGGGAGATCGACAAGTGATTATGGAACGTGATGGATGGACTGTGAGGACCAGAGATCGTAAATGTGCTGCACATTTTGAACATACGATAGCTGTTGGAGCTGGTGAAGCTGATATTTTGTCTTCATTCAAATTCATAGAAGAAGTTTTAGGAGATAAAGCAATATAATATGGCAAAGCAATCTGCAATAGAACAAGATGGAGTTATAGTTGAAGCATTGTCAAATGCAATGTTTCGTGTTGAATTAGAAAACGGACATGAGATTACTGCACATATTTCAGGTAAGATGCGGATGCATTACATCAAGATTTTGCCGGGAGATAAAGTGAGAGTCGAAATGTCTCCTTACGACTTATCGAAAGGAAGAATTGTGTTTAGATATAAATAAAATAAGATATGAAAGTAAGAGCATCATTAAAGAAACGCACGCCAGAATGTAAGATCGTTAGACGTAATGGCCGTTTGTATGTTATTAACAAGAAAAATCCTAAGTATAAACAACGTCAAGGATAATTTGTTATTTTTGCAAAAAAAATAATTAAGTATATGGCTATAAGAATAGTTGGTGTAGATTTACCTCAGAACAAAAGAGGTGAAATTGCGTTGACCTATGTATATGGAATAGGTCGCAGTAGTTCAGCAAAAATTTTAGATAAAGCTGGTGTAGATAAAGATCTGAAGGTTAAAGACTGGACAGATGATCAAGCTGCTAAGATTCGTGAGATTATCGGTGCAGAGTATAAAGTGGAAGGTGATCTTCGTTCTGAAATCCAATTGAACATTAAGCGATTAATGGATATTGGTTGCTATCGTGGTGTACGTCACCGTATTGGTCTGCCTGTTAGAGGTCAGAGCACTAAGAACAATGCACGTACTCGTAAAGGTAGAAAGAAAACCGTTGCTAATAAGAAAAAAGCTACTAAATAATAATTGTTGATATGGCAAAAAAAACAGTTGCAGCTAAAAAGAGAAATGTGAAAGTAGACGCTAATGGACAGTTGCATGTTCATTCATCTTTCAACAATATTATTGTTTCTCTTGCAAACAGTGAAGGGCAGATTATCTCTTGGTCATCTGCTGGTAAAATGGGATTTAGAGGTTCTAAAAAGAATACTCCTTATGCAGCGCAGATGGCTGCCCAGGATTGTGCAAAGATTGCATTCGATCTTGGCCTGAGAAAGGTAAAAGCATATGTGAAGGGTCCAGGTAACGGACGTGAGTCTGCTATTAGAACTATCCACGGTGCTGGTATCGAAGTTACTGAAATCATTGACGTGACTCCGCTTCCACATAATGGTTGTCGTCCTCCGAAAAGACGTAGAGTTTAATTTACCTTTAACTTACACAATGATCTTGATTTTGTTTTTGGATTACATTTAATTTCTCTCTGTAATCGCGGCTGCAACAAATTAAGTTCATGAATAAACAATTAAATATTTAAAAGAAATGGCTAGATATACTGGACCAAAATCGAGAATCGCCCGTAAATTCGGTGAAGGAATCTTTGGAGCTGACAAAGTTTTGTCAAAGAAGAACTATCCTCCCGGACAACATGGTAATTCAAGAAAAAGAAAAACTTCTGAATATGGTGTGCAACTTCGTGAAAAGCAGAAAGCTAAATACACCTATGGAGTTTTAGAAAAACAATTCCGCAATTTGTTTGAAAAAGCAGCTACTGCTAAAGGTATTACCGGTGAGGTACTCCTTCAATTGTTGGAAGGCCGTCTTGACAACGTAGTATTCCGTTTGGGAATTGCTCCTACACGTGCTGCTGCTCGTCAGTTGGTTAGTCACAAGCACATTACTGTAGATGGTGAAGTGGTAAACATCCCTTCATTTGCAGTAAAACCAGGACAATTGATTGGTGTTCGTGAAAGATCTAAATCTTTGGAAGTAATTGCTAATTCTCTTGCAGGTTTCAATCATAGCAAGTATGCTTGGTTGGAATGGGACGAAGCTTCTAAGGTTGGTAAAATGTTGCACATACCTGAAAGAGCAGACATTCCTGAGAACATTAAAGAACATTTGATCGTTGAATTGTATTCTAAATAATAATTAATTTCATGGCGATATTAGCATTTCAAAAACCTGATAAAGTATTAATGTTGGAGGCGGACTCCAGATTCGGTAAATTCGAATTCCGTCCGTTGGAACCGGGTTTTGGTATTACTGTAGGTAATGCATTACGCCGAATCCTTCTTTCTTCATTAGAGGGTTTTGCTATCACTACTATCAGAATCGATGGTGTGGAGCATGAATTTTCTAGTGTACCTGGAGTAAAAGAGGATGTTACCAACATTATCTTGAATCTGAAACAAGTGAGATTCAAGCAAGTAGTTGAAGAGTTCGAGAGCGAAAAAGTGAGCATCACTGTCGAGAATTCCAGTGAATTTAAAGCAGGTGACATAGGTAAGTATTTGACTGGATTTGAAGTGTTAAATCCGGAATTAGTTATTTGTCATTTAGATTCTAAGTCAACTATGCAGATTGATATTACAATTAACAAAGGCCGTGGTTATGTACCTGCTGATGAGAATCGCGAGTATTGCACGGATGTTAATGTAATTCCAATCGACTCTATTTATACACCGATACGTAATGTCAAGTATGCTGTAGAAAACTTCCGTGTAGAACAGAAGACTGACTACGAAAAGCTAGTACTTGAAATTAGTACCGACGGTTCTATACATCCGAAAGAAGCGCTGAAAGAAGCTGCAAAAATTCTGATTTATCACTTCATGTTGTTCTCTGACGAGAAGATCACGCTTGAAAGTAATGATACTGATGGCAATGAAGAGTTTGATGAAGAAGTATTGCACATGCGTCAGCTGTTGAAAACTAAACTCGTTGATATGGACTTGTCAGTTCGTGCCCTCAATTGCTTGAAGGCTGCTGACGTAGAAACTCTCGGCGACTTGGTACAATTCAACAAAACTGACCTGCTAAAATTCAGAAACTTCGGAAAGAAATCGCTTACCGAGCTTGATGATTTGCTGGAAAGTCTGAATCTGTCGTTTGGAACCGACATTTCTAAATATAAATTAGATAAAGAATAAAAAATGAGACATAATAAAAAATTCAATCATTTAGGTCGTACTGCTTCTCATAGAAGCGCTATGTTATCTAACATGGCTTGCTCTTTGATCAAGCACAAAAGAATCACTACGACTGTTGCAAAGGCGAAAGCTTTGAAAAAGTTTGTTGAGCCTTTGATTACTAAGTCTAAAGAAGATACTACGAACTCTCGTCGTGTTGTATTTAGCAACTTGCAAGATAAGATTGCAGTAACAGAGCTGTTCAAAGAAATCTCTGTTAAGATTGCTGATCGTCCGGGTGGTTATACTCGTATTATCAAGACTGGTAACCGTTTGGGTGACAATGCAGAAATGTGCTTCATCGAGTTGGTTGACTACAATGAAAACATGGCTAAGGAAAAAGTTGCTAAGAAAGCTACTCGTACTCGTCGTTCGAAGAAAGCTGCTGAAGCTACTCCTGCTGCTGTTGAAGCTCCTGCAACTGAAGCTCCTAAGGCTGAAGAACCAAAAGCTGAATCAGCTGAATAATTTTACAGTTATTCTTATAGATATAAAAAAGGCTACCCTCACAGGTAGCCTTTTTTGTTTGTCTGCCGTTTACTAATACTAAGATACATTAAAATATATCTTAATAGAACTTTTCATAGAGAGAATCTGTTATATTTGCAGGTGAATATGGCAAAATTTGTAAAGGTAATATTGTTTCTGTTGCTGACTGTTGCTTTTCATAGCATAGCAGGCAATGTTTCTACTGCGAAAGTGGTGGATGAACAGGAGCGTGCTATTACATATGCAATGAGACAGCATGGGGAAATCAGCGCACCGGATCTTCCTGGTAAGCCAGTGGCTGAACTGAACAACTTGCAAAGCCATCAGATATCTGTAACACGTATTCAACGTGTACAACTTGGAGAATATTTCTTTTCTTTAAAAAATGCGCTACAATGTTGTGCTGATCGTGATAACTCACTTTCACAACACTGGGGGCGGATTTATGGTACAACAACTTCCTATTATTGCCAGCCATCAAGTGAATACTATGTATATACTTTGAGGCGTATAATTATTTAGTAGTCTATTTATTGGTATTGTTTATTTTGTGGTTACTGGTATCTTCTGTAATACCGGTGACTATATCCTTTTTATCTTTATATTTTTACTAATAATTTAAACTTTAAATATTATGGCAACTACTCAAACGATTGATGCTACTATCTTCGCATCTTCACACCCCGATATCGCAAAACGTACAAGTGTTTCAGGAGTTTTAATTTCTTCTGTAATGTTATTGGTCGGTATTTTAGCTTTTGTTTCCACTTTCGAATTGGATGATAAGTCTTCTACGGTTAGTATGGCTTTGATGGTTCTGGGAACAGGTTTATTCCTTATGGGGATTTTCCGTCTCTTCTGGAAATCAAAAGAAGTTATTTATTTGCCAACCAAAAGTGTGGCTAAAGAGCATAGTATATTCTTTGATTTGAAACACATGGATGCTTTGAGGAATCTTGTGAATTCGGGTTCATTCTCAGCAGGTTCGCATATAAAGAGTGAGGCTAGTGGTAATATACGTATGGATGTAATACTTTCTGCTGATAAAAAGTTTGCAGCTGTACAGTTATTCCAGTTTATACCTTATACATATCAGCCAATAACGTCAGTGCAGTATTTCACTGATGAACAAGCTTCAGCGGTAATAGCGTTTCTGACAAAAAGTAAAATGCAGTAAAAGTATCTCTACAAAATCTGTTTGACTTAGTTTTTTCCGACACATTAAAACAGGTAGCTTGAAGTTTTATATTCAGTTTGCTGCTACTAAATAAAGCAGGTTTTGGATGTTACTACAATAGAAAACTTTGATTTTTATACAAGGAATGGGGATTAGTCGTTAATGACGGCGATCCCCATTTTCTTCATTAAGAAGCAGGCATTCATATTTTGCGCAACTCCGTTTCTCATTTGGTAAGAGAAGGTGAGTTCGTTGTTCGTAATGTCAGCTTCGAAACAGTAATTCCGGATATTTTGTGGGAAGGAGTCCACTAAAGTTCCTAGCAACAAGTCATGAGTGGCGATGATGCCATTGGTATTCATGTGCATGAATTGTTTGATGAGGGCGAAAGAACCTTTCTGTTTATCCATAGAGTTTGTACCTTTCAATATTTCATCAAGGATGATGAAAAGTTCTTCTCCTGCTTCAAGCTTATCTATGATTAATTTAAGTCGCTTGAGTTCGGCAAAAAAATAAGATTCGTTGTCGGTTAAGGAGTCACTGGTCCGAAGGCTGGTGACGAGGCGAGCCGGATATATTTCCATCCGCTTTGCCCAAACGGGAGCCCCTATACATGCTAGTAGATAGTTCACTCCTACAGTACGTAAATACGTGCTTTTTCCTGCCATATTGGCTCCTGTGATAATAATAAAGAAAGGACGTCTTTCAATGTCTATTCCGTTGCGTACACATTTGTTGCGATCCATTAAAGGATGCCCCAAAGCTTCAGCCTGCAGATGGAAAGATTGAGCAGCAATGGTAGGATAGATGTAATCCGGATGATTATATGCGAATGTTGCCAGAGAACAATAAGCGTCAATTTCTCCGATGGTTTCTATCCAGCGGGGAAGGTCAGATGCGTGGATTTCTTTCCACTTCTCGATTCGCATCACTTGGCGCAGCTCCCAGAATATCAGTCCATTGAGTATCGTGCTTATTAGCAGATTGCTTCGTTGATCGAGCGCGTTCATCAGTTTTGAAAGCTGGCGTACTGCTTGAGAAGCGGTTTGATTCTGACTTGTAAGTTCCGTTTTTAACTTTTGCAGTATATGACTTTGCATTTCTTTCTGTTCAGTGAGAAGAATCTGGTCAGCGTATGTCGAAAGAATTTGTAGCTTTTCTCCGTAGGTCGTTTGTAGTTTAGTGATTCCTTTAGAAAAAATAGTGCTGAATAATACAAAGCCAACAAACACTCCTCCTGCAATACTGGCCGAGATAATACCTAAAATGGCTAGACCTATACATAAGAAATTAATGATCGTTACCGCTGTCGGGAGGATGCGTAGAAGTGTACGCTTCCGATAATAACTTGGACTGTTTGCCCATTCTTTGATTTCGGTGGTATCGGCAGGTTTTCCTTTATAGAGTAAGCCGAGTAAGCGGATTTGTTGGCGATATTCTAAGTCTGTGGACAATTCATGTATAGCTTCCTGGCGATGTTCAATAGCTTCTTTGTTTTCCAGATGTGCATTGAACCAGTTTGCAAGATGCAGTTTGCCAATAGGCGTTGCAGTGCGGTTGATGTATTGGAAAAGAGAATGTTCGCCAAATACGTCTAAATCAAGAGTGTAGAGATGAGATGGATTAACAAATTCTTTTCCATCATCAAAATCAGAAAAGTCATATTGCATGGCACGTAGCTCCTGCTCATTGATTTCTATTTTCTTTTTCAGAAAGTCTTTTCGGTAGAACCAGAAATTATGGCGTTTTACCAGCCAGATGAATAAGATAAAAGGTAAGATAGCGAAAGCAGAGAGACATAGCCACCCATCAGACCAAAAGATAATGGCATTTGCTACAGCTCCTACGAATAAGATCAGGCGGAGAAGACTGATATAATAGATACGTTTCCGTGCATTCTGTAACTCCAGCTCTGTTTTCTGAATGATTTGCTGATATGTAGTAATGATCTGTTCTTGTTTTTCCATGACAAATTTAATTCTTTTCCACAAAGGTAATATAATTCATGACGGTCGGGATAAGAGCTTGTTTTTGTCGAGAGCAGATTTACTGTTTATTAACGGAAGATAGAAAGGAATAACAAGCTCATATTATGACTTGTCTGGATAATGCCTTTACTAGCTGTAAGGAATGGGGTATATAAGTTCTGTTTCCGTTTAATAAGAGTAGGGGGCATTTCCTGGTAGCAGCTTTTTTTCAATATTTCTTTCCTCATTCTTGCATTTATCCGCTAAAATTTATAACTTTCCACTCGAAAAGGCGTTAGACAGGAAAGGAGGATGCTTATGAAGAAAGGATGTATCTTATGTTTGCTGATAAGCGTGATTAGCCTTCCGTTAATTGCGCAGAATATTATTTATTCCAACCTGAAAGAGTTGCTGGCTCAACATGGTGATACAACAGCCGTGTTGCGTGTAGAAAAACGTTCCAGAAATCAGATTGTATTGACAGGAGGGGCTGATTACCGGATAACGGCCGGTGATGACGAGTCGATGTGTCGACGCTTGAAGAAGCGTTGTTTTGCCGTGCGTGACGAAAAAGGAGATTTATATTTGAATTGTCGTAAGTTGCGCTATAAAAAGTTACGCTTTGGAGCATGGTATGCCCCTGCCGTTCAATTGGGTAAAAATATCTATTTTTGTGCCATGCCTCTAGGTTCGGTTATCGGAGGAAACTTTGTAGAAGAGGATGACGTAAAACTGGGAGGGAATATTGGCGATGCTCTTGCCGCTTCAAGTTTGGTTACGAAACGCGTCTGTTATGAGCTAAATGGTGAAACAGGAAAAGTCGATTTTCTAGGAAAAGATAAAATGCTTCAATTATTGAAGAATTATCCGGAACTGAAACAGGCATATTTGAAAGATGATAGTCAGGAGGCGAAGCATACCTTTAAATATTTGTTGGAGTTGCGGAATAAACAAAAAAAGTAATTTTGTCGATCTCTGTTGGTATAGCAGAGAAAGAGTATGTTCATAATACAATCATGGTCATAGTGATATGATTAGGGTGCGGATTATGCAAATAACACAGAACTCATAGCTTTGATTTAATGGAAAAATCCGCTATCCATTTTAATAAAAGCCCTATTAGTCCGTTTGGATAAAAGACCTGCATTTGTATCTGTATAAAAGCATAAGAGACTCCTGACATTGCCTGTATCTTACCATTCTATTAAGCAGTAAATGTAATAATGCCTTTCTGATAATAAATCTGTTATTTCTCTTGTCTTTTATCTTCTTTTTTTCTATATTGCGAAGAGTTATAAGACTGTATTGCTTACAGTTTGTAATCCTTAATTCTGTTTATTATGAGAATAACTCTTGGCAACACGCTACCTCCTTATCCGGATTTTGTAGAAGGTATCCGGAGAGCTCCCGACCGTGGTTATACACTTACCCCGGCGCAGACCATCACAGCTTTAAAAAACGCTTTGCGTTATATTCCCTCCGAGTGGCACGAACAACTGGCTCCTGAATTTATGGAAGAACTACGCACTCGCGGGCGGATTTACGGATACCGTTTCCGTCCTGCCGGAGACTTGAAAGCAAAGCCGATTGATGAATATCAGGGGCAATGTATTGAAGGCAAAGCCTTTCAGGTAATGATTGACAATAACCTTTGCTTCGATATAGCCTTATATCCCTACGAACTTGTTACTTATGGTGAAACCGGGCAAGTTTGCCAAAATTGGATGCAATATCGACTGATTAAGCAATATCTGGAAGAACTTACCCAGGAACAGACACTGGTTATTGAATCCGGACATCCATTGGGGCTTTTCCGCTCCCGTCCCGATGCTCCCCGCGTTATAATTACCAATTCGATGATGATCGGACAATTCGACAATCAACATGATTGGCATATTGCCGCCCAGATGGGAGTTGCCAATTACGGACAGATGACAGCTGGTGGTTGGATGTATATCGGTCCTCAAGGCATTGTGCATGGCACTTTCAACACCCTCCTGAATGCCGGACGATTGAAACTCGGCATTCCACAAGACCAAGATTTGCGGGGACACTTATTTATTTCTTCCGGTTTGGGAGGAATGAGTGGTGCACAACCTAAAGCAGCCGAAATAGCAGGAGCAGTCTCCATCATAGCCGAAGTAGATCGTTCACGCATTGAAACACGTTACCGCCAGGGATGGGTGGGGCATGTGACTGCAGATATCATAGAAGCATACCGGATGGCAGCTGAAGCAATGCGACGCCGTGAACCTTGTTCCATTGCCTATCATGGGAATATAGTAGACCTGCTCGAGTATGCCGAGCGTGAAAAGATTTTGATCGAACTATTATCCGATCAAACCTCCTGTCACGCCGTTTACGAAGGTGGATACTGCCCAGCCGGACTGACTTTCGAGGAACGCACACGCCTTCTTCACGAATCGCCGGAGGAATTCCGTCACTTGGTAGACATATCTTTGCACCGTCATTTCGAGGTCATCAAGAAATTGGTAGCCCGCGGAACTTATTTCTTTGATTATGGAAACTCTTTCATGAAAGCCATATACGATGCCGGAGTAAAAGAAATCTCCTATAATGGTGTTGATGAAAAAGACGGATTTATCTGGCCGAGTTATGTCGAAGATATTATGGGACCCCAACTCTTTGATTACGGCTACGGTCCGTTCAGGTGGGTCTGCTTGAGTGGTAAACACGAAGATCTGATAAAAACAGACCATGCGGCTATGGAGTGTATTGACGTCAATCGGCGCGGTCAGGATCTGGACAACTATAATTGGATACGGGATGCAGAAAAGAATCAACTCGTGGTGGGTACACAGGCACGTATTCTTTATCAGGATGCAGTTGGAAGAATGAAGATAGCCCTCCATTTCAATGAGATGGTCCGCCGGGGTGAAGTAGGCCCTATTATGCTGGGACGAGATCACCACGATGTCAGCGGTACGGATTCTCCTTTCCGGGAGACGTCAAATATCAAAGACGGAAGTAATGTGATGGCAGATATGGCTGTGCAATGCTTTGCCGGAAATTGTGCCCGTGGGATGAGTCTGGTAGCCTTGCATAATGGAGGTGGAGTCGGTATCGGCAAAGCAATCAATGGCGGTTTTGGTATGGTATGCGACGGTAGCGAACGGGTAGATGAAATACTCCGTTCGGCAATGCTTTGGGACGTAATGGGAGGAGTAGCCCGCCGTTCGTGGGCGCGTAATCCGCATGCGATGGAAACGAGTGAAGCATTTAATGAGTCCCATGCTGGAGATTATCAGATAACAATGCCGTATGTGGCGAACGAAGAATTAATAAAGAAGATAGTTCCATCTATTGTGGGAAAGTAGTCTCACAATATAAGAGAAAGCGTTCCCATAATGTGAAGGAATAAATTCCCACAATATATGGAACAGTTTGAACATGCTGTTATTTTGGATAAACCATGTGGCTATTTGATGTAAAACATATAGTTATTCAGTAAAGTATAACCTCTATAATAATAGATATTTGATATGAGTTGGAATAAGATTATTGAATGTGTCCCCAATTTTAGCGAGGGACGTGATTTGGAGAAAATAGATCAGATAGTAGCCCCTTTCCGTAGTAAAGCCGGAGTAAAACTGCTTGATTACAGTAATGATGAAGATCATAACCGTCTGGTTGTCACACTTGTGGGAGAGCCGGAAGCACTGTGTGAAGCAGTAGTTGAAGCCGTTGGTGTAGCTGTCCGTTTGATCGACCTGAATCAGCACACCGGGCAACATCCTCGTATGGGAGCGGTAGATGTAATTCCTTTCATCCCGATTAAGAACACCAGTATGGAAGAAGCCATCGAACTCTCTAAAAAAGTAGCGGCGAAAGTTGCGGAGCTATATAATCTTCCCGTCTTCCTGTATGAAAAGTCGGCTACTGCGCCACACCGGGAAAATCTCGCCTCCGTTCGTAAAGGCGAGTTTGAAGGAATGGCCGAAAAGATCAAACTACCCGAATGGCAACCTGACTTCGGACCTGCTGAACGACATCCGGCCGCAGGTACCGTAGCAATCGGAGCCCGTATGCCACTCGTAGCTTACAATATTAATCTAAGTACAGATAATATGGAGATAGCCACTAAGATAGCGAAAAATATCCGCCATATCAATGGAGGACTTCGTTATGTAAAAGCAATGGGAGTGGAACTGAAAGAGCGAAACATTACCCAAGTATCCATTAACATGACCGACTATACCCGTACCGCACTCTACCGTACCTTCGAATTAGTACGTATCGAAGCCCGTCGTTACGGTGTTACAATTGTAGGTAGTGAAATAATCGGTCTTGTACCGATGGAAGCTCTGATTGATACCGCTTCCTACTATCTCGGACTCGAAAACTTTACCATGCAGCAAGTTCTCGAAGCTCGTATCATGGAATAGTCAATAAGAAAATAGAATGAATCACAATTGCTTTATGGCAAACATCATTCTAAAAGAACGCGCCATTCATATCTCCATTTATTATATGAACTAATTATGATGAACTATTTATGAGTGAAAACCTAATCATATTTAACGCCCGTATCGTAACCCCCATCGGCTTTTCCGCCCGTAAAGGAGAGGAAATGTCTCAACTGCAAATCATAGAAAACGGAACCGTGGAAGTGACCAAAGGAATCATTACCTACGTTGGTGAAAACCGTGGTGAAGATCGGGATGGTTACTACCAGCACTATTGGCATTATAACGCTCGCGGGCATTGCCTTTTACCCGGTTTCGTCGACTCCCATACCCATTTTGTATTTGGCGGAGAACGTTCCGAAGAATTATCCTGGCGTCTGAAAGGCGAAAGCTATATGTCAATCATGGAGCGGGGAGGGGGAATTGCAAGTACCGTCAAAGCCACCCGGCAAATGAACTACCTTAAACTTCGTTCAGCCGCCGAAAGCTTCCTGAAGAAGATGAGCACCATGGGAGTAACCACCGTAGAAGGTAAAAGTGGCTACGGCCTGGATCGGGACACAGAATTACTACAACTAAAAGTAATGCGCAGCCTGAATAACGCCGAGCATAAACGCGTCGATATAGTCTCCACTTTCCTCGGCGCCCACGCCCTTCCCGAAGAATATGCAGGGAGAAGCGACGAATACATCGATTTCCTGATTCGTGAAATGCTTCCCCTTATCCATTCCGGTAAGTGGGCAGAATGTTGTGATGTCTTTTGCGAACAAGGCGTTTTCTCTATCGAACAATCCCGTCGCCTGCTTCAGGCAGCCAAAGAGCACGGTTTCCTGTTGAAACTCCATGCCGACGAAATCGTCTCTCTCGGCGGTGCCGAACTGGCAGCCGAACTCGGAGCACTGTCTGCCGACCATCTCCTGCACGCTTCCGATGCCGGTATCCGTGCAATGGCCGATGCCGGAGTAGTAGCCACCCTGTTGCCTCTGACAGCTTTCGCCTTGAAAGAACCCTACGCGCGAGGTCGTGAAATGATTGACGTCGGTTGTGCTGTGGCACTTGCCACCGACCTGAATCCCGGCAGTTGTTTCTCCGGTTCCATCCCGCTGACCATTGCTCTGGCCTGCATCTATATGCAAATGAGCATCGAAGAAACCATCACTGCTCTCACCCTGAACGGAGCCGCCGCCCTTCAACGAGCCGACCGTATTGGAAGTATCGAAGTAGGTAAACAAGGCGATTTCGTCATTCTCAATTCCGACAACTATCATATTCTACCTTACTATATAGGCATGAATTGCGTAATCATGACTATTAAAGGCGGCATACTTTATCCCGTCGCTTAATAGTTGAAAAACTCTCATTCATTAATCACTTAAAAAACAGAATACCATGTTAGCAGATTTAACCGTAAAAGATTTCTTAGATAAAGTAGCTTGCAGTGACCCTGTGCCCGGTGGCGGTAGTATTGCCGCTTTGAATGGAGCGCTGGCTTCCTCCCTTTCTACGATGGTGGCACGGCTGACCGTAGGAAAAAAAGGATACGAAGTCAGTGAAGAAGTAATGCAGCACGCACAAACCATCACCCTCCGTTTGCTGGACGAATTTATGGCGCTTATTGACAAAGATTCAGCTGCCTACAACGAAGTATTTGCCTGCTTTAAACTACCTAAAACAACCGACGAAGAGAAAGCCGCCCGAAGTGCTGCTATCCAGAAGGCAACCAAACAAGCCGCCCTCGTTCCGTTGGAAGTAGCCCGCAAAGCACTGGATATGATGTCCGTTATAGCAGATGTTGCCCGTCTCGGTAACCGGAATGCTGTCACAGATGCCTGTGTAGCAATGATGTCCGCCCGTACCGCCGTATTGGGAGCCTTACTGAATGTCCGTATCAACCTCGGTTCGCTCAAAGACAGAGATTTTGTCCTCCAGCTGCAAACCGAAGCCGATGCCATCGAGCAAACCGCCTGTCAGAGAGAAAAAGAATTGTTGGATGCCGTAAATCAAGACCTGCGCGTATGAGTAAGAATGTATACCATATCGGTTCCGGAGCACTGACCTTCGAAATCATCGAACGAATTATAAACGAAAACCTGAAACTGGAACTAGCCCCCGAAGCCAA
Source organism: Bacteroides sp. MSSM.1001136sp1_RTP21357st2_D2_RTP21359_211015 (assembly GCF_040913205.1). Taxonomy (NCBI): domain Bacteria; kingdom Pseudomonadati; phylum Bacteroidota; class Bacteroidia; order Bacteroidales; family Bacteroidaceae; genus Bacteroides; species Bacteroides sp. MSSM.1001136sp1_RTP21357st2_D2_RTP21359_211015. The sequence goes on along the minus strand of NZ_JBDFVF010000034.1, from coordinate 13,594 downwards.
GTTACGCATCCAGAAATGCCGTGACTACCTCGACCAAAAAATAGCTTCTTCCGAAGAACCATTATACGGCATAACAACAGGTTTCGGCTCTCTATGCACTAAAAATATATCTCCCGATGAACTGGGAACCCTCCAGGAGAACTTGATAAAAAGCCATGCTTGCAGCGTAGGCGAAGAAATCCGCCCCGTCATCATCAAACTGATGATGCTTCTCAAAGCCCACGCCCTCTCATTGGGACATAGCGGCGTACAAGTTATCACCGTGCAACGCATCCTCGATTTTTTCAATAATGACGTCATGCCAATTGTCTACGACCGCGGTTCCCTTGGAGCCTCCGGCGACCTGGCACCGCTCGCCAATCTTTTCCTTCCTCTGATAGGTGTCGGTGATGTCTACTATAAAGGAAAAAAGTGCGAAGCCATCAGCGTACTCGACGAGTTTGGCTGGGAACCGGTCAAATTAATGAGCAAAGAAGGACTAGCCCTGCTGAACGGCACCCAATTTATGAGTGCCAACGGTGTGTTTGCTATGCTCAAAGCCTTTCGCCTCTCGAAAAAGGCCGACCTGATAGCCGCCCTTTCCCTCGAAGCCTTTGACGGCCGTATCGACCCGTTTATGGACTGCATCCAGCAAATCCGTCCCCATCAGGGACAGATTGAGACAGGCGAAGCCTTCCGCAAACTACTGGCAGGCAGCGAACTAATCGAACGCCACAAGGAACATGTGCAAGATCCCTATTCCTTCCGCTGCATCCCACAAGTACATGGCGCCACCAAAGATGCCATCCGCTACGTTGCCTCCGTACTGCTGACCGAAATCAATTCCGTCACGGACAACCCCACCATCTTCCCCGATGAAGACCGGATCATCTCCGGCGGAAACTTTCACGGGCAACCGCTTGCCATCTCTTATGACTTCCTCGCCATCGCCCTGGCCGAATTGGGAAATATCTCCGAACGCCGTGTCTCCCAACTGATTATGGGACTCCGTGGACTACCTGAATTTCTCGTAGCTAACCCCGGTCTGAACTCCGGATTCATGATTCCCCAGTATGCCGCCGCCTCCATGGTCAGCCAGAATAAAATGTACTGCTATGCAGCTTCTAGCGATTCCATAGTCTCCTCCAACGGACAGGAAGACCATGTAAGCATGGGTGCCAATGCCGCCACCAAACTCTATAAAGTGATGGACAACCTGGAACATATCCTTGCCATCGAACTGATGAACGCCGCACAAGGCATCGACTTCCGCCGCCCGCAGAAAACCTCTCCCGTTCTTGAGCGTTTCCTCCATGCCTATCGGAAAGAAGTGCCTTTTGTAAAAGATGACATTGTGATGTACAAGGAAATACATAAAACAGTCGCCTTCCTGAAGAGGACACAGATTGAATACTGACAATAAATTGACCCTTTTTCGCTTTTCGTTAATAATGGTGACTGTTATTGCCGGGTAAGTGTCGATTCTTATCGATATTTATCCGGCATTTATTGGCTCCCATCTCTTCTATTAGCGATAAAACTTTACTTCCTATATTCCCTCCTTTTACCTTTCTTTTGTGTTTGTTCCAAATTTCCTATTAACACTTGTTTTCATTTCACTCTATTGAATGATAATAAATCCCAAATGGACTATAAATAGCTGGAAACTTAATTTGTTAATTGAGTTTTCTATATATCTTTGTTCCGTTTTTCCTTTGGAAATGAAGAGAAAACGAAAACTGCATTTTAATAAAATAGAAAAACGGATGATGACAGAGCATGGAAAGGACGCTTCCCAACGGGTAGAGTTAAGAGAACGGATCATAACGGCGGCAACAGAAGCTTTTACTTCAAAAGGCATCAAGAGTATTACAATGGATGACATTGCAGCAGCATTAGGAATTTCCAAACGTACGCTCTACGAAGTCTTTTCGGATAAAGAATCGTTGTTGAAAGAATGCATACTGAAGGCACAGGCAGACAGAGACAAGTATTTGCAGAAAGTCTTTGAACAGTCGCACAATGTGTTGGAAGTGATACTTGCAGTCTTTCAGAAAAGCATTGAGATGTTTCATCAGACGAACAAACGCTTTTTTGAAGACATTAAGAAATATCCCAAAGTATATGAGATGATGAAGAATCGGCAGGACAGCGATTCGATGAAAACCATGTCCTTCTTCAAAACAGGAGTAGAGCAGGGCATCTTTCGTTCGGATGTAAACTTCGCTATTGTCAATTTGCTGGTACGTGAGCAATTTGATGTGCTTTTGAATACGGACATCTGTAATGAATACCCTTTCATTGAAGTGTACGAATCCATCATGTTTACTTATATACGCGGTATCTCCACCGAAAAAGGAGCAAGGGTACTGGAAGACTTTATACAAGAATATCGCAAGAACCGCATCGAAGACTAGAGTAAAAGTGAGGTTCTATTGACAAACAATTAAGATTAAATTAGAAATTCAGTTTATGAACAAGATGAAAAGATTGACAGGTCGGAAGATCCTTCTGGTAGCTGTGGCATTCTGTGCATTTGGTTTTGCAAAGGCGCAGGACACGCAGACGGAGAAGAATACCCTAACCTTAACCTTAGACAAAGCCTTGGAAATTGCATTGGATGAGAATCCGACAATGAAAGTGGCAGCGGAAGAAATCGCCTTAAAGAGAGTTGCCAGCAAGGAAGCCTGGCAAAGTCTGTTGCCGGAGGCCAGCATTGCCGGTTCCTTAGACCATACAATTAAAGCGGCTGAAATGAAATTGAACGATATGTCGTTCAAGATGGGGCAAGACGGTTCGAACACCGCCAATGCCGGGTTGAGTATTAACCTGCCACTCTTTGTGCCGGGTGTTTACCGTGCTATGTCGATGACAAAGACGGATATTGAACTGGCAGTAGAGAAGTCACGTGCTTCCAAACTGGATCTGGTGAATCAGGTAAGCAAGGCTTATTATCAGTTAATGCTTGCACAGGATAGCTATGAAGTGCTTCAAGGCAGCTATAAACTGGCAGAAGATAATTACAATGTAGTGAATGCCAAATATCAGCAGGGAACTGTGAGCGAATATGACAAGATCAGTGCGGAAGTACAGATGCGCAGCATTAAGCCGAACCTGATTGCGGCAGCCAATGCGGTGACTTTGGCTAAATTACAGTTAAAAGTTCTGATGGGCATCACTGCCGATGTGGAGATAAAGATTAATGATAATCTGACCAACTATGAGACGACCATGTTTGCCAATCAGTTGAAAGAAGAGAATGTGAATCTGAACAACAATACCACCATGAAGCAGTTGGACTTGAACATGAAGTTGCTCGAAAAGAATGTAAAGTCTTTAAAGACAAACTTTATGCCGACTCTTTCCATGAGCTTCTCCTATCAATATCAGTCATTGTATAATCCGAATATCAATTTCTTCGATTATAACTGGAGCAACAGTTCCAGCCTGATGTTCAATATCAGCATACCTTTATATAAGGCAAGCAATTTTACGAAAGTGAAATCTGCCCGTATCCAGATGCGCCAGCTCGATTGGAATCGTATCGATACGGAAAGACAGTTGAATATGCAGATTGTCAGTTGTCGCAATAATATGAGTGCCAGCACAGAGCAGGTAGTCAGCAACAAGGAAAATGTGATGCAGGCAAAGAAAGCGGTGGTGATTGCCGAAAAACGTTATGATGTAGGTAAGGGCACGGTGCTCGAACTGAACAGTTCCCAAGTGTCACTGACACAGGCGCAACTCACCTACAATCAGTCCATATACGATTACCTGGTTGCTAAGGCAGACCTCGATCAGGTTCTGGGAAAAGAATAAAGATAGACAACTAAAAAATTACAAGTAAGGAATATGAAAAGAAGTATCCAATTGGTAGCCCTGCTGTTAACTGTGTTTATGGGCTCATGTACAGGTGGAAAAGACAAAGCTGCTGCGGAACATGTGGACGCAAAGCCTATTGTGAAGCTGGCAGACGTAAAAGCCCGCCCCGTAGATCAAATACAGGATTACACAGCAACGGTGGAAGCCGAAGTAAAGAATAATATTGCGCCTTCGTCTCCCGTACGTATCGATCAGATTTTCGTAGAAGTGGGCGACCGCGTATCCAAAGGACAGAAACTTGTGCAGATGGATGCAGCCAACCTGAAACAGACGAAGCTGCAACTAGATAATCAGGAAATAGAATTCAACCGTATCGACGAATTATATAAAGTGGGCGGTGCGTCCAAATCAGAGTGGGATGCTTCGAAGATGCAACTCGATGTGAAGAAAACCGCTTATAAGAATCTGCTGGAGAATACCTCTTTGCAAAGCCCTATCAATGGTGTAGTCACTGCGCGCAACTATGATAATGGCGATATGTACAGTGGTGGAGAACCGGTTCTGGTAGTAGAACAGATCACTCCCGTGAAACTCCTGATTAACGTGTCTGAAACCTACTTCACGAAAGTGAAAAAAGGTACTCCTGTCGACGTGAAACTCGATGTATATGGTGATGAAGTCTTTACAGGAACCATCAACCTGATTTACCCTACCATAGATGCTACTACCCGTACATTCCAGGTGGAGATCAGACTGGATAATAAAGACCAGCGTGTGCGTCCGGGAATGTTTGCCCGTGCGACATTGAACTTCGGTACAGCAGAAAACGTAGTTGTTCCTGATTTGGCTATCGTTAAGCAGGCAGGTTCCGGCGACCGTTATGTATTCGTTTATAAAGACGGTAAAGTATCTTATAATAAGGTTGAACTGGGTAGACGCATGGGTACGGAGTACGAGTTGAAATCCGGTGTGCCCGATAACTCACAGGTTGTAGTTGCCGGACAGTCACGTTTGGTGAACGGTATGGAAGTAGAGGTGGAAGCCTCTTCCCAACTTTCTTCCAAATGAGAGATGTACAGTACCTTTCTCCCAATGCTTTTATTAATTAACCTGATTTCAAAACGATCTTCCGGCTTCCTCTTCTTGGGAGAGGAGCGGGGAGAGGCTTTTAAATAAAACAACATGAGTTTATACGAAGGTGCGGTTAAGAAACCGATTATGACCTCCCTCTGCTTTCTGGCAGTGGTGATTTTTGGTCTTTTCTCTTTGTCCAAGTTACCTATCGACTTGTATCCGGACATTGACACGAATACAATCATGGTAATGACCGCTTATCCCGGAGCAAGTGCTTCGGATATAGAAAATAATGTGACTCGCCCGCTCGAAAATACGTTGAATGCGGTGAGCAACCTGAAACATATCACCTCCCGTTCTTCCGAGAATATGTCATTAATTACATTGGAGTTCGAGTTTGGTAACGATATTGACGTTCTCACCAATGATGTGCGCGATAAACTCGACATGGTAAGCTCACAGCTTCCCGATGATGTCGAGAATCCGATCATCTTCAAATTTAGTACGGACATGATTCCGATCGTGTTGCTTTCCGTACAGGCCAATGAGAGTCAGTCAGCGCTTTATAAGATATTGGACGACCGTGTGGTAAATCCGCTGGCACGTATTCCGGGAGTCGGAACCGTCTCCATCAGTGGTGCACCGCAACGTGAGATTCAGGTATATTGCGACCCTAACAAACTGGAAGCCTATCACCTGACTATTGAAACAATCAGCTCCATTATCGGAGCCGAGAATAAGAACATTCCCGGTGGTAACTTCGATATTGGTAGCGAAACCTATGCACTGCGTGTAGAAGGTGAGTTTGATGATTCCCGTCAGTTGGCAGATGTAGTGGTGGGTACACACAATGGGGCGAATGTCTTTTTGCGTGATGTAGCCCGTATTGTCGATACCGTGGAAGAACGTGCACAGGAAACCTATAATAATGGTGTGCAAGGTGCTATGATTGTAGTTCAGAAACAGTCGGGAGCCAATTCGGTAGAAATCTCCAAGAAAGTGGCCGACGCGCTGCCGAGGCTTCAAAAGAACCTGCCGAGCGACGTGAAGATTGGTGTCATTGTCGATACCTCGGACAACATTTTGAACACCATCGACAGTTTGACGGAAACCGTTGTTTATGCCTTGCTCTTTGTTGTCATCGTCGTGTTCCTCTTCCTGGGACGTTGGCGTGCGACGCTGATTATCTGTATCACTATTCCGCTTTCGTTGATTGCTTCGTTCATTTACCTGGCGATTAGTGGAAATACGATTAATATTATTTCGCTTTCGTCACTTTCTATTGCTATCGGTATGGTGGTGGATGATGCGATTGTGGTACTTGAAAACGTAACGACCCATATCGAGCGTGGCTCCGATCCGAAACAGGCAGCCGTGCACGGAACAAATGAGGTGGCAATCTCTGTAATTGCTTCTACGTTGACCATGATTGCCGTGTTCTTCCCGTTGACGATGGTAAGCGGTATGTCCGGTGTGCTTTTCAAACAGTTGGGTTGGATGATGTGTGCCATCATGTTTATTTCTACGGTCGCCGCACTATCTTTGACTCCGATGCTCTGTTCTCAGTTACTTCGCTTGCAGAAGAAACCATCGAAAATGTTCAAGCTCTTCTTTACTCCGATTGAGAAAGCGCTCGACGGACTTGATACTTGGTATGCGAAGATGTTGAACTGGGCTGTACGTCATCGTCCGATTGTGATTGTGGGATGTATTGCTTTCTTCGTTGTCAGTTTGCTGTGTGCAAAGGGCATCGGTACGGAGTTCTTCCCGGCACAGGATAATGCCCGTATTGCCGTACAGTTGGAACTTCCAATCGGTACACGAAAAGAGATAGCGCAGGAATTATCTCAGAAGTTAACCAACCAATGGCTGACGAAGTATAAAGACATAATGAAAGTCTGTAACTATACAGTCGGTCAGGCTGATTCTGACAACACTTGGGCATCCATGCAGGACAATGGCTCACATATAATCTCGTTCAACATCAGTTTGGTAGACCCGGGTGATCGTGACATCACTTTGGAAGCAGTCTGTGATGAGATGCGTGAAGATTTGAAAGCCTATCCGGAATTCAGTAAAGCACAGGTAATCCTCGGAGGTAGTAACACGGGTATGTCCGCGCAGGCAAGTGCCGACTTTGAGGTTTACGGATACGATATGACAGTAACCGATAGCGTAGCAGCCCGTCTGAAACGTGAATTATTGAAAGTAAAAGGCGTGACCGAGGTAAATATCAGCCGTAGTGACTACCAACCGGAATACCAGGTAGACTTCGACCGTGAAAAACTGGCGATGCATGGCTTGAATCTTTCAACTGCTGGTAACTATCTGCGTAACCGTGTCAATGGTGCGGTAGCATCTAAATATCGTGAGGACGGAGATGAATATGATATCAAAGTGCGTTACGCACCTGAATACCGTACAAGCCTGGAGAGTCTCGAAAATATCCTCATTTACAATGCACAGGGACAATCCGTTCGTGTGAAAGACGTCGGAAAGGTAGTCGAACGTTTTGCACCTCCTACCATCGAACGTAAAGACCGCGAACGTATCGTGACCGTTTCCGCTGTAATCTCCGGAGCTCCGCTGGGCGACGTAGTGGCTGCCGGAAATAAGGTGATAGATAAAATGGATCTTCCGGGAGAAGTCACCATCCAGATTTCCGGTTCGTACGAAGATCAGCAGGATTCATTCCGCGATTTGGGAACACTTGCCATCCTGATTGTTGTTCTGGTATTTATCGTGATGGCAGCGCAGTTCGAGTCACTGACTTATCCGTTTATCATCATGTTCTCCCTGCCGTTTGCGTTTAGTGGTGTCTTGATGGCACTATTCTTTACGAACAGCACATTGAGTGTCATGAGTTTATTGGGAGGTATCATGTTGATTGGTATTGTGGTGAAGAACGGTATTGTGCTTATTGACTACATTACCCTTTGTCGAGAACGTGGATTGGCTGTTTTGAACTCTGTGGTAACAGCAGGTAAGAGCCGTCTTCGTCCGGTACTGATGACCACCGCTACTACCGTTCTCGGTATGATTCCGATGGCTATCGGTGGCGGTCAAGGTTCGGAAATGTGGAGTCCGATGGCAATTGCCGTAATCGGTGGTTTGACGATATCTACTGTTTTGACATTGATTTTGATTCCTACTCTATATTGTGTATTCGCGGGAACTGGTATCAAGAACCGTCGTCGTAAACTCCGCCGTCAACGTGAATTGGACGTTTATTTCCAGGCGAATAAAGATAACATTATTAAGAAATAACAGAAAAGAAATATGAAATCAGTATTGATAACATTCGACCAGGCTTATTACGAACGAATCATGGCGTTGCTCGACCGTTTGGGTTGTCGTGGCTTTACATACCTTGAAAAAGTACAGGGACGTGGTTCGAAAACAGGCGATCCGCATTTCGGAAGCCATGCCTGGCCAAGTATGTGCTCGGCTATCCTGACAGTGGTAGAAGATAACAAAGTCGATTCATTGCTCGACACCTTGCATAAAATGGATTTGCAGACGGAACAATTAGGTTTGCGTGCATTTGTGTGGAACATTGAACGGACCATTTAAATGTGATCCGGTAGATAGATAAAAAGGAAAGGAGAATCTAATAAATAATGTAGATTCTCCTTTCTTTTTGTGGCTTTTGTCTATCTTTGCGGTCGTTTGGGATTTTAGAAACATTATGGAGATAATAAAGAATTATTTGAAATATTCGTTGTGGTTCGTACTGATTGTATTTGCAGCCTTACTCGGGCTTCATTGGCTTCCGGTACTGACCATTGACGGGCACACGATGAGGCGTGTAGACCTTTTGAGCGACCTTCGTTATCCGGAATCGGAGATTGCCACAGCTGATTCGGACAGTATCCCTTTGCCTCCAGTTGTAAAGCCGGTCTTTGTAGATACTTGTCGTGCAGGTATGACTTGCATTGAAGATTACAGTGATTCCACCCTCCGGGGGATGGCTCCTTTTTATGAAGCACTCAATCGTATCTCTTCCAGTGATTCAGATGACTCTGATGACAAACAGGTACGCATTGCCGTATTCGGAGACTCTTTTATCGAAGCGGATATATTTACAGCCGACTTGCGCGAAATGCTTCAGAAACAATTCGGCGGTTGTGGTGTAGGTTTTGTTACCATCACTTCCATGACAAGCGGTTACCGTCCTACGGTACGGCATACATTTGGCGGATGGTCCAGCCATGCAGTAACAGACAGTATCTATTTCGATAAGAAGAAACAAGGCATTTCCGGACACTATTTTGTCCCCCGGAACGGAGCTTATGTAGAACTACGCGGACAAAATAAATACGCCTCCCTGCTCGATACTTGCCAACGTGCTTCTATCTTCTTCTATAATAAAGATTCCGTTCTTCTTTCTGCCCGTGTGAACAAAGGAGAAAGCAAGAATTACTCTTTAGGCCCTTCTGATGGATTACAACAAGTTCAGGTGGACGGACGCATCGGTTCTATCCGTTGGACAGTAGATCGTGCGGACTCTGCCCTGTTCTATGGCTTGGCAATGGATGGAAAGAAAGGAATCATTCTCGATAACTTCTCGTTGCGTGGCAGTTCCGGTCTTTCCCTGCGCGGTATTCCGGTACAAACGTTGAAGCAGTTTAACCGCCAGCGTCCTTACGACCTGATTATCCTCGAATATGGATTGAATGTAGCTACCGAACGGGGACGCAATTATGATAATTACCAGAAAGGATTGATTACAGCTATCGAGCATCTGAAAGAATGTTTCCCACAAGCCGGAATTCTGTTATTGAGCGTTGGCGACCGTGATTATAAGAACGAAAACGGCGAACTCCGTACCATGCCCGGTGTTAAGAATCTGATTCGTTATCAGCAGAACATTGCTGCTGAAAGCGGTATTGCATTCTGGAATATGTTTGAAGCAATGGGCGGAGAAGGCAGTATGGCAAAACTCGTCCATGCCAAACCCTCTATGGCAAACTACGATTATACGCATATAAACTTCCGTGGCGGTAAGCATTTGGCTGGATTGCTTTATGAAACCATGATCTATGGTAAGGAACAATACGACAGGAGGCGTGCTTATGAGAAAGAGTAACCTGCTGTCCATCTTTATTCTCATTCTCGCCGGTATGTTGAGTGTCCCTTGTTTTCTTACAGAAACAATCGCGCAAGACCGTATGCCTGTATGCTCTCCATTGGGAAAGACTGCAAAGCGGATAAAGCCTTTACGGGAAATGAACTGGGCGAATGATACGATCAACGTACAAGTAGCCTTCCCTGCTGCTTTTCGCGAAACCGGACGGAATGAGATTATTGACAGCATTGCTCTGCTGGCTCCCGTCTTTGAACATCTCCGCCAGGTACGTGCCGGACTCTCCGAAGATACAGTCCGCATCGTTCATATTGGCGATAGCCACGTGCGTGGACATATCTATCCCCAAACCACCGGTGCCCGTTTGGCAGAAACCTTTGGTGCCATTTCTTATATTGATAAAGGCGTCAACGGAGCTACTTGCCTAACATTTACCCATCCGGATCGTATTACCGAAATCGCTGCCTTGAAACCCGAATTGCTGATTCTCTCTTTCGGAACCAATGAAAGCCATAACCGGCGTTATAATATAAATGTGCACTACAATCAGATGGATGAACTTGTGAAACTGTTGCGCGACAGTCTTCCTAACATCCCCATTCTTCTGACTACCCCTCCCGGTTCCTATGAAAGTTTCCGGCAACGGAGGCGTAGACGCACGTATGCCATCAATCCCCGTACGGCAACAGCAGCGGAAACTATCCGCCGTTATGCCAAAGACCATCGCCTGCTCGTGTGGGATATGTATGATGTAGTCGGAGGGAAGCGTCGTGCCTGCACCAACTGGACGGAGGCAAACCTGATGCGTCCCGATCATGTACATTATTTACCTGAAGGATACATCCTGCAAGGAAATTTATTATACCAAGCACTTATACAAGCATATAATGACTATGTTTCCCATTGATATAGATTTCAGTAGACTAAAAGAGGTACTTACCTACGATCCGCAAGCCCCGATGATATTCAGCAGCGGTATCTTCCTTTGGCTGTTCGCTGCTTTCATGGTAGTGTATGTGTTGTTACAACGTAAATACACTGCCCGCATCTTGTTTGTCACCCTCTTTTCCTATTATTTCTACTACAAGAGTAGCGGCACATACTTCTTTCTGCTTGCTATAGTCACCGTTGCCGACTTCTTTCTTGCACAGCTAATGGATCGTGCAGAAGGGTATTGGAAACGTAAAGGATTAGTAGTTTTGAGTCTGAGTATCAATCTGGGACTTCTTGTCTATTTCAAATATACCAATTTCCTGGGTGGAGTGATAGCGTCATTGATGGGAGGAGAGTTTACCGCCCTTGATATATTCCTGCCGGTCGGTATCTCTTTCTTTACTTTCCAGTCGCTAAGCTACACCATCGACGTTTACCGGAGGGACATAAAGCCATTGACGAATCTTTTGGACTATGCTTTCTACGTATCTTTCTTCCCCCAGTTGGTGGCAGGACCTATCGTGCGTGCCCGCGATTTTATCCCGCAAATCCGGAAACCTCTCTTTGTTTCGCAGGAGATGTTCGGCCGCGGAATCTTCCTGATCGTATCCGGTCTTTTCAAGAAAGCCATTATCTCCGACTATATCAGCATCAACTTTGTAGAACGTATTTTTGATAATCCTACTCTCTATTCGGGTGTTGAGAATCTGATGGGAGTGTATGGTTATGCTTTACAGATTTACTGCGACTTTTCCGGATATAGTGACATGGCTATCGGTATCGCTTTATTGTTGGGCTTTCATTTTAATCTCAACTTTAATTCTCCTTATAAGTCTGCCTCCATTACCGAATTCTGGCGTCGTTGGCACATCTCTTTGTCTAGTTGGCTGCGGGATTATCTATATATTTCTTTAGGAGGAAACCGAAAAGGTAAGTTCCGGCAATATCTGAATCTTATCATTACCATGTTTCTGGGTGGATTATGGCATGGCGCATCTTGGAACTTCGTTCTTTGGGGAACCTTCCATGGAGTTGCTTTAGCATTGCATAAAATGTGGATGACCATCACCGGGCGTAAGAAAGGAGAACAAAGTCATGGTTGGCGGCGTGTATTCGGAGTGGTTATTACTTTCCATTTTGTCTGCTTCTGCTGGATTTTCTTCCGTAATGCCGATTTTCAGAACTCAATGGATATGCTGGGACAGATATTCACTACTTTCCGTCCGCAACTGTTCCCACAGTTACTTGAAGGATATTGGAAAGTATTCGCATTAATGTTGCTCGGCTTCCTGCTTCATTTTGCTCCCGATAGCTGGGAAAATGCAGCTTGCCGGGGAGTGATCCGTCTACCGTTCGTAGGAAAAGCAGTGTTGATGATAGCTTTGATTTACCTTGTTATTCAGATGAAGAGTTCGGAGATTCAGCCGTTTATCTATTTCCAGTTCTGATCCGCCTTCTTTTTAATATCCGGTTGAAGCCGTAATTGGAATATTTTTCCTTTCTTTGTGAAAGGAAAATATAAACATTCTGCTTTATGGAAAACTCTTTCAGTTATCAGCCGGCAGCTGATCGTTACGAACAGATGCCTTATACATATTGTGGCAAGAGTGGCTTGCAGTTACCTCTAATCTCTTTGGGATTGTGGCATAATTTCGGTAGTGTGGACAATTTCAATGTAGCAACCGACATGATTAAGTATGCTTTCGATCACGGTGTTACTCATTTTGACTTGGCAAATAATTACGGTCCTGCTCCCGGAAGTGCCGAAGTAAATTTCGGACGAATCTTGAAAGAGAACTTTCAAGGCTACCGGGATGAAATGATTATCTCTTCCAAGGCCGGTCATGACATGTGGGCAGGTCCTTATGGCGGAAATAGCTCTCGAAAAAATCTGATGGCGAGCATTGACCAAAGTCTCTGCCGGACAGGTTTGGAGTATTTTGATATCTTTTATAGTCATCGTTATGACGGAGTCACTCCAGTTGAAGAAACCATTCAGACATTGATTGATATTGTGAAGCAAGGTAAAGCATTGTATATCGGAATTTCTAAATATCCTCCCGAACAAGCCCGTGTTGCCTATGAGATGATGGCAAAAGCCGGTGTTCCCTGTCTTATCAGCCAATATCGATATAGTATGTTCGATCGTGCGGTTGAGGCTGAATCACTTCCTTTAGCAGCGGAGTACGGTTCCGGCTTCATAGCTTTCTCTCCTTTGGCACAAGGATTATTGACCGATAAATATCTGAACGGCATTCCGGAAGGTTCCCGTGCTGCCCGTTCTTCGGGTTTTCTTCAACAATCTCAAGTGACGCATGAAAAGGTAGAAGCTGCCCGTCAATTAAATGAAATAGCCCGCCGCCGTGGGCAAACGCTGGCTGAAATGGCTTTGGCATGGGTGCTGAAAGACGAAAGAATGACATCAGTGATTGTAGGTGCAAGTTCTGTGAATCAGTTAGCCGACAATTTGAAAGCGCTGGAACATTTGGAGTTCACGGCAGACGAGTTGAAAGAAATAGAGCAAATTTTACCCGGATAAATTCAGCCTGATTCATAAGGAGGTGTCGTATTTACAATTTGAATTCAGCAGTCTCCGCTGAATTCAGCTTCTGCAAATGTTTTTTGGTTCTTCGTCAAATTTGGTGGTAATCTCTTTTTTATTTCAACTGTCTTCTTCTTTCTTAATCCTATTAAAAGTTG
>NZ_JBDFVF010000033.1:0-79179 GCF_040913205.1 Bacteroides sp. MSSM.1001136sp1_RTP21357st2_D2_RTP21359_211015 | reverse complement strand
GGAAAAGGCTAATGACTAAAAAGGGATCATTAGCCTTTTTATTTTAATACACTATATAGAATCGCGGAGACGCTTACGCGGTAACGAATGATTTTACCTTATTTCAATCCTCGCTTTCACCCGTAATTCTCTCATTCATAACAGTTCTGGCTATAAGGTGAAATCGGTGAAACTTATGAATTAAAAGTTCATGTTACTGATCCGTATTAATAATAATTGTGATCTACTCATACATAAAGAAATCCCCTGTCGGACTAGCCGGCAGGGGATTCTGTCATTAATCAAATTAAGCTCTCGCTATTGAAATCTAGCAATTTCTAGTCTTTTAATTTTGCGATGATGAAGTCGCGGTTCAAGCGAGCGATGTTGCTGATAGAAATATTTTTCGGACATTCAGCTTCACAAGCACGAGTGTTTGTACAGTTACCGAATCCCAGTTCATCCATCTTTGACAACATAGCTTTTGCACGGCGCAAAGCTTCCGGTTTACCTTGCGGCAACAAGTTCAACTGGCTAACTTTTGCAGAAACGAACAACATAGCAGAACCATTCTTACATGCAGCTACACAAGCACCGCAACCGATACAAGAAGCAGCATCCATAGCTTCGTCAGCGATAGGTTTCGCGATCAGGATAGCGTTAGCATCCTGCGGAGCACCTGTGCGTACGCTTACATAACCACCAGCTTGCATAATCTTGTCGTATGCAGTACGGTCTACCATCAAGTCTTTGATGACAGGGAAACCAGCCGAACGCCAAGGTTCAACAGTGATGGTATCACCATCGTTGAAACGACGCATATAGATTTGGCAAGTAGTAGCACCTGTTGCAGGACCGTGCGGGTGTCCGTTGATGTAAAGAGAACACATACCGCAGATACCTTCGCGGCAGTCATGATCGAATACTACCGGTTCTTTTCTTTCGCTGATGAGCTGTTCGTTCAGAATATCCAGCATTTCGAGGAAGGAAGTATCACCGGGGATATCTTTCATTTGGTAGGTTTCAAAAGCACCTTTAGCTTTCGGACCAGCTTGGCGCCATACCTTCAGTGTAAATGATATATTTTTATCCATTTTCTTCTAATTCTTTTAAATGTTTAACTTCACCGATTAGCTCTTGTAGTTACGAGTCTGAACCTTGATAGCTTCGTATACCAGCGGTTCTTTGTGCAATACCGGAGCCTTTTCATCGTCACCTTGATATTCCCAGCATGCTACATAGAAGAAGTTTTCGTCATCACGTTTTGCTTCTCCTTCTTCAGTCTGGTATTCTTCACGGAAGTGACCACCACAACTTTCGTTACGGTTCAATGCGTCGTAAGCAACAAGCTCACCCATAGTGATGAAGTCGTACAGACGGATTGCTTTGTCAAGCTCTACGTTCATACCTTCCTTAGAACCGGGGATAAACAAGTTCGTTTCGAATTCCTTGCGGATTTCTTTCAGTTCGGCGATACCTTTCTTCAGGCCTTCTGCCGTACGTCCCATACCTACATATTCCCACATGACATGACCCAGTTTCTTGTGGATAGAATCAACAGATTCTTTACCCTGGATGCTCATGAACTTGTCGATCTTAGCTTGAACTGCTTTTTCAGCTTCAGCAAATTCAGGAAGATCGGTAGAGAAACGAGGAACAGTGATCTGATCTGCCAGATAGTTCTGGATAGTGTAAGGCAATACGAAGTAACCGTCAGCCAAACCTTGCATCAATGCAGAAGCACCGAGGCGGTTTGCACCGTGGTCGGAGAAGTTACATTCACCGATAGCGAACAGACCCTTGATAGTGGTTTGCAGTTCGTAGTCTACCCAGATACCACCCATTGTATAGTGGATAGCCGGATAAATCATCATCGGGTTATAATATTTCACACCACTGATTTCTTTAGCCAGTTCGCCCGGATTAACGTCAGTGATTTCTTCGTACATATCGAAGAGGTTACCATAACGTTGAAGAACAACGTCGATACCCAAACGGTTGATAGCTTCAGAGAAGTCGAGGAATACGGCCAAACCTGTGTTGTTTACACCGAAACCTGCGTCGCAACGTTCTTTAGCGGCACGGCTGGCAACGTCACGCGGAACCAGGTTACCGAATGCCGGATAGCGGCGTTCCAAGTAATAGTCGCGGTCTTCTTCAGGAATATCACTTCCTTTGATTTCGCCTTTCTGAAGTTTCACAGCATCTTCTTTTTTCTTCGGAACCCAGATACGACCGTCGTTACGGAGAGATTCAGACATCAAAGTCAGTTTAGACTGCTTGTCACCGTGTACCGGGATACAAGTCGGGTGAATCTGAACGTATGCAGGGTTAGCGAATACAGCACCCTTGCGGTAGCAAGAGATAGCAGCTGTACAGTTACAACCCATAGCGTTGGTAGACAAGAAGTAAGCGTTACCATAACCACCGGTAGCGATAACTACTGCGTGAGCGGCGAAGCGTTCCAGTTCACCTGTTACAAGATTTTTAGCGATGATACCGCGAGCACGTCCGTCAACGATCACCACATCTTGCATTTCATAACGAGTGTACAGTTTTACAGTACCTACGTTTACCTGACGGCTCAATGCAGAGTAAGCACCCAGCAACAACTGCTGACCAGTCTGGCCTTTAGCGTAGAAAGTACGGGATACCTGTGCACCACCGAAAGAACGGTTGTCCAGTGTACCACCATATTCGCGAGCGAAAGGAACACCTTGTGCTACACATTGGTCGATGATAGCGTTAGACACTTCAGCTAGACGATATACGTTAGCTTCACGGGCACGATAGTCACCACCTTTTACAGTATCGTAGAACAGACGGTAAACGGAGTCACCGTCATTTTGATAATTCTTTGCAGCATTGATACCACCCTGTGCAGCGATAGAGTGTGCACGACGGGGAGAATCCTGAATACAGAAATTGAATACTCTGAAACCCATTTCACCAAGTGAAGCAGCGGCAGAAGCACCTGCCAGACCCGTACCCACAACGATGATGTCCAAACGACGTTTATTAGCGGGGTTCACCAATTTCTGGTGAGCTTTATAGTTGGTCCATTTCTCAGCCACCGGGCCTTCTGGAATTTTTGAATCTATCTTGATCATAATATTATTTACAATTTAATCATTTACAATTTACTATTTAGCAAGCACCGCCACAAATCAGTGTTTTCACGAAGAATACCACTACTACCAGTGCGAAACCGAGTACAACAATCGTAGAATAAATGTTAGAAATGCATTTCCAACGATTGATCCATACTTTGTTGTTCCATCCCAGTGATTGCATAGAGCTCCAGAAACCGTGAGTCAGGTGGAACCACAAAGCAAACAGCCAAACGAGGTAAAGAACTACGTAAACCGGGCTAGAGAAAGTCTTCTGGATGTGATAAGCACCATTAGCGGCATAAGCCAGCGTCAGTGTATCAGCGTGCATGCCCATGTTGTGCATCAGTTCCGGCAACTGCATTTTTGCCCAGAAGTTGAAGAGGTGCAAACCAAGACCTACGATAACGATCAGACCCAGCACCAACATGTTTTGAGATGCCCATTCTACAGTTTTTGGTTTGTCAACCACTGCATAGCGTTCGCTACCACGCGCTTTGCGATTCTGCATTGTCAGCCAGAATGCGTAGATGATGTGAATCACAAAAAGAGCGGCTAGTCCTGCGGTAGCCACTAACGCATACCAGTTTGCTCCCAGGAACTCACAAATCATGTTGTAACCATCAGCCGAGATGATTGCAACCAAGTTCATCGCCATGTGAAATGTTAGAAACAGGACAAGGGCGATACCGGTAACGCTCATCACCACTTTCCTTCCTACAGATGAATTACTTAACCACATAAATGATTGAATTTAAATTATTTAATTGTTAGAACTAAAATTTCGACGTTTTACACCTCTTACAGACTGCAAAAATAGGGGAAATAGATTGATTGAGCAAGGAATTAAAGAAATAATTCTTTAATAATGGATCAATGCGCCAATGTGTCAATATGCCAGCCAGTATGTACGCATGGTGCAACTGATTGGCACATTAGTAGAATGAGGCTGTTTATTGTACTTTTCCGATTTTCTCACCGCCGGCTGCTTTCTTGCGTAAAGCGCGTGGGGTATCTCCGAAAGAGTCTTTACAAAAGTGGGCGAAATGAGACAGGGAGTCGAATCCGTATCTGTTACAGATTTCAGTGATTCGCATTTTGGTGTGCTGCAGGTCTTCCAGGATTCCTTCCCGTTTCTTTTCCAGTATCCATTCGTATACGGGCACACCATAGAGGTTTTTGAAAAGGCGGCGGAAAGTAGTGGTCGTATATCCTCCCAGATGCGCAAATTCTTCCACGTTCTTCACGTTGCTGTAATTCTGCATGACGAAATAGTGGAAACTTTCCGTATAAGTGCTGATCGGATAGAAGAATGAACTCAGTTGGGGCAGCGGATAGAAGTTGGTAATCAAGAAAACCAGTTCTTTGCATTTTAAGTCGATATACTTGCTGCAAGGGTTTTCCTCAGCGAGGAATTCGGGCATACTGGTGACAAGGTGGTAAAGCCTTTCGCTCATAATCAGTGGAGTGTAGGTCAAAGGAGCTTCCGCCTGTTCCATCATTTCCCTATATCGGTCTTCGCAAAGCAAAGGCAGTTCGTTGAACCAGTAGACAACGTATTCAACATCTGTCAGTGCCAGTATTTCGACCTTGGAGCCAATAGCTTGCAAAACAATTTGTCTCTCGCGTAACGTTATTCCGGGATGCTCTTCGCTATTGATAAGTAATTCGCCCTTTATCATAAAAAGCATACAATTCTGCGTACACTTATCCTTGGGGATATGCTCTCCTTTAGGTAAGTTTCTATATACAAGGATATTCTCAACATTTTTTGGACATCCCGTACAGTTGGTATATTGTATGCAAAATGAATCTCTTGGCATGAGTTTTATGCGTGATTTATTATCTTAACGGAACAAAGATAGGCTTTTTTTGCGGAAAATGGAACTCTTTCTTTTATTTATGTTTTAGTAGAAACCTGCAAATATTATTCTTATCCCTTTGGATGATGTTAGAGAATTCAATATTTATCTGTTGTAAATTTCTGAATAGAAAACTTTATGTTGATTTTTGGAAGTATTATAGTTGTTTTTGAACATCTGTTTCCCTTTGATATGCGTATTTTTGCAATCTAAACGTTTTAATTATCAATCATTATGCTAATGCTAAGAAAAATTGTATTCTTCTTTTTTTTGTTTGTTGGATTATCATTGTTTGCACAGCAAGACTATATGGTCAGTTCTTATGTGCGGGGTAATTTTTACAATCGTGATCGTATCTCTACAGAAAGCTTGCGGGCAAGTGACGACCTTATTTTCTTGAATGTTCATCCTAATAAAGACGGATCATTGTCATTTGAGAATCCACGTGCATTTCAGGGAAAAGGGGTGACCACTTGGGAAGGTTTGATTAAATCGGTTCGTGCAAAAGTAAAAGGTACAAAAGTGAAAATACGTTTGGGAGCTTCCAGTGGCGAATGGAAAGCGATGGTGGCCGATGAGGCCGCTCGTACGACGTTTGCAAAGAACATAAAGACTGTACTGGAAAAGAATAAACTGGATGGCATTGATCTTGATTTTGAGTGGGCAGAAAATGAGAAAGAATATAAAGATTATAGTTTGGCTATCCTGAAGATGCGGGAAGTGTTGGGAAACAAGTATCTTTTCAGTGTATCTCTGCATCCTGTTTGTTATAAGATTAGTAAGGAAGCTATTGAAGCTGTTGATTTTATTTCACTTCAGTGCTATGGTCCTTCACCGGTTCGTTTTCCGATAGAGAAATATTGTTCGGATATACAGATGGTATTGGAGTATGGTATTCCGAAGGAAAAACTGGTGGCAGGAGTTCCTTTTTATGGGGTGACCAAAGATAATTCAAAGAAGACAGAGGCTTATTTCAATTTTGTACAGAATGGATTGGTTACGAGTCCTGCACAGAATGAAGTGATCTATCAGGGAGATACTTATGTGTTTGACGGTCAGGATAACATTCGTATCAAAACCCGTTATGCAAAAGAACAGAAGCTGAAAGGTATGATGAGTTGGGATTTAGCTACGGATTTGCCGTTAAGTGATAGCAGGTCATTACTAAAGACAATGACTGAAGAATTGAGGGAATGACTTAGTTCGCACGACTACTGCTTGTAATGTTTTCTTTTTGTAGATGCTGTTTAACAGGCTCTGTTTTAATAGGTTCCTCCCCTCCTTTATTATAAATCAGATTTATAAAGAATGTGTTAAAACGTTTTTCTTTAGAGAAATACCCCTGCCGCATCGTTTGAAGTGGCCCCAAAAAAGTTGGACGGTTTATAAATTAGCAAGATAGATAAAGAGTTCGGTGTTAGCACCGGACTCTTTCCTTTTAATTTAGGCATTATGACTTTACCCTCTTCTTTTTCGGCAGGAGCAAAATTTGTTTCTCAAAACGTATTAAGTGTAAATGGCTCTCTCCCTTTTTATGATTGTATGATCTGCTTCAGGTAATCCGAAGGCGAGACGCCAAATTCCTCTTTAAAGCATTGACGGAAATACCCCGTACTGTTCATTCCTACTTTATAGGCGATTTCAGAGATGTTGAACTTCCCTTCAAGCAATAAACGTTCTGCATTTTGCATTTTCACTTTCCGGATATATTCGTTGGTCGATAATCCTGTCAGTGCTTTCATTTTCCGGTAGAGGGTGGAACCGCTCATACACATCTTGTCTGAAAGATAGGTAATATCAATCTTCTCCGAAGAGAGGTTTTCTTCGATTAAAAGGGTGATTTTTTCAATAAATTCATTATCCAGCTTGCTTAGAGCTTCGGCGATTACGATACGTTTTTCTTTTAAATCTGCCTGATTGTCCGGAACGGATTGTGTCTGGAATTGAGCTATCAGTTTCTTTCTTGATTCCAGCAGATTGTTGATACGGCTGCGCAGTAGAGAAGCACTGAAAGGCTTTGTCAGATAAGAATCGGCTCCTACCTCATATCCTTCTTCTTTGTCTTGCAGAGAATCCTTGGCTGTCAATAGGATGACAGGAATATGACTGGTTTGTACATCCTCTTTTAATTGGCGACATAGAGTGATACCGTCCATGACAGGCATCATAATATCGCTGACTACAATATCCGGGATGCGGCTAAGAGCTTGTTGCTTCCCTTCTTCTCCATTGTAGGCGGTGAGTACTTCGAACGAATCGGCAAAGGACTCGGCGATATATTTCTGTATCTCTTCATTGTCTTCTACAATCAACAGGATCGGTTTACCGGTATCCAGTGTGGTTTCTTGTGGATATTCAAGGCTTGCTTCCTGATTCGTATCTTCTTGAATCGGTTCTGTAGAATCTGCGTGTAAGGCATTGGGATAGATATTATCCGTCAATAGGCTGATATAGAAAGTACTTCCTTCGTTTTGCATACTTTCTGCCCGGATTTCTCCTTCATGCAGGGTGACCAGATTCTTCACTAGGGCCAGGCCAATGCCTGTTCCGGATGCCTGATGCTTGCCGCTTTCCTGATAATAACGGTCAAAAATATGTGGCAGGGCTTCAGCAGAAATTCCATATCCCGTGTCACTGACTTTTATCTCCGTATAAGCAACTTCATTGCGCATCGTTTGATACAAACTTAGAGTGACGCGTCCCTGTTCCGTATATTTGATTGCGTTGGAAATAAGATTATCTAAAACAATGGTAATGATTTCCTTATCGAAGAAAAGAAACATTTCTTCTTTTTCTATTTGAATCTGGAAATCAATCTTGGTCTTTTGATTTAGTTCTTTGTATTTAAGCCCTATCTCATAGATCAGAGGAGCGATATTGCCTTTGCTGACACACAATTTCTTGTTTTGTGTCTCTGTCTTCCGGAATTCCAGTATTTGATTAATCAAGTTGAGCAACCGTAGTGCACTCTGATGGATGACAGATAACTTCTGGGCTTGTTTTGCCGGAAGTGAGGTTTCTTTTTGCATATCTTCCAAGGGACCAAGGATTAAGGTCAACGGTGTACGTAGTTCATGGGTGATATTGGTGTAGAACCGCAGACGTTCCTGGTTCAATTCCTGTTCTTGCTCATGGTTTTTCTTTTCCAAAGTGTAGAGGCTTTCCAAATCCAGCTTCTTTTTATATGCATGCAAGATAAGATAAATGATGCTGATAGATACTAAAATATAGATAAGCTTTGCCCACCACGTCAGCCAAAGAGGGGGATTGACACGGATGGTAAGTGAAGTCGCTTCTTCCGGCCATTCCTGATTGTGTACCCGTGCTTTGATGAGGAACTCATATTTACCCGGCGGGATATTTCGGAAAGTGACACTGTTGTTTTCGTTAACGACATACCATAATTTATCGAGTCCCTTCAACATATAAGTGTATTCCACTTGGTTAACGAGAGAGTAATCTTGTATATTGAATGTCAAGCTAAAGCTGCTTTGGGTATGTGTAAGCTCAACCTCCCCTTTTTCTAATATGGGAATAAATATTTCATTATTCTTGGTTGTCTCTAACCGTTCGAATATTTTCATCTCGGTAATGACTACCGGTGGAGTTTCGAGTTTACTCATTGCAATATCGGGAGTAAAGAAACATAGTCCATTGATAGAACCAAAATAAATAACTCCATCATTGTTTTTAGTAACGCATCCGCTCATGAAGTTTCCTTGTGGAATGTTATTGAAATGATCATAATTGTAGAAACGCTTTTGTGCTATAATGTAGCAGCTAATTCCTGTATTTGTACTAACCCATATATTGCTGTTTTCATCTTCTGTGATTGCTCTTATATGTGTGTTAGGCAAACCTTCTTCTCTTTGGAATATTTGGTAGTCAAAAGAGTCGGATGTAGGAAAACAGACTAACCCTTCTCCTGTAGCAACCCAAACCTGTTTGCTTTTACTTAAATATATTGAGTTGATGGTATTTGAGCAGAAACCCTCGTACTGATTAAACTTCTTGATTAATTGCATTTGAGGAGTATATACGCCGATTCCTCCTCCGAATGTCCCTATCCAGAAACGTCCTTTGTCATCTTGTGCGATGCTACGCACTAAATTCTCAGGTAGTTGGCAATTGAGAGTATTGTAATGCTTGACAACTTTCTTCTTGGAAAGACTGAAAACGTAAATTCCTTTGTGTGTACCTATCCAAATATTTTTCTCCTGGTCTTCATAAAAGGTTCTGATATCTAATAATTTACCTTTTTCAAGTTCGATGGTTTTGAATTCTCCTGATTGCTTATTATAATGACTTATGTTCCCTAAATAAGTGCCGAACCATAAATTGTTCTCAGAGTCTTTCAAGGAGCATAGTACTGAATTGGACATGAGTTTTCCATTCTCCTTATTATAAATGGCTGTTCGTTTCCCATTTTCAAAAACATTAATTCCTCCTCCGTCAGTCCCTATCCACAGTTTTCCTTGCATGTCGCTACAAATACTGCATACTACCTTGTTATTTAAAGCTCTTTCGTTAGTTTGGATGGATGAGTAGTTCCATGTATTGAATGAAGGGGGACGGCTGCTGATAAAATTAATTCCTCCTCCCCAGGTACCAATCCATATATTATTGAATGAATCTTGAAAGACATATCGAATGCTGGCGTTTGATAAACTGTAATTGTCATCACCTTCCCGGATAGATTCAAAATGTATCTGTTCCGGCAGAAGGAATTGATTTTGCCGTAAATCCAGGATCATAATACCGTTCAATTCAGTCGCAATCCAGAGTTTGTTATCTTTAAATTGTTTAATGGAGAAAATATAACTGGATAAGGCCCCTTGGGAATTGCCGGGATTCATGTGAAAGTTTGTAAATGAGTTTGTGTTTGGATTGAACAAAGCCAAGCCTTTATTCGTACCAATCCATATATTCTCATTTGTATCTTTATAGATGCAGCGTACATCGTTCCCTGGTAAACTGTGTGGGTCTTGCGGGTTGTGTATAAAGTGTTTGACGGATTTATCTTTCAGGGAGAGAATGCTCAAGCCGTTGTCAACATGCCCAATATATAATGTATTATTTCCTTCTTCCATGATAGTCCATGTTTGTTCAGAAGGTAAAGCGGGTATTGTATGTTTATTATAATGTGTGAATTCTCCGGTGGTTATATTCAAATAGTCAATACCTCGATAATAAGTACAGACCCATAATCCATCATCTGATTGTGTTGATGGAGTTATGTAAGTTACGTCATTGGTGATCAAGCTAGAGCTGTCTTCTTCCTTATGCTGATAAATGGTAAAGTTCTGTGTTTCATAATTATAAGCGTTCAGTCCTTCCCGTTGAGTAGCTATCCAAACAATCGGACGTCTGGGGTCAGCGCATACTATGTTTAATTCATTACCGGTTATGCTTTGAGAGTTTTTTGATGGGGTGTTTTTATAGTATGTGGTAAATCTGGTTCCATCAAACTTATTTAATCCTTCTTCCGTGGCAAACCATAGAAACCCCTTTTTATCTTGTGTAATGTTGACTACATAATTATTGGACAGTCCTTGTTCGATTCCGATTTCTTGAACGATATAAGGAGGTACTTGCGCTGTCATCCGGTTAGAGCAAGACAATAGCATAATGAATAGTAGGAAGAGTTTTTTCTGCTTCATGACCAAAGGCTGTTTTTATATTTATCTCAAAAATAGAAATAATTATTGTATTTGTGGTATATAAATCATTCATTGCACGATTTGTGTAGGCTGCATGAATGATTATTAATCTAATTTTAGTTATTGTTTGGATATATTTGTATGCGTTTGAAAAAATGAGATTAGTTAAAACTTTAAAATCTGAGATTATGATGTATCGAAAATTTTTGTTAACCAGCGTTTTGCTATTCATTTCTATGGTGGCATTTGCACAAAGTCGAATCACGGGGTATGTCACGGATCCCCAAGGTGAGCCCATTATAGGGGCAAATGTTGTGATAAAAGGTACTACTATCGGTACTATTACAGACATTGATGGTAAATTCTCACTCTCAACCGAGAATAAGAGTTGTATATTAAAGGTTTCTTTCTTGGGCTATAAAACTAAAGAGGTAGCGGCTAATGGACAATCGGAACTTAAGATTCGTTTAATAGAAGACTCTCAAGCTTTAGAGGAAGTAATTGTTGTCGGATATGGTACGCAATCTAAGCGTAATGTTACGGGAGCAATTAGTAGTGTTAAATCTGAATCGCTATCTCGTTCTGCTTCGACATCCACAGCCGGTGCTTTATCTGGAAAGATACAAGGTGTGTCTACTAGAGCAATGGACGCGCGTCCAGGCAAGGGTATCAACATAGAGGTACGTAATATGGGAAACCCTTTATTTGTTATTGACGGTATTCCTTATGGTGGACAAACCGGTTCGGATTGGGTGCAGAGTTCGAACGTATCCGGTAATGATGTTTTTAATTCTTTGAATCTGGAAGATATTGAGAGTATTTCAATATTGAAAGACGCTTCCGCCTCTATTTATGGTCTCCGTGCGTCAAATGGCGTAGTCTTGGTCACTACTAAAAAAGGAAATAAGGGAGAAAAGAATAAGGTAAATGTGAATGGATATTATGGATGGCAGAATTTAACCCGTTTCCCGAAAATGGCTAATGCCGGGCAGTATGTCAGAGGTCTGGTAGAATCAGAACAGAATAATGGACGTGATCCGAGTGCTTTATACACTCGTGAGGAACTGGACAAATGGATGGCAGGAACGGAACCGGGCTATAAAAGTTATGATTATTATGATATTGTCATGAGAAAAAATGTACCTCAATGGCATATTAACGCTAATGTTACAGGAGGAACTGATAAAACAAATCACTATATTTCCGTATCCCAGACAAGTCAGGATGCTTTAATGAAAGACTTCTCTTACAAGAGAACTAATATTCAAGCCAATGTAGAGACCAAGATTTTAAAGAATCTGACTATAGGCACACAGATTAGCGGCAAATATGAGAAAAGTGAAGATGTAGGACTTCCCGGAGGTGACGGTTATTTCTCTGCCATTCTGGGGATGTTTAAAATGTGGCCTACAGAGAGTCCTTATGCCAATGATAATCCTAAATATATTAATCATACACATGAAATCCCTTATAATCCTGCGCTTTACCGGAGGGATATTGCTGGTTATAAAGATAACCTGACACGTAATGCTAATATTAATGCGTATGCCCAGTATGATTTTAGCTTTGGATTAACGGCGAAAGCAACATTTTCTTACAATTATACGAATAGTAAATTTGATGGTTTCCAGTATTCGTATGATGCATATACTTATAATAAGACTACAGATGAGTATAAAAGAACGGGGGGGACAGATTCTCGTTGGAGATATCAGACCGAAAGAGATGTGGCAGCAAGGTATATGCAGTTACAGCTAAATTATGCTAAACAGTTAGGTGAACATTATATTTCGGCTGTTGTTGCTTATGAAGCTTCAGATTATGAGAAGGACTATCAGTCGCAGGGAACTAGTCCGACTAACAATTACTTGCCGTTACTACAGAAAAGTTTGTTGAATGATTTTAATGATGATTGGTCATACGAGGCTAGGGCCGGATGGATTGGTCGTATTAATTACAATTATCAGAATAAATATTTGGTGGAGTTGCTGGGGCGTTATGACGGATCTTATCTTTATGCGGCAGGTAAAAGATGGGGCTTCTTTCCCGGTGCTTCAATTGGGTGGCGAATTTCAGAAGAACCATTCTTCAAAAATTTGAAGGGTGTGGTTAATGATTTGAAGATTAGAGCTTCTATTGGTCAAACCGGTAGTGAATCCGGTGTATCTATGTTCGGTTATATGGACGGATACAATTGGAATCAAGGGAGTGCGGTGTTGGATGGGGAGCTTGTAACAGGTCTCAATCAAAGAGGATTGCCTATACGTAATCTTTCATGGGTGAAGAATACAAGTGCAAATATCGGTATTGATATTGCTTTGTTTGATAATAGATTGACTGCGACATTCGACGCTTTCAAGAAGAGTATCAGTGGTATACCTGCCGGTCGCTATGATGTAAAACTTCCCAGTGAAGTAGGTTATTCGTTACCGAACGAGAATCTAAATAAAGATGCTTATGTCGGTGCGGAAGGTATTGTTACTTGGAGTGATAAAATTGGGGAACTGAACTATACGGTTAGTGCAAATGCCACTTATTCAAGATATAAGATGGTATCACGTTATAAACCACGTTATGGAAATTCATGGGATCAATATCGTAACTCCTCAGAAGATCGATGGGGTGGAGTTTGGTGGGGATACCAAGTGATTGGGCGTTTCCAGAGTGAAGATGAAATTAAAAATTATCCGGTAGATATAGACGGAGACCGTAATCGTACATTGCTTCCCGGAGATTTCATTTATAAAGATGTGAATGGTGACGGCCGGATAACGGATTTGGACGAGCGTCCGATCGGATATCCTCAAGGATGGTCTCCAATGTTGTCGTTTGGCGGGACAATCGGTCTTGAATGGAAGGGTATTGATTTGAACATCGATTTTGCGGGTGGTGCCATGCAGGGATGGTATCAGGATTATGAATTGAGAAATCCGTATCATGGAAACGGAAATTCTCCGGAATATCTGTTGGAAGACAGATGGCATAGGGCAGATCCGTATGATCCGAATAGTGAGTGGATTCCCGGGTATTATCCGGCTATCCGTAAAGGGACAACTGCTTCTAATAATAGGAATAGTGATTTCTGGCTTCATAATGTACGTTATTTGCGCATAAAGAATCTGGAGTTGGGGTATAGTTTGCCGAAGAGCATTATAGGAAAGATAAAAGCGGAGAAAATACGTATTTATGCCAACTGCTCCAATTTATGTTCATTCGACAATGTGCATCAATTTGGAATTGACCCGGAGATTTCGGCGAATGCCGCTGTTGTTTATCCACAGCAGAGAACTTTCCTTATAGGCTTTAATGTTACATATTAAATTGATACGAATTATGAAAGCAAGATATATCAAGTTATTTTTATTAGGAGTCATTTGTGGCTCCTCATTGACAAGCTGTGGCGACAGTTGGTTTGAAAGAGAACCGAAAACGATACTTACCGATGGGCAGGTATGGAATGATCCTAAGTTAGTATTATCGCAGTTGGCTAATATTTATAACAGGTTACCGCAAATGCATGGCGATTTTAATACGGGTGGTATGACGGAGATTGACGATGCTATGTATACGGGTACAATGGACCAGAACTATAGAAATGAGCTTCAATATGGAAGTGATTATGGCAGATACTGGGATTATGGTTTGATTCGTGATATCAATATGTCTATTGAGAAGATTGCTAAATTCAGTACGGAACTGGAGGAATCTCAGAAGACTTTATTTACCGCAGAGTTCAGATTTTTAAGAGCGTATGTTTATTTCGAGATGGTGAAACGTATGGGCGGTGTTCCTTTAATCACTAATGTTCTGGAATATGATTTTAGTGGTGATCCGACCTATTTGCAAACGCCTCGTGCTAAAGAGCATGAGATATATGATTTCATTTACAATGAGATACAGCAGATTAAGGATCAACTTGCGGGGAATAATGAAAGTCAGACAAGAGCGAATACATATACGGCTTATGCCTTGCAGAGTCGCGCGATGTTATATGCGGCATCTATTGCAAAATATAATAACTTAATGTCTGTTCCTATTGCAACAGAAGGGGGAGAAGTTGGCATACCGGCTAGTATGGCCGATGCCTATTACCAGAAATCTCTTGATGCTTCGGAAGAAATCATCAAGCATGGTCCTTATGAGCTGTATAATAAGGATTCGGACAAGGGAAAGAACTTTTATGATATGTTGATGGTAAAAGACGGTAATAAGGAAATTATTTTTGCCAAAGACTATATCGCTTCTTTAAAAGTCCATCGTTTTGCTTATGATAACATTGTAAGGCATTTGACGGAAGATAACGAAAGTTCTTCAACAATTTCCCCTTCATTGGGCTTGGTGGAAAGTTTCGATTATTTGGATGGTTCAAAAGGAACATTAAAGTATAAGGATCAAAACAACAACTATATTGTATACGATAAAGCTTCTGATATTTTTAAAGGAAAAGATGCACGGTTATATGGTACTGTGGTTTATCCGGGTACTACTTTCAGAGGGACTCCTGTGGAAATTCAAGCAGGAGTCGCTATATGGAGAGACGGTCATTATGAATTAAGTGTGAATCCTCAATTGGGGAGCAACTATGATGATGGAGGAGTTTGGACAGGATTGGATGGCCCGAAAGATAACACTCCTGACGTAAGTAACACAGGCTTTTATATCCGTAAGTTCGTAAGTGAAGGGGCGGGAGCCAGTGCGCGTGGTGTGTCTGCGGATAACTGGTGGCCGTGGTTCCGCCTGGGTGAGATTTATCTGAATGCGGCGGAAGCGGCTTTAGAATTGAAAAAAGCAAATCCGGAGTTCTATGTTAATGAATTGCGTGAACGTGCAGGTTTCCCGGAAAATAGCATTAGTACATTGACTATGGAGATACTACGTAAAGAACGCAGGGTAGAGCTGGCTTTCGAGGATCATCGTTACTTTGATCTCAAAAGATGGAGACTTGCGGATCAAGTATGGAATGGGATTGAAAGTGATGACACAATGGTTCGCGGTCTTTACCCTTATCGGGTTGTCAGACCGGGACATGAGGATAATGGTAAATTTATCTTTGAGAAAATGAATCCTACCCGCTTCAAGAAGGCCAGGTATTTTCAAATGAAAAACTATTATGCTTCAATCGCGCAGGATGTATTGGATAATAATCCTAAAATAGTAAAGAATCCGTTCCATAATTAAATATCAGAACAATGAAAAATAGATTATCTTTAATAATAGTATGTTGTCTTTTGATGCTTTCAGGATGCTCGTACGACAATTATGATGAACCGACTTCTGTTCTATCAGGCAGAGTGGTGTATAATGGACAGGCTTTGCCCGTAAAAACAGATGGTACAGGTTTTATTCTTTGGCAGGATGGGTATGCGAATAAGTCAGGTATTACACTTAACATTGCATACGATGGAACTTTTTCTGCCACATTGTTTGACGGGGAGTATAAGCTGACGCGTCGTGCCGGTGGTCCCTGGGTAGACCAGCCTGCGGATACGGTGTATATTACAGTGAGAGGAAATACGGTGGTAGATGTACCGGTCACTCCTTATTTTACGATAAGGGATGCGTCCTTTCAGTATTACGACGGTAAGGTGAAAGCTACATTTAAAGTTGATAAAGTCGTGGAATCTGCCAATGTGAGTAGGCTTACTCTTTGTCTTGGTAAATCAATACTGACAGATTACAATAAGAAGGAAGCTAACAAGACTCTTAGTAATCCGGTGATATCTTTTGGGGAGGAGATGACCTTGGAGGCGGATCTTGGAAGCTTGGCGGGCGAGGAGTATGTATTCGCTCGGGTAGGGGTACGTGCCGCACAGTCTTCTAACAGTGAGTTCGTTTATTCACTTCCCGTGAAAGTGATGATTAGATAACTCATATAAAGAAGCATAAATGATAAGAGAAAGCATCTCGAAAAAAGTAGATACTTTCTCTTATGTTTTCTATATCTCTCATTGGGAGATATCCTTATCCTGATGAAGTTTACGAATTACAAAAATATGATAATGAGAAAAATCATGAAACAAGCCATATTGATGATTAGCTTAGTGATGATAGTCGCGGTGTTACCGATTTTCTCTCGACAAAATATCGTTCGGGAGAAATCTGTTACCCGTGATGAACTGTTGCATTTTACAGCTGAATGGGGCAAGCCGGAAGAACTCGGAGAACTGCCGAACAATCCCGTCTTGCCGGGTTTTCATGCCGATCCTGAAATCTTGTATTCTAATAAGACAAAGAAGTACTACATTTATTCTACCACAGACGGTCAGCCTGGATGGGGCGGCTGGTATTTTACTGTTTTTTCGTCCGTCGACTTGAAGAACTGGAAGGATGAAGGAGTCATGCTGGATGTAAAATCAGACCAAGTGCCTTGGGCGGATGGTAATGCGTGGGCACCATGTATAGAGGAAAAGTTAGTAGGAGATCAACATAAATATTTCTTTTATTACAGTGGAAATCCTAAAACAGGAGGAGGAAAACAGATCGGAGTGGCTACAAGTGATTCGCCTGCAGGACCGTTTGTCGACTTGGGACATCCTATCATAACAGATTCACCTACAGGACACGGGCAACAGATTGATGTGGATGTATTCACCGATTCGGCTTCGGGGAAGTCATATTTGTATTGGGGAAACGGTTATATGGCAGGTGCAGAGCTCAATGATGATATGATTTCAATTAAGAAAGAGACTATCACGGTGATGACTCCCGAAGGAGGAACGCTACAGGATTATGCGTATCGTGAGGCTGCTTATGTGTTTTATCGTAACGGGCTTTACTATTTCATGTGGTCGGTAGACGATACCGGCTCTCCTAATTATCATGTAGCTTATGGCACTTCGACATCACCTTTGGGACCGATCAAAGTAGCTAAGACCCCTGTCGTATTGATCCAAAACCCGGAAAAGGAAATATATGGCCCTGCTCATAATTCCATCTTGCAAGTTCCCGGTACTGATAAGTGGTATATTGTTTATCATCGCATTAATAAGAATTATCTGAAGAGTGATCCCGGTGTTCATCGTGAAGTATGCATAGATCGTATGGAATTTAATGAAGATGGGAGCATTAAACAAGTAATACCCACCCGTTAGTTGTATCTTTTCGGATTTCAATGGATTGTTTGGATGTTTTTAGGGTTGTATTGTGTGATTTGAATAATTAAAGATTTTAGAAGAATAGTATGAAAGGTAAAAAGATTTTAGCCGCTTTAGGCTTCTTCTCAATAGCCGGTGTGGCAGGTGGATGTTCCCAACCTGCCCCCGAAATACGTTATCAGATAGAAACAGACCACCCCTGTCAGACGATGGCATACTTCAGTGCTTCCGATGCCTGGAGTATGCAATTCATCGGGCTTTGGCCGCAGGAGAAACAAAACCAAATAGCCGACTGGCTGTTCAGCACGGAGAATAACGCCAACGGACAGCCGAAAGGTATCGGCTTATCACTTTGGCGTTTTAACGTTGGAGCAGGTAGTACGGAACAAGGAGAGAACAGTCAGATTGCTTCCCCCTGGATGCGTGCCGAGTGTTTCCTGAATCCCGACGGAACATACGACTGGAACAAGCAACAAGGTCAACGCAACTTTCTGAAATTGGCCAAAGAACGGGGAGTCAACAAATTTCTGGCTTTTCTGAATTCGCCTCCCGTATATTATACGCAGAACGGATTGGCAACAAACACCGGACGTGGAGGGACAGCGAACCTGAAACCGGATTGTTATGAAAAGTACGCTCGTTTTCTGGCAGATGTAGTACAAGGCGTAGAAGAACATGATGGCATCAAGTTCAACTATATCTGTCCTTTCAATGAACCGGATGGACACTGGAACTGGGTCGGTCCGAAGCAGGAAGGCTGTCCGGCAACAAACAGGGAAGTGGCCCGCACGGTTCGTCTGTTAAGCAAAGAGTTTGTAGACCGGGACATGGATACACAGATTTTGGTTAATGAGTCTTCCGATTATCGTTGTATGTTCCGTACCCACGAAACGGACTGGCAACGGGGGTATCAGATTCAGGCTTTCTTCTGTCCGGATAGTGTGGACACATATTTGGGAGATACTCCGAATGTTCCCCGTTTGATGCTCGGTCATAGCTATTGGACAACAACTCCGTTAAGCGAATTGCGTAATATTCGCTGTCAACTGCGGGACACATTAGATAAGCATCAAGTTGGTTTCTGGCAGACGGAGACTTGCATCATGGGTAATGATGAAGAAATCGGTGGTGGAAATGGTTTCGATCATACGATGAAGACAGCGCTCTATGTGGCACGTATCATTCATCACGATATTGTGTATGCCAGAGCTGAAAGCTGGCAGTGGTGGCGTGCTATTGGCGGCGATTATAAAGATGGATTGATTCGCGAATATACTACGGACAATAATTTCTTAGATGGCAGAGTAGAAGACTCCAAACTGATGTGGGCTTTAGGTAATTATAGTCGTTTTATCCGTCCGGGAGCAGTCCGATTGTCCGTTTCGGCTTTCGATCAAACAGGCGCTCTGATTCCTGATGGCGACACCGATCAGCAAGGATTGATGTGTTCTGCTTATAAAAACGTGGACGGAACGTATGTGATGGTAGTGATTAACTATGCTAATGAAGAAAAAGAGTTTTCTATTGATAAAGAAAAAGTAGGGAATGCACAATGGCAGGTTTATCGTACTTCGGATAAAGAAGGGGAGAATTTGCTACCGGTAGAAAAAGTGAAAAGTGGAAAGACTATTCAGATTCCGGCACGTTCTATTATAACGCTTCAGAGTTACTAATAAAACAACTTTATTTTCTTTATTTTTTTGAGGAGAATAATACATCTATGTGCCCGTCTATTGCTGTAAAAGTAATAGGCGGGCATAGTGTATAAGAAGAGGTCTTTCATAGACAATAGAGGAATTTTTTGGTCTCTATATCCTTTCTTCGGGTTACAGGGGTTAAAGCTGAAAATGCCATATATCAGTTTAGTTAAAACCCTCATGCGGACTATTATTTTATGAAAAGACATATTATCTTTGCCTGCATATATGAATATGTCTGTACCATGGTGATGAAAAAGTTTACGTTCTTGTTGATTACATTGTTCAGTAGTACCCTGATTCTTTTAGCCGATAACCCCTACCGTTCGTATACTGTAGCAGACGGACTGTCCAACAGTACGGTAAAAGCTATCTATCAGGACGAGATGGGATATATATGGTTAGGGACAAAGGACGGGTTGAATCGTTTGGATGGTTATGAAATTAAAAATTTCTTTTATGAATCCGATGAGACCGTCAGACAATCCAATGATATTGTCAGTATCACAGGAGACAGGCAAGGCAGAATGTGGATTGGAACTTTTAATGGAATTACACTTTTCGATCCCTTTGAGGAGAAATATATAGATTTAGCCACTTTATATAAAGGTTGCGAATTGCCTCGTGGGGTGGTGGTTGGTCTGTCGATAGCATCAGACGGAGCAGTATGGGTGGTTACCAAAATGGGGGTATATATCCTTCGGAATGGAAAATGTACTTGTTTGGAAGCGTTAAGAGGACTTTATATAAACAGTATGGCACCCAGTGCAGATAATTCTCTTCTCTTGAATGTAGCAAACAAAGGTATCCTTAGACTGGATACACGAACTTCCCGTTTCTCGTATATTCTGAAAGGCCCGGATTATCCGGCATTTCTGAAAATCTTTCAGGACGAAAAAGAACGTACCTGGTTGGCCTCTTCTCTGGATAATTTACAACTTTATAATCCGGTTACCAGTACAGCAACAAAAATTGAAGTGAATTTCCCGGCTGATATGAGTGTATGGAAAGGACAGGTGCATGATATAAAGGTGTATAACGATTCTCTTTTACTATTAGCTACAGATAATGGGTTAGCTGTGATGAATGAACATACACATGTTATTAGCCGGACATTTGAAGAATGTATTCCTTCCGGACTGCTTGCTAACCGTCGTTTGATGAGTCTTTACAAAGACAAACAGGGATCGTTATGGTTGGGGACCTTCAATGAAGGTGCTCTGTTTTATAATGCCAGACAATATCTATTCCGTTATCATCCGCTGACTTTGAATATAAATCAGCCGATACGGGTGACCGGAAAACTGATAGAGGCGCAGGGGAAATTATGGATCGGACATAATAGAGGGATATGTACTTTAAACCTGGCTAACGGTAAAGTGGAGGAAGTCCGGTTACCAATAGGAAAAGTAGGAGCTAGTGAAGATGAAGTATACTATATGTTTCAGAATAATGAGAATGAGATACTTTTCTATGTACTCAATAAAGGAGTATACTCGCTGAATCTTCGAGATCTTTCTATTAGTAAGGAAATGATGGATATGTTCCCCCCGGATGCACAGATACGGGCTATGGCGAAAGATGTACAGGGAAATATCTGGATTGCAGAGGATGAACTGTCTTGCTACAATCCCAAGACAAAAAAACTTAGCCGTTCTTTTTCGACAAATCAAGATGGAAACACGCGTTTTATGCTGACACAGGACTTGTTAGCGTATGGCTCCAGTATGTTGGTAGGCGGGCGTACGAGTGGAGTATGGAGTTTTCCTTATCATCCCAATAATGCAGCCCATTACTTTAAAGGCAACCAACTTGATTTTGATGAACTGAAAAATAAAAATGTGAGTCTGCTTTATTTGGATAGCCAGCACTACCTTTGGGTGGGAACATATAATATGGGGGTATATCGTTGCCATTTGGAGAGAGGAACTATCGACCATTTCGGCATAGAACAAGGGCTTATACACAATTCTGTCTGCGGTGTACTCGAAGATAAAGAAACCGGAGATTTTTGGATATCTACTGTGATCGGACTTTCCAAACTGTCAATGAAAGATTCCAGAATTGTCAATTATACCAAAGATACGGGGTTCCCTTTGAATGAGGTTTCCCGGAATACTCTGTTACAGGTAGAGGATGGGAGGATTTATGTAGGTGGCAACAATGGTATAGCAGAGTTTGCTCCCCAGGAAATTATCGCCGGTCAAGAGAGACTATTACCTGTAGTACATGTATCTTCCGTAAATAGTCTCGACTCCGACGAAGGAGCCGACCGGGTACAATACGATAATACACGCAGTCTGGAACATGTGGAATTATCCTATAAGAATGCCGCCGTACTCATCAAGTATTCCCCTTTGGATTATATCTTTCCGAAAGGATATAAATATGCTTACCGGATGGAGGGACTTGACCAGAATTGGAATTATATTGAACGTAATGAAGTCATTTATTCGCATTTGCCAGCCGGGGAATATACCTTTTATATAAAAGCATGTAACAGCGATGGCATTTGGGGGGATGCGACAGGTATCGATGTCGTGGTTCATCCTCCTGTCTGGCTCACCGGATGGGCTAAAGTGATCTATGTGCTTCTGGCACTGATGCTGGTGGGAGGCGTGCTGTATTATTTCTACAAGCGGAAATCGGATAAATATCAGCGGAGGATAGAAGAAATAGAAAAAGAGAATATTGAACGTAATTATCGGATGAAGATAGAACTTTTCACCAACTTCTCACATGAATTACGTACTCCGCTGACTTTGATTACCGGCCCGGCGGAAGATATTTTGCAGGATGAGACGCTGCCTCATAAATTCCTTTTCCCGATGAAGCAGATTTATAAAAATTCGAATCGCCTGCTTTTGCTTGTCAACCAACTAATGGATTTCCGAAAGTTAGAGTATGGAGCTATGACATTAAAGTTGAGTCGTGTCAATATAGGGACTTTCCTTACCAGCCAGATTGATAGTTTCTCGGATTTATTACATAAGAAGGAGCTGACAATCGGATATGACAATGATTATTATGGGGATAATCTTTGGATGGATACAGACCTGATGGAAAAAGTTATTTTCAATCTGTTATCGAATGCTGTGAAACACTCTCCCAAAGGCACGCAGATAAAAGTTCGTTCAGTGGAGAAAGCTGGCAGTGTTGTGATTTCGGTGAAAGATTGTGGGGAAGGAATCTCGGAGGAGAATTTGTCGAAGATATTCGATCCGTTTTTCCAGGTAGAGCAAGGTAGCAAGTCAGATCTGTTTGGTAGTGGCATCGGGTTGAATATGGTGCAATATGTAGTGAGACTGCATAAAGGGAAAATATCAGTGGAAAGCACACCCGGACATGGAGCCGAGTTTTTGGTGGAATTGAACTTGGGAAAAGAGTGTTTTGCCGGGGCGAATGTAGAGTTTGTTGAAAATCGTGAAGATACCTATCTGGAAAAAGTAAGGAGGGAGTGTATTGCTCCTATCGAAGAAGAGAAACCGGCTTCAGTAGAAGATGACAACCGTTATCGTGTACTTGTTGTAGAAGATGATGACGATATGCGCCAGTATATTGTGTCTTTGCTATCCCAACAGTATATTGTGTACGAAGCTTCCAATGGAAAGGAAGGATTGAAAGAAGCGGTTGAACAGATTCCCGATTTGATAGTCAGTGACGTGATGATGCCGGTTATGGATGGGCTTGAATTATGTAAGGCAATTAAAGAAGAGATGATTACGGCCCATATACCTGTTGTCTTGTTGACAGCAAAGGCCTTGAATGAGCATATTGAAGAGGGCTATAGTGTGATGGCAGATGATTATGTATTAAAGCCATTTGCTCCGAAAGTATTATTGGCAAAACTGGATAGTCTCATCAAAAATCGGAATCGTCTTCGCCGGATTTTCTGTGAAAAGCTGGATGCTATTGAAGTTCCCGTAGCTGAACTTAGTGCTCAGGATAGTTTCATGCAACAACTGATGGAGCTAATCCGTGAAAGAGTACATGATCCTAACTTGTCCGTTAACGATCTGCATGAAGAATTGGGCATGAGCCGTTCGCAGTTCTTCCGGAAAATAAAGGCTGTTTCCGATGTATCACCTAATAAACTTATTTTGAATGTCCGCATGAAGCTGGCTGCCGAGAAATTGGCCACAGGTAAATATACTGTTTCTGAAGTAGCTTATGATGTCGGATATTCTGACCCTTCTTATTTTAGTAAAGTTTTTAAATCTACGTATAACATCGCACCTGCCAATTACCTGAAGCAACGGATGTAAAATCGTGTTTCTCTGGTAAAAATGTCCCAGACGAAGTGTTCTGGGCTTATTTTACAGGTCTTTGATACTATTTTCCAAGTCGAGCGGGTGAACATTCTCTATGTTTGCACCGCTAAGGAATAGTAAATGATTTATTAACCTTGTAAAATTTAGTTTATGAACGACAAAGAAAATCAAGAAAAGAGTTCTTATGAAAAACTAAGGTTTCTGGCGACTCTTTTTGTGTTATGCTTGAGCACGATGGCTTGGGCGCAGATGAAAGTCACCGGAACAGTGGTCGATATGATGGGGGAACCCATTATTGGCGCCAATGTGGTGGAAAGTGGGAATAAAACTGTAGGTACAATTACCGACCTCGATGGTAAGTTTACCCTGAATGTAAGTAAAGAAGCAACGTTGGTCATTACTTATGTAGGTTTTACAGAGAAAAGAGTAAAAGTGAACGGCAGGTCACAGCTTACCATTAAACTGGAAGAAGATTCTAAAACGTTGGATGAAGTGATCGTGGTAGGATACGGTTCAGTGAAAAAGTCGAATCTGACTACTTCAGTTGCTAAAATTTCCTCCGATGCGATTGATGGACGCCCCATTACCAGCCTAAGTGACGCACTTTCCGGCCAGTTGGCAGGTGTACAGACACAGACATCAAGTGGTATTCCGGGTGAAGAGATGCAGATTCTCGTCAGAGGAGCAAGCTCCATTAATGGTTCCTCTTCTCCGCTAATTGTGGTGGACGGTGTAATTACAGAATCCATGAGTGATGTAAATCCGTCAGATGTAGCTTCTATTCAGGTATTGAAGGATGCTGCCGCTACCTCTATTTATGGAGCCAGAGGTTCGGCGGGAGTTGTGCTGATTGAAACCAAGCAGGCAAGTGGGTCTAAACCGGTGATTACCTGGGAATCCTACATTGGTACACAAAATGCGGTGGGATTACCCGAAATGATGACAGCAAAAGAATGGCTGGCATATAATATATGGTATACCAATGCCAAGTATTTGAATAAAGGAGGAACGAATAGTATGTATGTTCCTAATAAGAAAAGATCCTCCGGCGATCAGATCAACGAACAATGGTTGGTGAATCCTAATTCAGATGTAGCCGACTGGACGTTTAGAAATGACATTCCGACTACCGACTGGATTGATCAGATTATGCAAAATGCCCTGACTCATAATCACCAGGTATCTGTTTCCAGTAAAGGAAAGAAATATTCTATCTATCTTTCTGCCGGTTATTTGAATCAGGAAGGTATTGTTAAAAATACAGGTTTCGAACGTTTCAACTTCCGTTTGAATGCTTCGGTAGATCTGAATAGATATATCAAGGCTGGCGCTACGTTTGCCCCTACTATTTCTCACCAGGATAAAGGAGAGTCTGAAGGAAAGGATAAACAGATAATGAATGCATTGCTCATGCCTCCTATCATTGGCTTGGATGAAAATACCCGTGAATATGGATTCAATGCAAGCTACCGTAATAACGTGAACCCTTACGAAAGATTGATGTCAGTAGTAGATAAGAGGGAAAAGAAAACCTTCAATACCTCTTTGTGGGCGGAGGCAAAAATCATAAAAGGATTGACTTTCAAAACATTGTTCAGCTATAACTCGGACATGAGAATTGATGAGTACTTCCTTCCGGCAAATGTACAGCCCAATAATGGCTCGACTACGCAAGGAACTACCTCTACTCTTAGCATAAGCCGTACCGGTATTCAGAATACGTTGACTTATAACACAACACTGAATAAGAAGCATGCTTTAGAGATTCTGTTGGGGCAAAGTATTGACGAACGTAATGAATTCAGGACAAGTTTGGGAGCAATGGACTATCCGCTGGAAAGTGTACCGACTCTCAATATGGGTGCTACCCCTACGGAAGCCAGCAGTTCAAGAACCATTGTTCGTACTTCATCGCTTTTCGGACGTGTGAACTATAATTATGCAGATAAATATCTGGCTTCAGCATCAGTGCGCCGTGATGGTTCTTCTCGTTTCGGTCCGGGAAATCGTTGGGCTGTTTTCCCGTCCGTATCAGCCGGATGGAAGATCAGTGGTGAGGAATTTATGAAAGATATCAAAGTTATCAACCTGTTGAAACTACGTGCTTCCTGGGGTATGTCCGGTAACGACCGTATTGGTACTGCCGATTATATTCCTAATTATGATGTGACTAACACCGTGTATGGAGGAACTTCACAAGTGGGTGTGTATGCAAAGAATATAGCCAATGACAAACTTAAATGGGAGACAACCAAAGCATTTGATATTGGTTTTGACCTCTCTTTATTCAATAATCGTGTACAGTTGAATGTAGACTATTATATAAATAAGACAGATGATTTGCTTTATTCTACGAAGTTGCCTGCTGCGACCGGTTTCAGTACAGTAAAAACCAATCTTGCATCTATTGAAAACAAAGGATGGGAGATAGACCTGACGACAGTCAATGTACATACTAAAGCATTTAAATGGTCAAGCTCGCTCAATCTGGCAACCAATAAGAATAAGGTGCTTGATATGGGAGGAAATGATAATGTAATTACAGAAGCCTATGATGCTCGTTTTATCACAAAGGTGGGAGGTCCGATTTCACAATTCTATGTTTACCGTACGGATGGTTTGTTAACAAACGACGACTTTGAACTTGGTCCTGATGGTAAGTATGACAAATCCCGTCCTCGTGTTCCTGTCCTGACCAACCAGATTCCCGGAAATGTGAAATATGTAGATATGGACGGTAATGGGGAAATCAATTCCGACGATATGGTTCCTTATGGATCGAATGATCCGGATCTGACATACGGATTCACCAATCGTTTCTCTTATAAGAACTTGGAATTAAGTGTATTCCTTCGTGGACAAATCGGTGGTAAGGTGCTTTATCTGGCTGGTCGTAGTTTGGATACGGGACGTGGAAATTACAATGGATTGAAAAGATGGCTACATGCTTATAAAGAAGAATATGCCGGAGGAAATCCGATACCGACAAGTCTGGGAGTAGACATGTCCTGGGATGGTAAGACTCCATTACCTTACGGACTTGGCAACAACTCTCCTCTTAATAAGGACGGTCAAATGCACATGACAGACATGGCTATTTATAATGCTTCTTTCTTGCGGATACAGAACATCAGCCTGACTTATAAATTGCCTAAGAAATGGTTGAGAAAATCTCATATTCAGGCAGCTAAAGTCTATGTGACGGCAGAAAACCTGTATACGTTTACAGATTATATCGGTAATCCGGATGTAAATAGCTATTCGCCCGATAATCCGATGGTGCGTGGTGCGGATTATACCACTTATCCGCAGTCGAGAAAGTATATATTCGGAGTTAACTTAACATTTTAATCTATTGCCATTATGAAATCATTTTATAAATTAATAGTAAGTATAAGTTGTCTGTTCGCACTATCTTCCTGTGAAGGATATCTGGATGTGGAGCAACCCTCTATTTATACTGACCAGAACTATTATAAAACGCCGCAGGATTTTGAAACGGCGATTAATGGTTGTTATGCACAATTGCAGACTATCTATAATAAGAATTATATGGAAGCAATTGTCACTCGTGCCGACGAGGTTCGTAACTCTACCCCGATAGGACGTTTCATGGATACCCCGATGGAGAGCAAATGGTCAAAGCCCTGGTCGGCTTGGTGGACACTGGTGTTTCGTTGCAATCAATTATTAAGCAGGATAGATGCAGTGGTTTTTACCGATGAAGATCGTAAAGCATATATTACCGGAGAGGCTTATGCATTGCGCGGACTGGCTTATCTTCAGTTTGCCTGGTGTTGGGGTGGTGCTCCGTTGATTACTAAGGAAATTTCTCGTGAAGAAGTGTATAAGGTAGCACGTTCCAGTCAGGAGGATACTTACAAACAGGCGATTTCTGATTTTGAAGATGCGTTTAACAGGCTGCCTGACAGTTGGGCAAGCAGTGAGGCAGGACGGGTGACGAAATATGCTGCTGCCGGTATGCTGGGACGTACTTATATGTATATGCATAATTACACGAAGGCGGCAGAATATTTGGGAAAAGTCATTGAACAGGAAGGCACTCTTTATGAACTGGCTGGTAAATATGAAGATTGTTTCAGTGACGAATATAATAATGGTAAAGAACGGGTTTGGGAAGTTCAATATCTGGGTGGTACTACTGGTAAGGCTTTGGGATTAAGTCAAAGTTTTAGTGGTTGGTTCATTCCTTCTACGCTGAATAAAGAGAAAGGGGACTATGCTAAGTTGAACGGCATTACGTTCAATGGTGCTTCCAG
Source organism: Bacteroides sp. MSSM.1001136sp1_RTP21357st2_D2_RTP21359_211015 (assembly GCF_040913205.1). Classification (NCBI taxonomy): domain Bacteria; kingdom Pseudomonadati; phylum Bacteroidota; class Bacteroidia; order Bacteroidales; family Bacteroidaceae; genus Bacteroides; species Bacteroides sp. MSSM.1001136sp1_RTP21357st2_D2_RTP21359_211015. Next base: position 51,226 of record NZ_JBDFVF010000033.1, on the reverse strand, counting down.
CTCCATCCGTGCTTCCATGTCCATTGCGGGCGACGGAGTGTATGAAACAGGAGATAAGAGAAGAGACTTGACAATAGTCAATAACCTGTATCTTGACAAGAGCGCTCCGCAGGCCGATGTATATGTGGTGCGGAAGTTCTTAAGAGCCACTAAGAATGCGCCGACGGCAGTTGACGAATGGGGAAATAATATTCCTATCCTGCGTTATACGGATGTTAAGTTGATGTATGCGGAAGCACTGAACGAATTGGATTATGCTACTTATCTATCTACCGATATATTGCCAATTATCAATGACGTAAGAAAGAGAGCAGGTCTGTCTGCTAAATTGTCAAGTGATTTTGCCGATAAACAAGCGGTATTAGACTATCTCGTTAAAGAGCGTTTTGTAGAATTCTCTTTCGAAGGAATCCGCTGGCCGGACTTGATTCGTTGGGATTTAGCAGAAGAGGCGATGGCAACACACTTTGCCCTGGTAGACGAAGGTTATAATGAAACGACCGAACAGCCTACGTATGCAATGAAGTCATATAATAAATTGGCGCCTATTCCTCTGTCGGATATATTAGCTTATGGAAATAAGGATATTATGTGGCAGAATGATGGTTATTAATCGTTGGTTAACACAAAAAAAGAAAGCTATGATGATAAAAACATTGAGATATATGATGTTGGGTGCTGTGCTGGTTATGGCAGGGACCTCTTGCAGTGATAATGATGAATATGACAATCCTTCACGTCCGGTAGAGCCGGGTGATTCCTACTTCAGTTCGGAACCGGTTGAAGAAGGTCCTTCCCTCTTTGATGCCGCAACCATAAATACCAGTAAGATTCCCCGGGTCACTTCGAACAAGAATACTGGCCTGGATGGATACTATCCGTTAGATCCGGGAGATACATGGGCGTCGGTTATTCGTCCGGAACGTGTGAAGTTTTTTGAGAAATTCCTGAAAGAAGATATGATATTTGTCAATGGGGGTACGTTCCTGATGGGAGCTACGGCAGAACAGGGAGAAGGTGTGCATATTGACGAACTTCCGGTACATAAAGTAACTGTGAGCGATTTCTATATTTGCAGGTTTGAGGTAACACAGGAAATGTATTCATACGTAATGGGTAAATGGGAGAATTTCTCATGGAAAGATCTTGCTACTACCCGGTTGCCGATGGATAATCGTCTTTTCTCTGAAATGCAGACATTCTGTAATAAATTGAATGAGATAACAGGATTACATTTTACCTTACCTACGGAGGCGCAATGGGAGTTTGCGGCTCGTGGAGGCAGGAAAAGAACTTCAACGGTTTATGCCGGAAGTAATAATTTTGATGAAGTGGGCTACAATCTTTCCAATTGTTACCGTTTGCCGGAAGGACAGACTGGTATGCAGTTCTGGCCGGAAGAAGTAGGAAAAAAATTACCAAACGAATTAGGACTTTATGATATGTCCGGCAATGTAGCGGAAGTCTGCCTCGACTGGTACGACGAATATAGTGGTGAAGATCAGGTAGATCCGGTAGGTCCGGACGCATTGCCGTCGGATGTGCCTCAAAAACGGATCTGTCGTGGTGGAGGATGGAATACAAATACGAGTGCTTGCCGGGTTTCTGCCCGTGCTGCCTTTCCCGTAGATAAACGTAATAAGTTGATTGGTTTCAGGTTAGTACATCCTAAATTGGAGAATGTACAATAAGTGTTTGTTTTAAGGTATTGAATATTAATAGGTAAAGTAATGAAGAAGTATGGTATAATAGGGATCGTGTTTGTCGGGGTAGCGGTGATTTGTGCTTTCACATTTAGAGGGCATAAAGAGGCTGACTATTTGTTGACGGATTTTCCGGCAGAAGCTGATCCGGTGACGGTTGGAAACAAGATAGCCGATCGTTTTCTGGAGCAATGGCATTCGCAGTATGGCAGTCCGCTACGTGTAGACGAACCGCGTACACAAATCACTTATCCGGATGTATGCACTTGGTTGGGTGGATTGTGGTTCGCGCAGGCAACAAAAAACAGAGGCTTGGAGGAACGCTTGGAAGCGCGCTTCCAACCTCTCTTCACGACAGAGGCTTATCTGCAACCGCAAGCCAATCATGTGGATAATAATGTGTTTGGTGCTGTTCCTCTGGAATTATATATGCAGACTAAAGATGAAAAGTATCTGGCAATGGGTATGAAATATGCAGATACACAGTGGGATGCACCTGCAACGCAAGAACTAACCGAAGAAGAAAAAGCATGGGCCGACAAAGGATATTCCTGGCAAACCCGTTTGTGGATGGATGATATGTTTATGATAACAGCCGTTCAGGCGCAAGCCTACCGGGTTACGCAGGATATGAAATATATTACCCGTGCTGCCCGTGAAATGGTAGTGTATCTGGACTCCCTCCAGTTGGACAACGGTTTGTTCTATCATGCTCCTTCTGCTCCTTATTGTTGGGGAAGAGCCAACGGCTGGATGGCTGTGGGTATGGCAGAATTGTTACGTATCTTGCCGGAAACGAATCCGGATTATGCGGAAATAATGGCTGCTTATCTGAAAATGATGAAAACGCTGAAAGAGACACAGAATGAAAAAGGAATGTGGAGACAGCTGGTAGACGATCCGGAGTTGTGGGAAGAAACATCAGGAAGTGCAATGTTTACGTATGCCATGATTGTAGGAGTAAAAAAAGGTTGGCTGGATGCGAAAGAGTATGGCGAAGTTGCCCGCAAAGGATGGATTGCTTTATGTAGCTATATTGATAAAGCGGGTGATGTGAAGGCGGTATGCGAAGGCACGATGATAAAAAACAGTCGTGAGCACTATATCAATCGTTTGGCATTGACAGGTGATCTTCACGGACAGGCACCCGTACTTTGGTGTGCTTATGCTCTGGTGACAGATTTTAAAACAAATAAGTAAACAAAAAAATCCATGAAAACACGTATCATATTCTTTTTCCTGATAATAGTTGCTTCGTGCATACAGGCACAGGTCCGTATGGTCGCCGGGCAACCAGTCTTGTTCGAAAAACAGGATGTGATTGACCTTGCTACATATAACTGGCCACGTACATTGATAAGTTATGTAGTGGTATTTGATGGAGGAGTAAAAGAAGAAATGCTATCGTTAACGGATAAGAGCCAAGGCGTACCTGTTCCTTTTCAGTTATCGGAGAAAGTGGTAAAAAACGGATTCTTGCAACGCGCCAGAGTCAGTTTCTTTGCCGCATTGCCACAGGGGGGGAAATATGCGTATGAACTGGTCGCAACCGGGCGGAAGCCGGTTACTGTCGACAACCCTTTAGCAGTGGTATCAGAAGACGGACAGTTTTCAATAGGTAATAAAGATATGACTGTGTACATTCCCGCATCACAGTCTGTAAAAGCCGGAAAAGCTCCGGCTCCGGTGTTGTCTGTGCAGAAAGGCGACCGGAAGATAGGGAATAATAGGTTGTATGCCCACCGTAAGAATGTAGAACGGATTGAAACGCTTCCGGTGGAGGTCGGTGAACTGTTTGTGAAATATCAGGTGAAGTACTATCTGGCAGGAAACGCTACGTATACTGCATGGATAAAGGTGGTACAAGGATATCCGTTTGTCATATTGGAAGAAGAGATGAACGGGTTATCAAAAGAAGACCGGGTATATCTGGATATGTGTTGGGACAATTTTGCTCCGGTCAAACGCTTCGGTACACAATGGGACCGCGTGTTCGACAAGGCTTCACAATGGATAGGTATTGATACGCCTGTACATACCAGCTATTCTCAGGAAGACCCGCACTGGACAGGAATGGGATGGATCGAAGACCCTTCTAAAGAGATGATCTTCCGCATTTCCCCGTTTGGTGGAAATTCGGTCAGGGAACAGCCTCCTGTCATGTCTTTTTGGGAAGAGGGAAAGAATGCGGATGAATTGGGCGTCTTTGTTTACGATCATCAAAAGTGGGATGACCGGCAGTATGGTATCTGGCAGCCTACTCCTGATTTGAGTATTTATTTCCGGTATGATGATAACAAACTATACTTTAAATATCCGCTTGTCGATGGAAGCCGCTCTACGGCAATCGCCTTTTTCTCCGAAGAACAGGGACGGAAAGCAGTGGCCGGTTTTAATAAACGTATCGATGAGATAGCCAAAGCCGGAGGCGCGCATAAATCAGAGTTTTTGTCGTATCGGTATACACAGATGCTTCATCAGCAATATGCTTCTTTAAGCCTGGATAGGATAAAAGATTGGGAACTTGAATATGCTAATGACAAAAAACAACCGGAGAACCTGTTTACAAAGGATCATACCGGACAGACAGCGGAAAGTTTCTATCAGAATATGATTTCGTCCGCTTTTGCTTATTATCCGATGGGACTGAATTTTTATCCGGGGATTCATTCGATAGAACATCGTCCGGTATATTCCAAGTTGGTAGAAGGATACTTGTTTCATGCCCGGAGTTTGACGGAAAAGCAACGGAAAACAGTGAACGCTTTGTTTATTCTCGGTGGCTACGTGAATATGCTTGAAGAGATGAATGCCATCCGGAATTCATTGGCAGGTACCGCTAATATGGCCGCTGATGGTTGGTGTGTCCCGATGCAGACAGCCTATTTGTTTCCAGAGCATCCGATGGCAAAAGAATGGGGGGACTTTTTCGAGAAATGTCTGGAGATATACGGAGTGTTTTATACACGTCCCGAAGTAAGGACTTTCGAAGGTAAAGGCGGACGTTGGGTAGAAAGCCTGGGTGTTTATAATTGGGCTTATCTTCGTCCGACAGGGCATTCCAACATTGCAGGTGAATTATATGACGGGAAAAACCGTTTTGCCAGTTCGTATATGGCGGAGAGGGGAAAATGGCTGGTGGATATGCTGACCGCTCCCGTGTATAATTATAGAAATGTGGAAGGAGCACAGCCGGGCTATCCGGAAGGATGGAGGCCGGGAGATGCCTTGGATGAAAAATCTTTCACCCGTCAATATCCCGCTCATGGTGCGCATGGTGGGGGAACAACCGTAGATCGTCCCAGTTCATTGTTCGAATTGGGTGAATGGTTGTTTAATTATGATCCGATAGTAGCAGAGAATATATTCTGGGCAGGAACATTTGGCAAAGAGTTAGAGCATAAACTGAAAGACTCTGACTGGGCTGAAGTGTATAAGCGAATTCATACAGTAGATAACCGGGGTACAAATCCTCATCTGAAAAGCTGTAAATACGTGGGACACGGCATTGTGCTTCGTGCGGGAGTCGATACGCCGGAAGAATTATCCATTCATTTGGAGCAGGTGGACAAGGGACCCAATTATCGTTGGGGAAATCAGGCACAGGGAAATTCCGGTGGTATTTACTTTTATGCGCAGGGACAGATTTTTACAGGGCATGAGAATGAGAATGCCGGAGATCACATCACCAATAATCTGGATGGTGTCACTAACTTCGGTGTCATGAAGAACGGGGAATTCCGTACCATCGGCATGAATGAGTTGACTGCTCCCTTGTATGACTTGGGTGTTGCACAGTTTGCGGAGTTACTGCCTGCCACCGGAAAAGATTTATATAGTTGGCCTGAATATCAGTCGCGTAGCATTTTGCTGGTAGGTACGGACTACTATTTGATTTTTGATGAAACAGGAACTAATTGGAGAGCGGCACATCGTTTTTCCTGGTTCACCGGGAAAGGATTTGAATATCCCCAAATTACTTTCCTATCTAAAAAAGCACGTGATGACCATTGGACTGTGGCAGAAACTGCTACTTCCAGAGGCTTCTATCGGGATGCGTTTGGTTCGCTGCTTACGTTGGTTTCGCATAAAAAGGGAGAAGTGGTTCCGTTGCGTGGAAAATTGAAAAATATTCCTTTATTGGGAACTGAAGAGGTAGCTGATTTTATTCCGGCAAAGGAAGGGGCTTATCCTGAAGGAGTCATCGGTATTCGTGCTCCCCAAAGTGAGGATTTGGTATTTCGTGCAGGAAAAACCTTGGAATATCTTACGGAACAGGAAGATTTTGAAGGCAAAGCAGGAGTCATTCGACGGATGAAAGACGGCAGTCTGCAGTTGGCTTTGATTCGAGGTACTAAGATTGCTGCAGACGGGTTAGGTCTGTCGATGGAAGCCGGGGATGAGGCAGCGATTGCTTTGACTCGTGCCGTTGACGAAACTTTATTCGGTACGTTTAAGGCTCTGAAAGTAACAAAGGTCACTCTTACCGGAGTGACGCCCAAAGGGACTTTTTATATAGATGGAGTGGCTCAACCTGTCCGTGTGAAAGCCGGTCAGGCAGTGCTAACCCTTCCGGCGGGACAACATAGTCTGGAATACACAGCCGGAAAAGCAATGCCATTGCCTGCTGAAATCACAGATGTGGAATATGAGAAGAATCATTTCTTGATTTACTGGCAGAATCCGAACCGGTTGAAGAGCGTCCGGCTGGAAGTTTCTGTGGATGGTGGAAAACATTGGGAAACAGTGACGACAACTCTTCATTCTCCTTATAAGCTGTCTAAAGATGGATATAAAGATAAAATACATATCCGTGCTGTTGCTATGAATGGCAAAAGAGCAGCTTCATCCGCCAAGGAATATCCGGTTTATGTTACCGGTGAGGCTCCTCATTATCCGGAAGGAATCTGGATGAAACTGGATGATAACCAGGTGGAAATATCATGGGGAAAAGTGCTCGGAGTACAGAAATACCGTTTGTATCGGAGGGTAAAGGGGGAACAGGAATTTCGTCTGATATATGAAGGCAAAGCAAATTGTTTTGTTGATAAGACAGCAGCAGGAGTTTGTAAGGCATTTGCAATGCCCGGTTCATTGGATAACCGCTTGCAGGACAGGCACGGTTTGATGGTGTATGAATATGCAGTGGCCTCTGTCAACGGAAATGGCGAAGGAGCCTTGTCGCCTGTTGAAAATACAGATCCCGCTTCGTGGAAGAATTGGTATCCGGCTGTTACATTGAAGTTCAAACGTCAATCAGCTTTCTGGATGCCTCCATATATGTCTGCGAATATGTCGCCGGAGAAGTATTATCCTGATTAATAACGTGCCGGTTTATGTCCGGTTAAAATGCCCGGTAGGGTCTAAAATAACAGAAATAAAATGAGAATAATATATTTTTTATGGGCGTTGGTGTTCGTTCTTTCTTCTTGCAAGGAGAAGCCCGCTACCTCTATTGTGTTGAAGAATCCTATAAATGAAGAGCGTGTGGATGAAAGCTTCAGACTTTCGCGTATGGAGTTGAGGGCAGTTGGAGACGAATTACTTCCTGTGGTGAAGAAAGCGGATGGAACATATATTCCTTGTCAGGTGGACGATATGGATCAGGATGGTTTATGGGATGAGCTGGCTTTTGTATATACCTTGGGCGGTCATGAAACGGTAGAGCTGTTGCTGGACTGGATGTCGGCTGCCGATTATCCGGTTTTTGAACGACGTACCAATATCCGCTATGGGAAGATGACTTCTCCGGGACAGGTGGAAGAATTATCCTCCGATACGCATGGAAAGCAGAATCTGCCCCGTTCGGTCAATTATCCTTATCAGATGGATGGACCGGCATGGGAGAATGACAAAGTGGGATTCCGCCATTATTTTGACGGTAGGAACTGTCGCGATTTATTTGGTAAGAGAGTTTCTGAAATGGTACTTGATACGGTAGGTCTCCGTGCAGATGGATATCCTGACAATACCTATCAGGTGTTGAGAGAATGGGGATGTGATATTTTAAGTGTGGCGAATTCTTTCGGACTGGGAGGAATTGCTATCCAGTTGCAGGATACGCTGTTGCGGATGGGAGTGGAGCAAAAAGATACAGTGGACATCATTGATTCTTCTCATTTTGAGGTGATAGCGGAAGGACCTGTACGTTCCGTCTTCCGGTTGGATTTTACGAGATGGGATGTGTTGGGAACAAAAGTCGATGTTCATGAAACGGTCACTATCTGGGCAGGTAAAAACGGATATGAGGAAGAAATACGTACTTCGCCGCTTCCGGAGAATGCGGTATTGGTAACAGGACTTGTTGCCAATAACAATACGAAGGAATTTGTAGAGAAGCAGTATGCAGGAAAATGGGTTTCCATGATTACACATGATAAACAGACGGTGAATAAGGATTACGAATTGGGTATGGCATTGCTAATCCCTAAGGATCAATTAGTGGAAACGTTCCATGCACCCGATGAAGGAAACGGAATTCTTAAAACATGGTGTGCCAAACTGAAACCGGGTAATAATGGATATCGTTATCAGGTGTATGCCGGCTGGGAACTAGGAGTGGATGATTTCTCTAAACGTGAGGAATTTATTCGTCTGGTCGATACGTATGCCGATTATTTAAATCATCCTGTTAGTATACATATTAATTAACCTGATAATAAAAGAATAGATGAAACCGAAAGTTTTTCAATATATAGTTCTCTCTCTGTTGTTGTTCTTCTGCACTTCGGCTTGTAATGATAGCGATGCCAGGGAAAACAGTAATCAGCCTTTGCCTTCAACTCCGGAGGAAGGGCAGGTAGAAGAGGCTGGTCCTTTTATGCGGGGGACTACTTATGAAGAAAGGGGAAAGTCGCTTATCGACTGTATGCTCCGGGTGTCTCCGGGTAAAGGTTACAGTATCAAGTATCTGGCTCCGTTCTATTATGCCAGACTGTGGAGTAATCATGAAACGGCGGAAGCAACGGCCAAACTGATTGAAATCTATCAATATCAGTTGGAACATATCGATGAGGTTTATCATTCAGATTCCGATTTGGAGTTCTTTGTGCATGCTACTATGCATGGATATATGCTTACGAAGACCCGGATGTCGGAACAGTTGCAGAAGAAGATAAAGGATTTCATGAAATTAGGGAAGTATGCAACTGATAAAGGTACGCTGAATATGAGGATGATGCGACAGGCAAGTGGTTTCCTTTGTGCTGAAGAATGGTCTGATTTTGTGGATGCGGACGGGCAAACTTCTTCCCAGCTAAAAAGCTATTTGCATGGCAGAATACTGAAAACCTTGAAATCTTTCTTCACAGACAACTGCCCTGAAGCCGACGCTTTTACTTATTTGGGAATAAATCTTCAGTATGTGAGGATGCTTGCAGAATTTAGCCGGGATGAAGAAATTCGAAAAACCGCTGCGACGATTTATCAACACATGGTGGCACAGCTGCTGTTACCTTGGAATCAGGGACTTTATTGTGCCAATCCTTCCCGTTGTAAAGGCTGGGCGAATTTATGTACCGGAAATTTGAGTGTAGACGTGCAGATTGGGCAGTTGGCCTGGCTGTTTTACGGAGGACAGAATGAGCGTAAGATTCGTTTGGATGCCGGTAAAGATAATTTTGCCTGTTTCAATTTCTGGATGGCTTACCAACGTAATGTCAAACCTCTCCCTTACCTTCAGTCGCTCAATGCCGGTAAGCAATACCCCTATCATTTTGAGGCTTTGCGTATAAACGACGATCATTTCTGTTGCAGATATACGTATCAAAGTAAAAACTATGGCTTATCCACACAAACGATAGAGGCTTTTTCTAATAAGTTGAAAGGTTTCCAGTATACTTATGCTTTTAAGGAAACTAAAAATCTGCATTTGGTGTGGCAGTCTGATCTGCCTGAAGCCTCCGTATTCAGTGTGTGCCATGATAATCCCGAACGTCCGCAAAGCTATCAGACGGTATCAAATAAACCGGGATATGGGGAAAATCCTTATCACAGGGTGTTAGGGTACGAAAGAAGTGCTATCGGGGTGTATAATGTGGCGGAGGATTATATGGACCAACCTAAGTTCTATCAGATGTATGTGCCTTTCACTCGTAAAGGGATTAAAACGAAAATGATTAGAGAAATTAATGGTATGCGGTGGGTGTTATGCCATACCGGTTCGATGATGTTTGCCTTTGCTACTCCTGAAGACTGGGATTTCGGCTTGCAAGATAATAAGTATGGTATCAAAGATCACCATATACTGACGCTTAAAGATGTTAACCGCCGTAGAGGCTCTTGGGTGTTGGAAACAACAGAGATTACTGAACGATACAAAGATGCTCAAGGTGATATGGATGCTGAATTGAAAAAGTTTGCCGGTGACATTGCTGCAAAAGTAAAACTTCAGCTTTCTGCTGACTATGAAACGAGTGATACCCCGTCCATATCTTACACCAATATTCAAGGGGATGTATTGGAACTGACTTTCTTTTCACCGGAAATGTCATATAACGGACAATATAAGGTCAACGGCAAGGCTGTGGATTTAAATACTGAATACATATCCAAAAGTGATTATATGCAACAAAAGGCGGGTAGTAATAGTGTGCAATTCCATACGGCAACAGGAACAGAAAACTTACAGTTAGAATAGTTTTAATCTATTCTTTGCTGCACGGACATCTTTGCTGTGTGCGGTCTTTCGGAATGGAGAGTTTATAAATTCGTGAATAATTAATAGATCGGCTATGAAGGTTATGAAACTGAAATCTTGTTTTTGGCTTATCGGATTATTGCTGGTATGTAATGTTTATGCACAGGAGTTATGTCGGGCGGATTTTCTCCCTAAGGCTTCTGCAGCTTTTGATTTGCTGACGCAGAAATACAGTGAGGAACGGATCGTAAAAGAAATAAGGGCTAAAAATGTCCGTTGGGTGACTAATCTGATGTCGGCATCTGCTGTTTTCTATAAGGCAACGCACGAGAAGCGTTACCTGGATATGTCAGAGCAGGTGTTTGGGAATGCCATTCGTGAATGGAAGAAAAATGAGAAACTGATGCACGGCAAGGATGATTTCTTTGCATTGCAGAACTTGGCGCTGGCCTATGAAATATTGCAGGACAATGACCGTCTGCCAATGGGAGCTGATGAAGTGATGATTCGTTTTGCCGATCTTCACTTTGATCCTGATTTTGTAATTGATAATAATCAGGGACAGGAACGTGCATTGGGGTTTGTACGGATGTGTAATTTGTTCCCCGATGCTCCGGGCGTTTCCCATTGGAAAGAGTATGTTGATAAGATGTGGCACTTTTGGTATCGTAATAAAGACGTAGATGAAACTGCGACTCTCTATGCTTCCATTCATTTGAATGACATCATCAATATTGCCATTGAGAGTGATAAAGTGGCGTTGTTGAAGACTCCGGAAATAAGACGGTGGTTCGAACGCTATCGTGACCAACAGGCTCCCAGCGGTTATATGCCCGAATATGGAGATGATTATTTCTTTGCCTATAACAACTGGATACTGGTATTTGAAAAGATGGCACGCCTGACCGGTGATGCTTCTTTTCGAAAAGCTGCCTGGAAGTTATTTACTATCGGATACCCTAATTTAGATATTAAGTACTTCAAACCGGGATGGAATCTTCGGCAGGCCTGTGATTGGGCTGCTCTTGCAGAGGTAGCCCTGTTGCCTACCTTTTTTGAAAAATCAGATTCTCCTGTTCGTACTTCTCTGGTCACCACCCGTACAAACCGGAAAGGAAAAACGGATATACCCGACCAGCTGCTATTGCGAGCCTCTTCTGAAGCGGGAACCCCGTTTATAATGAGTGACTTGTATGCATCCGGCACTCATCAGCATCCAAATCTGCGTGGTACGATTAATTACTTTGAAGTGGATGATAACCCTCTGTTTCATGGTGTACAGAGGCATGCTACCGATGTGCGTCATGGCAATACTGTCGTTCTGATGAAAGAGAACGGGAGTGGATTCCCGTTTGATGAGAAGGGCAGCCGGTTGTTCACTAATAGCTGGTTTACAGATTGTGTTGATTTCAGTCAGTCTACGGAGATTTCCGGTGATACTGCAATGCGGGGGATGAGAAAGATGACATTCCGCTTTCAGGGAGAACCGGGTGAAGAGATTTATATTAAGAATGTCCGGTTGATTGGAAAGGCAGGAAACAGGTTGTTGCATGACTGTAGCACGTTAGAGAACTGGAGTAAAAACGTGACTTTGGTTGACTTGGGTAAAGAAGGAAAAGCTGTGAAAGTTGTTCTTCCGGACAAGAATGTCTGTTTTGTGAATCTGGATGTAGCCGCAGATTTTAGTCTGAATGATTATCGGTATATTGGTTGTGATTGGAAGCATACGGCAAAAAGCGGAGCGAAGAAATCGGTATTAGATTTTATGATACGCGCCTATAATAAGGTTTCTCTTCCGGGTGAGGAATATATTCACGAGAAAGTAGGAACATTGTTTAATCCAAACATAGTAAAAGAAGCTATGGCAGAAACGCGGGAGGGAGATTCTTATGGACGAATTGTGTTGGATGACCAATGTGTGGATGGATCTGTCCTACAACGGAATATGGTGCTCACAAAAGAAGGAATACTTGTTATACAGGATCATTTATTGCCTGGGGCAGGAACGGAAGGTTATACCGCCGGCAGTTTATGGCAACTTTATTCGTTGGATAAAAGCGGTAAGAATTGGTTCAATTCCACAGGAGAGAATAAAAAGTGGAAAGATCGTTCGGGGAAAGATATTGAAACAAATCAACTATTAGTTTACTTTGAGGAACAGAAGGGGCGGCATTTTGGGGCGCAACAACAGGAGTATACAGTCAAGCCTGTTACAACTTTTGCCAAACAAAAGGTAATCCCCGGTTCTGCTGTTACGTTCGTAACTATTATTGTTCCTCACACTGCTTTATGGAAAGCTGAAGACATAGCGAAAGCTATTTCTGCTCAAACGGATGCTACTCATCAAAGTAATGTTTGGATTACTCTTGCCAATAAGAATAAATTGAAAATTGAAATAACAAAGGAAGGAAATTGGAAAGTGGAAAGAAATGAATGAAACGTGGGTAATAATCAATTTGTGCAATTTCTGGATCAGTTAGGTAGAAATAGTAAGAGCATTCAGTTGTCGCAAAATTTGCAACAACTGAATGCTTCTTTTAATTTTCCTTTTCTATATTGTACCCTTGATTCGTCTTTATTTCCTCCTTACCGTAATATCCCGGCATCGGCACATAAATCGGATTATAATAAGAATTGATATTCTTCAGTTTTTTCTCCTCTTTTAGCCGTTTGATATGACGGGAAGCAGTGGTAGAAGTGAAATTGCATAGTCCTTGAAAATCGCCACGGGTCAATACCGGATTATTGCTGAAATAGCTTGTTAGCAGTTTGTCTATTTCATCATTCGAGCGGGAAGCAGAGTGGCGTCTTAGTTTGCTCCGTTCCATATGAACAACACTAACAGACCTTTTCAATTTGGCGTCCGCTTTGAAACTAATGTTGGCTTTGAGTTTCATCTGATTCGCTTTTTGTTTGGGCGAGGTGATAGGTTCTTTACTATTCAACTTAATCTGGAAATAGCCGATGCCATCCAAGTGGACGCTTTGCCCTTCCCGAAGACGATCTCCCATGAAATGACTTAGAGATTCGAGAACAGACTTCACATCTCCTTCAGTCAAAGAGGTTGCTATCTGGATTTCTTTTGCCAGATAGTCTGTGTCAATGTGTTGGAAGTTGACTACACGTGCGTGATACATTTCCTTACCTTCCTCGTCCTTGGGACGGGGAGTCTTGTACAATTCAAATTGTATTGCCATTATTTACTTGTTTTTGCCTTATATGACTACGTATTTATAATTTGCCGTTGTTAGTCCTATAAGGGCGTTGTTTTTCTTTGTTGTAAAACTAATCAATCTTTGGACTTAGGGGGGATTTGTTGTTATATAGCTGTTGTTTGTTTGTTATCAAGCGGCTTTATATAAGTGTCCTGCCTTTATTCTTGGATTAAAGTGTAGGTATAGTTGCTTTACAGTGCCTTTATCATTAATCTCCCACGGCCGTGGTGAGATCTCTTCATGGCTGTGGTAGGATCTTTCCACGGCCGTGGTAGGAATTCGTCACGGCCGTGAAGAAGTAACTATATCGGTAGCAAAGATAAACTATATCAGGGAGAAAAGCAAAGTATTCCTACTTGTTGTAGGTATTTATATGCCTTGTTCTATTTGATAGATGTAGGGCAAGGGGAGAATTAAACTATTTTACTGTGATAACAGTGACATTATCTGAAAATATAGTTATATTTGTAGCGTATCTTCAGGAAGAGGATATGTTTGTTTTGTATTGGAGATAGTGTTTTTATTATCTGCTCCGTAAATCTGGTAAATTTAACACCTGCAGATAATAAGCGACCGGTCTCCACGTCCATGTTGTATATATATTTGTTATATACCTCAACGGGCGTGGAGCTATTGCTTATTATTCAGGTGTAGGCTTACCAGAGCCGTCGGAGGATAGTACAGTAATAGTTTCCGCGCCTTTTTTATTGGCATACGGAAACACATAATTAAAAAATGATAGTTATGAGTAACCTTACTTGTTCCCGTTCCTGCCTGATGAAGCGCGATTTAGAATGTTCCGTCGACAAACTTAGTTTTATGAAAGAAAACTGGCCTAGCTTTGCACAGATTGAAAATGTAGACCGATTGCCAAAAGCTGAATTGCAGTGTTCTCTCTGTTTATTGGATATAGTGATAGACGGACTATCTAAAGATGAATTCTCATGTCCGAATAAAGAACTCATCCGTTTGGTCATCATGTATGTGTATATACAGGAAAGGTTCGATTTATGTGAGATTAAAGAACTGCATACTAAATTGGTGATGACTTCTGTGAAGAAAAAAAAGGAATAGCTCTCTAAGTCATAGCTGTTCAGGTTGCCTTTGCAAAAATGTGATGAAAGTAGTGCTTTTTGCGGTGATAGGTGACAGATGTGGTGATAGGTTCAGAAACAACCTATCACCGTCGGAAACCTCGATGAATAAGGCTTTTGATTACTGGCGGTGATAGGTGATAGAGGAATGTGTATTTTTATATAAAAAGAAGATTCTATATGAAGATGTTTTTATAGAAATATCTAAAAAGAGGTTTATTTGTGGGCCGTATTCTTATTCGGAGTATTCCATACTTTTGTCTGATCGCATACAATATCCATCCATTGGTCACCACATTTAATCTTGAAATCTCCTTTTTCCAGTCTCCACTTACCGTCATATCCCACAAATGCCAAGTCGCTTCCTTTCAGTTTCAGCGTAACCGTCTTTGTTTCTCCCGGTTTCAGAGAAACCTTTTCGAAGTTTCGTAAACGGATATTGTCCGGTGTGCTGCTTGCCACTAAGTCCTTAGAGAACAATAACACACTCTCTTTTCCGGCAACTTTGCCCGTGTTGGTTACGTCAACCGTGAATATCAGTTCGTCGTCAGCATTAAAAGTCGGTTTATTTACTTTTAAGTTGCTGTATTCGTAATTCGTATAGCTTAATCCGAAACCGAACGGCCATTGAATATCCATCACCGAGTCATAGTTGTAGTTGCCTCCCATTTGCCCTATGTTTTCGCAAGGCTTGAAGTCATAAGTTGCCAAAGCGTTGATAAGTCGTGGATAAGTGAATGGCATCTTTCCACTGAAGTTGGCGTCGCCTGCCAATAAGTTTGCAAGTGCGTCTCCACCATAGTTGCTTGGCAGCATGATGTTGACAACAGCTTTTGCCAAAGGTTCTATATCGTTGATAATACGCGGGCGTCCCTGATTCAGAACCAAAACGATAGGTTTGCCCGTAGCGGCCAGAGCTTTTACCAGATTGCGCTGGTTTTCCGATAAGGTAAGATCCGTCAGGTTGCCCGGAGTTTCGCAATAAGAGTTTTCGCCGATGCAGGCGATGATAATATCCGCTTGTGCTGCCGCTGCCACCGGTTTTTCAATTTCCGGTTTGTTTTCTTCCCACCAATTATCGTTCTTGTAAGGAGCATAGGTCACTCCCGGTTCGTAGATAATATTCTCTTTTCCGTATTTCTCACACAAAGCCTCGTAGATGGTATGATATGCCTGCGCATATTCATCGGCAACGTGTCCCTGCCAGCTATACGACCATCCGCCGTTCAGACAACGCATGGAGTTTGCGTTCGGACCGGTCAGCAGAATCTTTTTGCCTTTCGCTATCGGCAGGGTATGGGCGTCATTCTTCAATAACACTTCCGATTCCTCGGCAGCCTGGAGGGCAACGGCTGCAAATTCCTTAGAACCGAACTTGTCATACTTCTTAATGTCCCAATACGGATTGTCAAATAATCCCAGGCGATATTTCAGACGCAACACACGGGCTACTGCATCGTCGATACGCTCCATAGATACCTCTCCTTCTTCAACCAACTCTTTCAGATAATCGCAGAAACTCACTTCATAAGGAACCATCGACATGTCGATTCCGGCATTGATGGCAATCTTGATAGCTTCTTTCTTGGTGGCAGCAATGTGATCCCGGGTACAGAGATTGTTAATGTCCGCCCAGTCTGTTACAATCAGACCGTCCCAGTTCAGGTCTTCTTTCAGCCATTCGGTCAGTAATTCACGGTTAGCGTGAAAAGGTAGTCCGTTGTCAACGCCGGAATTCACCATCACGCTCAATGCACCCTGACGAACGGCAGCAAGGAAAGGAGCGAAATGTTTTTCACGCATATCGCTGCGTGAGATGGAAGACGGAGTACGGTCTTTACCGGAGACAGGTACACCATAGCCCATGTAGTGCTTCATGCATGCGGCTACATGGTATTCTCCGATACGGTTCGGGTTCTCTCCCTGAAAACCCTTCACGGCCGATACGCCCATTTCTGCATTTACATAACAATCTTCACCATAATTTTCCCACATACGTGCCCAGCGCGGATCACGTCCTAAGTCGACTACCGGAGCAAACGTCCAGGGGATGCAGCCAGCCTTGGTTTCATAAGCAGAGATTTCAGCACCTTTTCGGGTCAGTTCCCGGTTGAAAGTGGCTCCCATGTTGATGCCTTGCGGAAACATCGTTCCGTCCTGTGTGTAGGTCGTTCCATGAATCTGATCTACCCCATAGATGCAGGGAATACCGATCTCCTTCATCGATTTCTCCTGTATCTGTTTGATGGCTTCCGCCCACTTTTCCTTTTTCTGTGCTACCCCTAAAGGAACATTCAACAGTGAACCTACTTTATATTTACCGATAACCGTGTCGAGCATTGCCTCGCTAAGGCAGAATCCTTTCTTACGACTGGTTTCAAGATCAGATACCACATCAATCGTGATTTCACACATCTGACCGATCTTTTGTTCGAGAGTCATTTTCTGAAGCCATTCCCGGATATGAGTTTCAATAGCCGGATCGGTCGGGATGACAGGAGAGGCAGTCTGTGCATGAGGCGTAAGACAAGTACCGGCAAAGGCTGATACTAATACCATTTTCTTAATGTTTTTCATGAGTTGATATTTTTAGAGTGAGACTTTAATTCTATTACAAATGTAGGAAGAATTGCAGTCACCCGAAAGGGCGAAATGCAATTGAATACAAATCATGCCCCAATAAAATACATTCTATTCTCTATAAGCATTGGGGAGTGACGGACCCGCAGACCGGAAAGTGGAGCGACTTCTTGCGGAAATCGGGGAAATGTGACGAAACAGATGTGTCTGAAAAAAGATAGAATAGGCTTTTAGAAAGATATCTCAATGAAATTGAAAACAAATTATACCCTTTTTTATAACATTTTTATGATGAGGATTAACTAATTTGTATGTCTTTAGTAACAATTTCTGAGCCTACTTTTTTGTTTCGTTTCTATATTTGCGGGTGTGTTTTGCAATCATTTAAGGAACGCAATAAATCTTTGATATTAACCACTTAAAAATGTACAATGAGAAAAACATTCTTGGAAAAAGTGCATAATCAGTATTTATGGTTATGCCATGTTGCATTGGTACTGCTATTGCTCGTGCCTGCAATCAGCAGCCTTCAGGCTAATCCTTCTCAAAAAAAGACCGTCACGGGAACGGTGACGGCGGGTATGGATAACGAGCCGTTGATTGGTGTCAGCGTGCGGGTGAAAGAAGTTATCGGAACGGGTAGCATCACAGATATCAACGGTCACTATTCGGTAAATGTCGGACAGGGGCAAACGTTGGTATTCTCTTACGTCGGCTATCAGTCTCAAGAAGTTAAGGTCGGTACGTCTTCCGTCATCAATGTGGTACTGAAAGAAGACAGCGAGGTTCTGGACGAAGTAGTCGTCATCGGTTACGGTGTGCAGAAAAAGAAACTTGTGACCGGCGCCACGGTTCAGGTGAAAGGCGACGATATTGCCAAGCTGAATACCACCAACCCGCTGTCGGCCCTGCAAGGACAGACACCGGGTGTGAACATCGTTTCTACCTCCGGGCAGCCCGGTGCCAGCATGAGTGTCACTATCCGCGGTTTGGGTACGGTGGGTAATTCGCAACCTCTTTATCTTATAGATGGTGTAGGCGGTGACATTACCACACTGAATCCTGCCGATATCGAAAGTATCGACGTGCTGAAAGATGCAGCTTCGGCTGCTATCTACGGAGCGCAGGCTGCCAATGGTGTCGTGTTGGTCACCACCAAGAGCGGTAAGGAAGGTTCCTGCAAAATCTCTTACGACGGCTTTGCTGGCTGGCAGACGATCGGGCGTAAGTTCCATGTGCTGAATGCCGCCGAGTATATGAACATCATGGATGAGGCCCGCCTTAATTCGGGCATGTCCCGGGTAGATTGGGCTTCACTCAACTCTATTTACGATGCCAACGGCAATGTACATGACACTGATTGGATTGACCAGGCCATTGATAATGGTGCTTTGACAACCAGCCATAGCCTGTCCTTTACGGGTGGTTCCAAAACATCCACTTATGCCATTTCGGGAGGTTACACCGGTCAGGACGGTCTGATCGGCGGCTCTGATGTTTCTTATTATAAGAGGTATAACTTCCGTGCCAATTCTGAGCACAAAATGTGGAACGGACTGGTGACAATCGGTGAGCACGTGGGCTTTGTCTATAAAGACACGCGCGGCATGAATACCGGAAACATTTGGAATAACAACCTGCGCAGCGCATTCTCGGCTTCTCCTATTATCCCCGTTTATGATGCCGACGGCAATTACAACTCTACGGTAGGTTCCGACTGGAACGTGAATGACGGTAATCCGTATGGAGTGATGATGATGAACCGTTATAACCAGAGCAAGAACGCTTCGTTGGATGCCAATGTTTATGTGCAGGTAGAACCTGTCAAGAACTTGAAGTTCCGTACGGTCTACGGCATCAGCTACGGTGCTTCCGACTATCGTTCTTATACGCCGGAATACCAGTTTACCCCGCAGAGCGCAGTCGCCACAAGCAAAGTGAGCCAGAGTCATGGCAACGGGTTGTCTATGGTATGGACCAATACACTGGCCTATGATTTCAACATTGGCGAAGAGCATCATCTGAATGCTTTGATAGGCAGTGAATTGTCCTCTTATGACGGTAGCAGTTCCGGTGGTTCCAATACTGGCCTTATTCCCGGCTTCGACGACTGGGATCATGCCTATCTTGCCAACACCAACGGTACGGAAAATAAGACTGTCGAAGGAAAGCCTTACGATTCTACCCGAGGCTTGTCCTTCTTTGCTCGTGCAGGCTGGACATGGAAAGACCGCTATATGGTAAACGCTACCGTGCGTGCCGACGGCTCTTCCAAGTTTACCAAAGGAAACCGATGGGGGTATTTCCCCTCCGTATCTGCCGGATGGACACTTTCAGAGGAGCGTTTCATGAAATCGACGAAATCCTGGCTCGAATACTTGAAGCTGCGTGCCAGTTGGGGGCAGGTGGGTAACGCTAATATCAACTGTTATCAGTATCTTGCTCCGGTATCCACGACAAATACCAATTATAACTTCGGCTCTTCCGGAGGGCAGGAAGGTTGGGTTACCGGTTCCTATACTAGCCGTCTTGCCAATGAAAATGTGAAGTGGGAGACTTCCGAACAGTATAACGTGGGTATCGATGCCCGCTTCCTTAACGGTCGCCTCTCGTTTACGGCCGATGGTTACATCAAGAATACCAAAGACTGGCTGGTACAGGCTCCCGTATTGGCTACAGCAGGTGCCGACGGTCCTATCGTTAATGGCGGCGACGTGAAAAACAAGGGTATCGAAATAGGACTCTCTTGGAATGACCAAATAGGCAAGAACTTCACTTATAGTGTAGGCGCTAACTTTGCATACAATCATAATGAAGTAGGTAGTATTCCTACCGAAGACGGTATCATCCATGGTGCCATCAATCAGATATACAGTAATGCTGAAGAGTTTTATCGTGCCGAGAATGGTCATGCCATCGGCTACTTCTGGGGATTCAAGACAGCAGGCATTTTCCAGAACACGAAAGAAATCAATGACTGGATTGCAGCCGGGAACGGCATTTATCAGAGCAATGTGCAGCCGGGTGACGTGAAGTATGTGGACGTGAACCACGATGGCTCCATTGATGCCAAAGACAAGGTGGATTTGGGCAACGGACTTCCCAAACATGTATTCGGCTTTAACCTCAACCTAGGCTATAAAGGCTTCGACTTCAGCTTGAATGCTACCGGTGCCGCAGGCTTCCAAATCGCCCAGTCTTATCGCGACCCGAATTCCTCGCAAGCCAACTACAGCCGCCGGATTCTCAACCGCTGGACGGGCGAAGGAACCAGCAACTATATTCCCCGCGTGACCTACAACGATGTGGGCAACTGGCAATTTTCTGACCTCTACCTGCAAGACGGCGATTACATCCGCCTGCAGAACATTACGTTGGGCTACGACTTCAAACGTCTTATCTCTTGGAAAGGTATCTCCAAATTGCGGCTCTATGTACAGGCGCAGAACCTTTTCACGCTGACCAAGTATGACGGTATGGACCCTGAAATCGGATCGTTCAACGGTACGGACGGCAATAGGCAGAATGCGGACGGTACGACCAACCAAACATGGGTGTCGGGCGTAGATATGGGTTACTATCCGCATCCGCGCACCTTTATTGTAGGTATTAATCTTGCGTTTTAAACCATGAAAAAGAAAAGTAATATGAACAAATATATATTAGCCATGGGGGTACTCGCACTGTCGGCTGCGGCCTTCACCTCGTGCGATGATTTCTTTGAGACTTCCTCAAAGGTAACCTTGAATACCGAAACCGCTTACAGCAACCTCGAATCAGCCGAAATGGCATTAGTGGGTTGCTACGACGGCTGGCAACGCACTGTCTCCGATGAGGGAGTGGGCATGTATTTGGTGGCGGAATTCGCTTCCGAACAGGCTTTTGCCGGTCTCGGCCTTTCCGATGCCAAGAATAATAATGTGATAGACCAGTTCGACTTAGGAATCGCCCCTTCTTACAACGACCTCTTCAATACGGACTGGATAAACTATTACAAGGCGATATTCCGCTGCAACCAGCTCATCGCGCGGGAAGACAACATAGACTGGGGTGGAGACACCGGTGCGCAAGGACGTGTTATCGGTGAGGCTCGCACACTTCGTGGTATCCTTTATTTCGATCTCGTTCGTTTGTTCGGCGACGTGCCTTTGCTCACCGCTCCGTCCGAAGAGAACATTCCCCGTTCTCCGGCAAAAGATGTCTATCAGCTTATTTTCGACGACTTCAAGTATGGCGCCGAGCATATTCCTGCCGATGCCTATCCGTTGTTAAACCGTAACACCAACGACGGCCGCATCACCAAGTATGCTGCTGAAGCACTGATGGCTCGCGCCTATCTTTATTATACCGGTTACTATGGCGAAGAACATCCCGCTTGTACGAAAGCGGAAGCGGTGGCGGCCATCAACGATGTGGTAGATTATGGCGGTTATGAACTGGAAAGCAGCTATGCCGACTTTTGGATGCCGGCTTGCACCACCGATGCTTCAAGCGGTGACACGTATGCCTGGAAAACCACGTATGCAGGCAAATGGTACGATGGTTCTACTTGGCAGGCTGGTCAGGGCAATCTCTCCAAGGAAATTGTGCTCAACCTGAAGATGAACAGTACTTCTGACTACAATGGTAATGGAGACGGCAACACCTTCTCGGTCTATTTAGGTCCGCGCAACCGATGCGCAACAGGTGTATGCATTGCCAGCGGTTGGGGAGGTTGCTCGGTGACGCCCGCCTTTGTGGAGCAATATTCCAAAGACCCGCGTTTCAGTGCCTGCGTATGGAGTTGCAGTGAAGCCGGTTTCGATGCCGACATTGCCGATTCTTATGAATACACCGGCTACTATACCCGCAAGTATGCACCGATGTGCTTTGCCGATGGAACACGTCAAGAGGTAGGATTTGAGTTGGGCGAGAAACACATGAACATCACTTACTATCAGGACTACACCATCATGCGCTATGCCGACGTGTTGCTGATGCATTCCGAACTTAACGGGAACAACCGGGGGTTGAATCTGGTTCATCAGCGCGTATATCCCGGTGAATCCTTGCCTTACAGCATTGAAAACATCCGCAACGAACGTGCCATTGAGTTGGCCTTTGAGGGCGTGCACTATTGGGACCTGATGCGCTATGAGAAAGATGGCGCCTATGCCGCACGTGCCATTGCCGCCGCACAGAACGGCGCTAAGGTAATGATTGGCGGCAACGAGGCCACTACTTCTTTCTCCGAAAGCAACTTCACCGCAAAGAAAGGACTGATGCAGATTCCGAGTACGCAAATCACGCTTTCGGGCAACAAGCTTGTGCAGAATCCGGGTTGGTAAATTCCGGAAGGTTCGGGCTATTGATGAAAAATATTAAAATTAGTAAGATATGAAATTGAATCGTTATATATATTCGCTCATTGCCGGCTTGATATTGATGCTGTCGGCATGTACGCCTGATAAATACGATATGGGTGGAAAGACCTACGTATCCGGTGATTTGGTGCAAGGTACGGCCTATACGGTCACCATTTCGGGAAATCAGGTACATCTCAAATCGAACATCTCCGGCTGCACTCCGTTGTGGGTTACTCCTCAAGGACGCTCGCAGGAGAGCGACCTCACTATCGAATTGCCTTTCTCGGGTACTTATGAGGTGACTTTTGGAGCTGAAACTCCCGGTGGCATTGTTTATGGCGAGCCTTATTCTTTCACGTTGGGGCAGAACGACTTCTCGCTGTTGGGAGATGAGAAGTGGTTCCTTCTGGCGGACGAGAATTTCAAGACGGGCGATGCCCTTCCCGATGCCGAGACATTGGCTGCCGGTGTCAGCAAGAAGTGGTATCCTTGTGACGCCAACTACGGTATCGGGCAGTGCTCCGGTCCGGTAATGTACCTGTCACCTTTCGACCCGGACGGCGATGGCGCCGGTTATACTGAATAGGAAGAGGCCGATGCTGTTTATAAGGATATCGTCTTCGGTACGGGCAACTGGAAACCCAATTGGGATCCCGGCTTTCAGGACTGGCTGATTTCAGCTACCGACCCTTACATGGATTCGTATATGCTCTTTAGCATGGATGCTTCCGGTGGTTGCGTGGCTACCATGTATCGGGGGGAGAACGGTACGAAAGGGGCCAGCACGGGTTCGAACATGACGGGGAAATTCAATATGAATCTAGCGGACAAGACTAAACCCCTCATCTCGTTCACCGACTGCTATTCTATGCACAACGCAGGCTTTGATGCCGTTTGCTCCAACTATACGCAGGATATCCAGATTATAGAACTAACTCCTTACATCCTGCAATTAGTGACCAAGCGTACCAATGACGAAGGCAACTGGTACATCGTATGGAACTTCGTTTCCGAAGAAGTGATTGAAACCGCAGGCGAGTGCATTCCCAAGGAAGAAAGCGGACTGATAAATAAGGTAGAACCCGTATTGCCGTCATTCGACAATTTGCAGACAGACCTCTTCACGACCGAAATCGAAGGTGTATCTTACGTGGGTCAACAGATGACCTTCAACCTCAATACTGAAATCCCTTACGACTGGTTGTGGTGGAACGGTTCGCCTGATGTTGCCGAATGGGAAAGCGTGACAGGCGGATCTTACAACACCACTTGGGCCCCTGCTCCGGGCGAGGAGACGGAAGACTTTGAACTGATTCTGAGCAAAGCTTCTGACGGTACGTATAAGTACGAATGCGGAGACTTGAGCGGCAATATGACCATAGCCGGCAACGTGATAACCTTTGATAAGGAAATCACCTTCCTTACCGCTTCGCACGATCAGCGTACTGTCATTGTGAAGGGCACCTCTTTCAATGTATTGAGCGTAGAGGCAGGTGAAGCACTGACTCTCGGCATTCCCGAATCGGTGGACGAGAACGGAGTGGTGAACACTTACCTCGTAGCCAACCTGCTTTACAAGAAAGTCTCTTCGGGGACAACCGGACCAACTGAGGTGAAGGTGGACAACAGTAAGGTACAGGTCATCTTCGGTGACGGCAATCCCGAACGCCTGCGCATCCAGTTCTATAACCCGTGGGTTTCAGATGTGGAATGGCCTATCGATGTCACAAAGGTGAAATTGAAAAAGAATCAGAAACTCACCATCCAATATAAGGTGCTTGGCGGCATCACCTGGAATGAAGGAGCGGCTCCCAAGACGGTCATTTTGGACAACAACATCGGAAACGCGTGGGAAGACGGTTGCTACAGTCTGGAACATGCCGTAAACTTTGACATGGTTTCGGGTGCGACCCAGACGGTGACTGTGACCAATACTACCGGTGCGACGGTGACTTATGACGGGACAAGCTGTCTCATCATAGGTATACAGAACAAGGGCAACGCCACCGTGGAAACATTGGAAGACGGAAGCCCCAATGTTCAGGTAGAAATTGTTTCAATGACTATTGAGTAATCACATAAATGAATTAGTAGAATGAAAAACAAGATATTATTCGGAATAATGGTTCTCGTCGTGGGCGTTTTCATGGCGGGATGCAGCGATGACGATTATGCCATAAGTACACAGCCGTTGCTTGCCGACAATTCGGTAGTGACGGGATCGGCGGATGTGACAGCTACTTCGGCCATTCTGCATGGGACGGTGTCAGGGCTCGGAGGACAGGCTTCGAGCGCATACACCACCGGTTTTAACTATGGTGAGGGTGCCGATGCGTTGACGGAGAAGGTGGTGGCTACGGGCGGGGAGGATTTCTCCGCTACCGTAGCGGGCAGTGTCAATCAGACCATCTATTACCAGGCATACGTCACCCTGCAAGGTAAGGTTACCTACATTGGCGAGGTCAAAAGCTTGGTGCTGACCAATGCTAGAGCCACTACTGGTGACGCCACCCATGTGGAGGCCAACAGGATTACGCTTGCCGGATCGCTTGCCGACTTCCCTGCAAATGCGGAAAGCGGCATTATGGTGTCGGGTGTGGCAGGCACGGAAAACGTTCGTGCAGGCGTGCGTGTCGCCACTGTTCCCAAGGACAGCTATACGGTAGATGTGGAAGGCTTGATGCCCGGCACTACCTATTATTATGTGGCTTATCTGGATCTCGGTGCCGGATTAGTCTATGGCGATGTGAAGTCCTTCACGACTGCTTCCCAGACTTTCAGCCTCGATGACGACTTGGTCGATCTCGGCCTTTCCACCAAATGGGCAAAATATAATGTGGGTGCTTCTACTGAATCGGAAATCGGAGGTTTGTTCGGATTCGGTGATATGACCGGATTCAATACCAGTCTTGATCCGGCACAATATGCTTCCGCTGATGTTTACAGGACTGCTCGTGACGTTGCAAACAAGGCGTTTGAAGGAAAAGTAACGATGCCTACCATTGCGGAATTTGAAGAACTTTTCACCCTTTGCTCCAAAGAATGGACGGAAGTAGACGGTGTGTCCGGCTATAAACTTACTGGTCCCAACGGAAACTCCATCTTCTTGCCGGCGGCAGGTTCGCGCAGTCAGGCGGTTACGGAGGGAGCAGGTATGGAAGGCTATTATCTGTCCGGTTCTATCAACAGTTCCGATTCCCGGTTTGCCATGAGCTACCACTTCAATGCGGGAGCCGATAGACGTACGACGACTCCGGTTTATCAGGCGCTTGCTGTCCGTCCGGTATCTACGGCTAAGAATGTGAGATTTGACAAAACGTTGCTTTATGGTAAATGGTACATTGATAACGGGCAGGACGGCAAGCAGCATGTGTTTGAGGGTCCGTTCACTCAATGGGGCGATACGGATAGCTGGGCTACCGTTTCCAACGGACAACCTAATATTGAGCAGCAGATTCATTGGGAAATGGGTACGGACAACGGATGGATAGGTTATACTTACGGTCAGGATTATGGTTACATGGAGTTCCTTGAAGACGGAACAGTGAACATTCACCGTCTGACCGGAGAGGGTGTTTCCACTGACGAAACCGGCAGATATACCATTAATGAGGCCGATAAGGTGATTGACATTGACATCAATGTGCTTTGTGCCGATACGTGGGTAGCCGGAAAGAGCGGTAAGTTGAATATATTGACTTTGACAAGTGACGGCTTGCAGATAGCCCTGCCCAACGGTGACGGTTATGCATACTCTGTAAACTATTACAGCCAGCGCAAGGCTGAGGCGGATGCGATGATTCCTGTAACGCTCCTCTGTGCGGGAAACGGTGAGCCCGGAACGTGGGGAACCGTTGTCGGACAGATCGATCCTGCTAAGTTGGACGGACAGCATACTTTTACATATGAAGGGGCTTGCAGTGACGCTATGGTATTTACGCTCGATTTTCAAGGATTGGTTTCAAGATACCCTAACGTGTTTGTCCGTATCGACGAAATGAAATGCGATGGCAATGCCATTAAGTTCAATGCTAACAACTTTTTCTATGGAGATATCGAGA
Organism: Bacteroides sp. MSSM.1001136sp1_RTP21357st2_D2_RTP21359_211015; assembly: GCF_040913205.1. Taxonomy (NCBI): domain Bacteria; kingdom Pseudomonadati; phylum Bacteroidota; class Bacteroidia; order Bacteroidales; family Bacteroidaceae; genus Bacteroides; species Bacteroides sp. MSSM.1001136sp1_RTP21357st2_D2_RTP21359_211015. Next base: position 24,590 of record NZ_JBDFVF010000033.1, on the reverse strand, counting down.
ATAATGGTAATTACCGCATTGAATTGTTCAATGTTTGGGGGAAGGGCGCTGCTGAAGGCAAGGTGCTGAACAGCGCTTTCAGTGATTCGCAGAATGTTAGTTCCGAACCGACTTTCAGCTTCGGAGGCAGTCTGGAGATTACCTGTACAATCATTACCGATGCCGATGTGGCAAAGGCTTATACCCCGAAACTCGTCTCTATTAATCCGACTTGGGGCGGTGATTGGAATAATAACCAAGGTGCTATGTTCAACGTGAAGTACGAGAACTTCCAATATTCCGTTGAAAATCCTATTTTCGACATCAAGTATGAGTCGACCGACCATGCCGCAGGTGCTATCATGACGTTTGTGCAGGTGGACGACATCTTTCAATATTTTCCGAAGATGCACGCCGAGTTGGATAATCTCTATTTGGATGGTACTAAAGTGACGGGCTATGACGCAACGAAAGTGATCGATACTAATGACGGCAATAGCTATCGTCTGGAACTTTGGAACTGTTATGGCAAGACGAAGGATACCGGTTGTGCCTTCGGTACGCCGGAAGGTGATGTCATCAAGGAACTTGGTTTCAGAAACATTATGGAAGTGGAGTTCACCATTCACAGCCTGTTTGCCGTTCCGCAATGGTAACTGTAGATACCGGTTGACGGATCCTATGAACAATAGAAAAAATCCGGGGTGCTTCTAAACATCCCGGATTTTCTTTTTTATAATTGTTTCAAGTCGTGGCTTTTGATACTCTACTTCAGATAGTCGAAGTATTCAAAATCTGCAGATGCTTCAGAGGCATCGTCATTGGCTGCGGCATACAGGCCTAACATGATTCCGGTGAATCCGCCTGCTGTCTCTGTGCTGATGTAACAGGTGTTCATCTTGCCCAATTCTTGGAAATGCTTTCCGTCAGTGGCATATTCAAAGGTGTATAACTCGCTGCCACCTTTCACTCGAAGCTGTACTTTCCTGTTCTGTGGCAGAATGACTTCCTTCTCCGTGTGGGACAACGCTCCCAAGCGATAGCGGAGCGTCACGGCCTGCTTCCCGTCGGCAAGTTGCTTCACGAAGAGGTCGTAGTGGGCAGGTTCGAACATATAGACCGTCAGTCCGGCCTCATCGCCCGCCGTAGCTTTCTGCAACTGCATGGAAGTGGTGGCGCAGAAGTCGATATGCTCTTGTCGGCGACCTATGAAGGTGGGGCTTTCTGTGCTATTGTCCAAATTGACGGAAGTGGCTTTTAGACGTAGTTTTCCGGAAACGAAAGTATAGTTCTCCGGATGGTGATTACGGATGTGTACCCATTCATTTCCCAGCTTTCCGCTTTTAAACTTCGTGCGGACGGGCTTTTCGGCAAAAGGTTGCAGGGGCAGGGTGGGCACGTTCATTTGCAGGGCTATGGTGCCGTCTCCGTTCACCACCGGCCAGGCATTTGGATCCCAGCGGACAGGAGCGAGGAAAGTTTCCCGTCCCAACAGATGATGAGAGCCGGTTTGCGGGCGGAAAGCGAGACAGACCATCCACCAGTTTCCGTCGGAGGCCTGCACGAAGTCAGCGTGTCCGGTACCTTGAATCGGACTGTTCTGGGCATTCTTGTTAATATGGGTTAGGATAGGATTGGCAGGGTTGCCTTCATACGGCCCGTCAATGCTTTGGCTGCGGGCGATTGTCACTTTGTGCCCGTATTCCGTGCCACCTTCCGAAATCAGCAGGTAGTACCAGCCGTCTTTCTTGTAGATGTGCGGTCCTTCGGGATGTCGTCCGCCCGTACCGTTCCAGATGCGTTTGGATTCTGTCAGTTGCTCTCCGGTCCGGGGATTTATCTCGCAAAGCCAGATGCCGGCATCGGGATTGCTCACCAAGTAGCATTTGCCGTCCTCGAAGTAGAGGGAGGGATCGATGCCGCCTTGCTTTAGCCAGACAGGTTCGGACCACTCGCCGTGCGGGTCGGTGGTGTGGACAATGAAGTTTCCTTTGTCGGACACATTAGTGGTAATCATGTAGAACGTGCCGTCGTTGTAGCGAATGGTAGGCGCATAGATGCCACCCCAGGCACTGGAGGAATGAAGCGGCAGTTGTGAGGGGCGTGTCAGGCAGTGGCCTATCTGCTCCCAGTTCACAAGGTCGCGGCTGTGGAACAACGGTACGCCGGGGAAGTACTGGAAGCTACTGTTTACCAAATAATAATCGTCCGCCACCCGGCAAATGCTGGGATCGGGATGGAAGCCGGGGATAATGGGGTTTTGATAGCCTTGTCCGTTTTGGGCGAAACAAGAGAGATTGAAAGCCAGTCCGAAGAGTAGTATACTTTTTTTCATCGGTACATAAATGTTTTAAATGGTTATTAGCGGTTTTGTGCCCACAGGCATCTACACAAAAATAATACATATTTCCCTTTCTTGCAAGCTGAAATGACTCCGGAATGTGCGGATGTCTGCCATAGATTACTTTTTGATCCCGATAGAAAACAAATGATACCCTTTCGAGCAACATCTGATAACCTGATTCTCGTTGCTTTTCATTACTTTTGGCATCAAAGATTAACCATAAGTTTAAGTAAGATGATGAATACCATTAAACGTTTCAATTTTGTTGCTGTATTTCCAGCATTCTTTTTCTTTTGTATGATTATCGCATGTTCCGATGATGAAAGAAATCCGATCACTCCTGCTGTACATATTGTCGCCGGTACGGTCGATGTTCCCGTGGAAGGTCAGGGGGAAATCTTGTTGCTTACTGCCGATGCAGCCGTTACCGTTAGTAGTGACGCTTCTTGGTGTGTAATCTCGGAAAAGGCGGAAAAAGGTATAAGCTATTATGCTACGATGGCTGCCAATGTCGAAACCACACCGCGCGAAGCGAAAGTCACTATCAAGAGCGACAACATTGCGTTGGGACGGGTATTGGTTAAACAGAAACCCAAAACTGCCGGAGAACCGGAGATTCCGTCGGGTTCCATGGAAAGCGATGCCAAAACCTTGGCGGCAAAGATTTATGCCGGTGTCAATATCGGTAATACGTTGGAGGCTACCGGAGGTGAGACTGCCTGGGGAAATCCGCGGATAAGTGAGGCCTACATCAAGGGATTGAAAGCTTTGGGCTTCAACGCCGTGCGCATTCCTTGTGCTTGGAATTCTCATCTCTCCAATGAAACGACGAATCAGATAGATGCCGCATGGCTGAACCGTGTCAGTGAAGTGGTAGGTTATTGCGTGGCAAACAATATGTATGCTATTCTTAATATCCACTGGGACGGTGGTTGGTTGGAAGATCATATCTTGGGCGGTTACAGCGAGGCGCTGAATACCAAACAGAAAACCCTATGGACGCAGATTGCTACCAAGTTGAATGACTACGATGAACACCTGCTCTTTGCCGGAAGCAACGAGTTGGGCATGAACGAAACCAGCAGTACGAATAACGAATTTAAGAATGCCGAAGACATTCGCACCATCATGAAATACGAACAGGCATTTGTGGACGCCGTCCGTGCCACCGGTGGGAACAACGCCACCCGCTGCCTGATAGTACAGGCTCCGGCCACTAGAATAAGCGATGCCGTGGCAGGAGTCTATGCCATGCCGACGGATGTGGTGGAGAGTCGTTTGATGGTGGAATTTCACTTCTACGACCCGTATAACTTCTGCCTGATGGAGAATGACGCCGACTGGGGCAAGATATTCTGGTACTGGGGCAAGGACAATATCGTGGCCGGATCGGAACACAACGCCACGTGGGGCGAAGAGGAGTATGTGAAAGAACAGTTTGCTAAGATAAAGACGTATTTTGTGGACAAGGGCTATCCTGCTGTGTTGGGCGAGTACAGTGCCATGAAGCGCACCGTAAGCGAGAATCAGGAGATGCACGACAAGAGCCGTGCCTACTGGAATGAGGTGGTCACCCGGGAAGCGAAAGCCCACGGTTGTCTGCCCTTCTACTGGGAGACGGGCGGTGACATCGACCGTACTACAGGGACAGCGAAAGAAGATTATGCCATTGAGGGTATCATGAAGGGAGCCGCAGCCGGTAATTATCCTTTCTGATGGTGAAATAAGCAACAGCATAAGGTATTTTAATAAGTTTTTGAATGTGAGGCTTTAGAGATATAAGCTTATTGAATATTTTTGATTGGTTTCGGAGAAGCTTTCTGCAAGGGATATGCTTCTCCTTGTTCCTTTGTGTTTATGGAATAAATCAAGGAGCACACGATAAAAGCTTCGGCTTTTCTTGTTTTTCTGTGAGCTTTTTGGTTTTTTTGCAATAAAATGAGACTTTTATCTCTAATAATATGAAAGAAATACTACTGTTTATTTTGTGTGTCTGGCCGATATGCTTTAGGGTTTTTCCACACGATTATATGTTCAAGCATCTGGAAGTAAAGGACGGCCTTTCCAATAATCAGGTTAATGCTATCTATAAGGATTCACGCGGATTCATGTGGTTTGGAACGGCGTCCGGACTGAATCGTTATGACGGTTACGACATCCGTGTATACCGTAGCCAGAAGGATGACGAAACATCTTTGCTGGACAATTACATTGAAGACATTCAGGAAGATGCGGCCGGAAATCTGTGGCTGCGTACGGGAGCGGGCTATACCATTTATCGTTCAGATTCCGACACTTTCGACCGCAATATGGAAAATTGGATGGAGAATATCGGCATAGACGGGGAGCTTTCGGCTATCTATATTGATCGGGAAATGTCTTTTTGGATTAAAGTCCCGGGAAAAGGAATCTATTGTTTTGAGGAAGGAAAGAGAAGTGCCGCAATGGTTAGGGGAAGTGATACCTTACTGTCAAATGCGGATGTCTCCGATATAGCGGAATGCAGCGAAGGCATCTTGTTGGCTCTCTATAACGGAACTTTGGCTTGCCTGGATAAGGAGAAGCTGGAAGTGAAATGGGTTACTGAAGATATTGCCCGCCATTGGGAAAAGGAAAAGGAGGAAGTGTTTACTTTATTTGTAGACCATGATGAACGTATATGGATGTATGGTGTTGAAGGCATGTGGATCTACCATCTTTCTCGCAAAACGTGGGAGACCTGTTCCGGCGGAAACGGAAATTATAGCAGTATCGTGCGTGCCGTCTCGCAAGATAACTATGGCAATATCTGGATAGGGCGGGATCAGGATGGCATTGAGGTGCTGGGAAAGGACGGGAAGGTTCTTCGGCTGATGAACGATCCCAATGATGACCGCACGCTCTCGAACAATACGGTGACTGCGCTCTATACCGATGCGGCCGGTACGCTATGGGCGGGAACATACAAGAAAGGTGTATCGTATTATAATGAAAGCAGTTTCAAGTTTGGTTTTGCCGATGTAGGCGATATCAATTGCGTGGAAGACGGGCCGGGAAACATTGTCTGGTTGGGGACAAACGACTGCGGATTGATTCGTTGGAATATGCTGACGGATGAGCGGAAAGTATTTTTGCATACGGCAGATTCCCGTTCCATTTCGAGTAATGTGATTGTATGTCTTTTGCGCGACAGCAAGGAGCGTTTGTGGGCAGGTACTTTCTGGGGAGGTCTGAACTGCTACGACGGAAACCGTTTTGTGCATTACCGTGCCGACGAGAGAGGTGGCAATTCGTTGATATATGACAATGTGTGGGCATTGGCCGAAGATGCTGAAGGCAATATCTGGATCGGTACCTTAGGCAAGGGGCTGCAGTGTCTGAATCCTGAAACGGGAACTTTTACGACCTATACCACCGGAAATTCTGATCTGGTATCCGATTATATATTCTCTCTTTGTATTGGGCGCGATCATATGCTGTATGTGGGTACGACAGCGGGCCTGGCTGTCATGGATCTGAACATGCGGACGATTACAAACGTCACCGGCACCAAGTCCGGTAAGGCGCTTTTTTCCCATTTGATTATCAACCAGGTTTATGAAGACAGTCGCGGGCTGCTTTGGCTGGCCACGCGTGAGGGGCTCAATGTTTACGATCTGAAGCGGGACGAACTGTACGAGGTTCCCATCAAGACAGATTTTTCAAAGTTGCCGATATTGGGTATTACGGAAGGTGACAATAAAGACATGTGGGTAAGTACAGGAGGCGAACTGATAAATGTGGTCTTGCAGGTGGACAGCAAGACGGAGCAACCTGTTTTTCACTGCTATGCCTATAACGACAAGGATGGGTTGCAGAGCTGTGATTTCAACCAGCGTTCGCTCAAGCGTTTGCATACAGGAGAAATCGTGGTAGGCGGGCTGTATGGATTAAACCGTTTCTATCCCGACAATATAAAGTACAACCGCACTTTTCCCAAAGTAATGTTTACCGGATTCCAGCTCTTCAATGAGGATGTAAGGGTGGGCGGAGAATATGCGGGCCGCGTGATATTGAAGAAAGCCCTGAATGAGGTGGAAGAAATCGTTTTGGATTATAAGCAGAATGTATTTACGGTATTCTTCGCTTCGGACAATTATGTGTTACCCGAAAAGACCGGTTACTTCTATAAACTGGAAGGGTTTAATGACGACTGGCTGGCGAGTACGGCTGATATGCACCGTGTGACGTATACCAATCTGGCTCCCGGCACGTATACGCTCAGGGTGAGGGCTGTCAATAGCGATGGCTATAAAGGGATTGATGAAGCCTGCTTGAAGATAGTGATTCTTCCTCCTTTCTGGATGACTCCGTGGGCTTACGTTCTTTACGTGCTTTTGCTTGCCGGAATTATCTTGTTTGTATTCTATTCCGTGCGGCGTAGAGAGCGGAATAAGTTCAAGATACGCCAGATCGAAGAGGATGCAAAGAAGAAAGATGAATTGAACCAGATGAAATTCCGCTTCTTTACGAATGTCAGTCATGAGCTGCGCACACCGCTCACGCTGATTATATCCCCTTTGGAGGGTATGATGAAGGAAATGACAGATGAGAAACTGCAGAATAAGTTACAGTTGATGCACCGTAATGCCGTGCGATTGTTGAACCTGGTCAATCAGCTACTCGATTTCCGCAAGAACGAGATGTCGGGTATGCACCTGTCTTTATCCGAAGGGGACATCGTGGCGTTTGTACGCAATATTTGTGCTTCTTTCCTGATGCTTTCCGAGAAGAAGCATGTGAATCTGACATTCTATGCTGGCATGAAGTCCCTGAATATGTTGTTTGATGAAGATAAGATAGGTAAGACTGTGATGAACCTTTTGTCCAATGCTTTCAAGTTTACTCCGGAAGGAGGACGGGTGGATGTGGCTTTGGAGATGCAGCAGGAAAAACCGGACAGGTTGTTGATAAAGGTTTCAGATACGGGCATCGGCATCAAGAATGAAGACAAGGAACGGATTTTTGAACGGTTTTATCAGGTGGAACAGGAGGGATCGGATCATCATCAGTCTACGGGAAGCGGTATTGGCTTGAGTTTGGTGCGTGATTTTGTAATGTTGCATGGAGGATCGGTACGGGTGGTGGATAATGTCGGTTCGGGCAGCGTATTTTTGGTCGAACTGCCTGTCAAGCACTGCAAACGTGAAGAACTGTTGTCTAGCATGGAGGAGGAAGAAATCTCTTTGGATGAACTTCCGGACGAGGAAGAAGACGGAAACAAAAGGGAAAAGCCAGTGGCGCTGATTGTGGATGACAACGGGGACTTAATTGAGTTCATGAAAGAAAGTCTGAGCTTGTATTTCCGGGTGCAGTCGGCTTCCAACGGCCGGGAGGCTTGGTCGATGATACCAGACCTGATGCCGGATATCATCGTCAGTGACGTGATGATGCCCGAAATGGATGGTAACGAGTTGTGTCACTTGGTGAAGACGGATAATCGTACCAGTGTCATCCCGGTGATATTGCTTACAGCCAAGCAGGCTGTGGAAGACAAAGTGGAGGGACTGACCATCGGTGCGGACGACTACATGACGAAACCTTTCATGGTGGAGATATTGATACTGCGTATGCGAAAACTGATAGAACTGAGTGGTAGAAACCGGACTGACAAGATAAAGACGCGTATTGACCCCGAGCCGAGCGAGATTGCCATTACTTCCATGGACGAGAAATTGGTGGAGAACGCCATCAAGTATGTGGAGGAAAACATCGCCCGGTGTGATTTGTCGGTGAAGGAGTTGAGTAATGAACTGGGTATGAGTAGGGTACATCTTTATAAAAAACTATTACAGATAACGGGTAAGACTCCTATCGAATTTATTCGTGTTATCCGCCTGAAGCGGGCGGCGCAATTATTGCGTGAAAGCCAGCGGAATGTGTCGGAGATAGCCTATCAGTGTGGCTTCAATAATCCTAAATATTTCAGCCGTTATTTCAAGGATGAATTTGGTGTTTTACCCTCCGTTTACCAGGAAAAAGAAGGGAAATAACAAATGATACCTCTGAAAAAAACATATCGTCCGGTCACTGTTTAAAAGTTCCCCTTCTATAAAACATTAGAAGGGGAACTTTTCATTTATAGTACTTACTTTTGCGATATGAGAAAATATATTGTTGAACCCTAAAGGTAGGTATGATTATGAATATGAAAAACATTTTCTATTGCCTGTTGCCGGGACTTCTTTTTGGAGCATGTTCCAATAAGGTCTACGAGAAGACAGGTGATAGTGTGATAGTCAAAGTACAACACAAAGAAACAGGAGGTCCCCGTTTGGTTCGCCTTCAGGTGATGGGAGATAAGTTAATTCACGTTTCTGCCACTGCCGACAGCAAGTTTGCCGATCCGCAAAGTCTGATTGTTGTCCCGCAGAAAAAACAAACATCTTTTGCCGTCGTGCAGAATGGCGATACGATTACAGTGTCTACTGAAGAAGTGAAAGCATCCGTACTGGCTAGTACCGGAGAGGTGTGGTTTACGGATAAAAACGGAGAGTTAATCCTGCAGGAAAATAAGGGAGGAGGAAAGACGTTTACTCCGATAGAAGTGGAAGGAACGAAAGGATATACGGTCTGTCAGGTTTTTGAATCTCCCGAAGATGAAGCGTTTTACGGATTAGGTCAGCATCAGGCGGATGAATTTAATTATAAGGGTAAGAACGAGGAACTGTTCCAGTACAATACGAAAGTTTCTGTTCCATTTGTTGTTTCGAATAAAAACTATGGTATACTGCTGGATAGTTATTCCTTCTGTCGTTTCGGTAATCCGAATGATTACTCCCAGTTGAATCGTATCTTTAAACTTTATGATAAGACAGGCCAGGAAGGGGCGCTAACCGGTACTTATGTGCCGAAAAAAGGAGAAACTCTGGTCCGCCGGGAAGACTCCATCTATTTCGAGAATCTGAAAACGATTGAGAATCTTCCGAAGAAACTGCCGTTAATGGGGGCTAAAGTCACTTATGAAGGAGAGATAGAACCTGCTCAAACGGGAGAGTTCAAGTTTATTCTTTATTATGCGGGATATGTTAAGGTCTATTTGAACAATGAGCCGGTAGTGCCGGAACGTTGGCGGACTGCATGGAATCCTAATAGTTATAAGTTTGCTGCTCATTTGGAAGCAGGAAAGCGTGTGCCGTTGAAAATCGAGTGGCAGCCTGATGGCGGGCAGTCTTATTGCGGACTGCGTGCATTGACACCTGTTAATCCGGAAGAACAGGGGAAACAGTCGTGGTGGAGTGAAATGACCAAGCAGCTCGATTATTATTTTATGGCTGGTGAGGATATGGACGACGTGATTAGCGGTTATCGTTCGCTGACCGGAAAGTCTCCCGTTATGCCGAAATGGGCAATGGGTTTCTGGCAAAGTCGTGAGAAGTATAATACACAGGAGGAAATGTTGGGAGCACTGAAAGGTTTCCGTGATCGTAAAATTCCGGTGGATAATATCGTACTGGATTGGAATCATTGGCCGGAGAATGCCTGGGGAAGTCATGAGTTTGATAAAGCTCGTTTTCCGGACCCGAAAGCAATGGTTGATTCCATCCATGCTATGCATGCCCGTATGATGATCTCGGTATGGCCTAAGTTTTATGTTACTACCGAACATTTCAAGGAGTTCGACGAGAATGGGTGGATGTATCAGCAGTCTGTTAAAGATAGTTTGAAAGATTGGGTAGGTCCCGGTTACCATTATGGTTTTTATGATGCGTATGATCCCGATGCACGGAAACTGTTCTGGAAACAGATGTATGAGCACTATTATCCGTTGGGTATCGATGCCTGGTGGATGGATGCCAGCGAACCGAATGTACGTGACTGTACTGACTTGGAATATCGGAAAGCTTTGTGCGGACCTACAGCGTTGGGTTCCTCTACGGAATTTTTCAATGCGTATGCACTGATGAATGCAGAAGGCATTTATGACGGTCAGCGCGGAGTAGATAATAACAAACGGGTGTTCTTATTAACCCGTTCGGGATTTGCCGGATTACAGCGTTATTCCACGGCTACATGGAGTGGGGATATCGGTACACGTTGGGAGGACATGAAGGCACAGATTTCTGCCGGATTGAATTTTGCCATGAGTGGAATACCTTACTGGACAATGGATATTGGCGGTTTTTGTGTAGAGAATCGTTATGTGGCCGGACAGAAACAATGGAACGCGACAAAGACGGAAAATGCTGATTATAAAGAATGGCGTGAGCTGAATACCCGCTGGTATCAATTCGGTGCGTTTGTTCCTTTATATCGTGCACACGGACAATACCCTTTCCGTGAAATATGGGAGATTGCGCCGGAAGGGCATCCTGCTTATCAGTCGGTTGTATATTATACTAAGTTACGTTATAATATGATGCCGTATATTTATTCGCTGGCAGGTATGACTTGGTTTGATGATTATACAATCATGCGTCCCTTGGTAATGGATTTCACAGCGGATGCTGAAGTGAATGATATTGGTGACCAGTTTATGTTCGGTCCTTCGTTTATGGTATCTCCGGTTTATCGCTATGGTGACCGCAGTCGTGAAATTTATTTCCCTCAAGCAGAGGGCTGGTATGATTTCTATTCCGGCAAATTCCAGGCTGGAGGAGAGAGAAAAGTAATAGAAGCTCCTTATGAGCGTATTCCGTTGTATGTGCGTGCAGGCGCTATCATTCCGTTCGGAGATGATATTCAGTATACGGATGAAAAACCGGCGGAGCACATCCGTTTGTATATTTATCAGGGAGCGGATGGGGAGTTTACGTTATACGAAGATGAAGGTGTGAATTATAACTATGAACAAGGGATGTATGCCATGATACCGATGAAGTATGATGAGGCTACCAAGACTTTAGTGATTGGTGAGCGTCAGGGGGAGTTCCCGGGTATGCTGAAGGAGCGTACTTTCACGGTAGTTACGGTGAATAAGGAGAAAGCCCAACCGTTTGATTTGAACGCGAAAGGGGGGACTGTGAAGTATAATGGCAGCGAGCAGACATTGAAACTGTAAGCTGAATGATAATCCGTTGATGATGATTGGTAAACTAAAATATTTGATGCTGGGGGGCTGCCTTATACTGGGGAGCTGCTTGGCATTGGGAGGCTGTCTGATGTTATTAGGAGCATGTAGCAGTTCTCCCCTTGTATCTCCGCGGGAGCGATCCGACTTTAATGCAGACTGGCGTTTTCATTTGGGAGACGGGCTGCAAGCGGCACAACCTGGTTTTGCCGACAATGACTGGCGTGTACTGGATTTGCCCCACGACTGGGCGATTGAAGGAGACTTCAGTCAGGAAAATCCTTCCGGTACAGGAGGAGGGGCACTTCCGGGAGGAGTCGGTTGGTATCGCAAAACCTTTAGTGTAGACAAAGCGGATGCAGGAAAGATATTTCGCATTGAGTTTGACGGAGTATATATGAACTCGGAGGTATTTATCAATGGTGTTTCATTGGGAGTACGTCCTTATGGATATATTAGTTTCAGCTATGACCTGACTCCTTATCTGAAATGGGATGAACCGAATGTGCTGGCTGTACGTGTGGATAATGCGGAGCAACCTAATTCACGGTGGTATTCAGGTTGTGGCATTTACCGGAATGTGTGGCTAAGCAAGACCGGCCCAATACATGTGGGTGGATGGGGAACGTATGTCACAACCTCGTCAGTTGACGAAAAACAGGCTGTACTGAATCTCGCTACTACCCTTGTGAATGAAAGTGATACGAACGAAAATGTTACTGTCTGTTCTTCCTTGCAGGATGCTGAAGGCAGAGAAGTTGCTGAAACCCGGTCGAGCGGGAAAGCGGAAGCCGGTAAGGAAGTTGTTTTTACCCAGCAACTGACTGTAAAGCAACCTCAACTGTGGGATATTGATACTCCTTATCTGTATACACTGGTTACCAAAGTGATGCGAAACGAAGAATGTATGGATAGGTATACTACTCCTGTTGGTATTCGCACATTTAGTTTTGATGCCCGGAAAGGATTCACGTTGAATGGCAGGCAGACAAAAATTAATGGTGTGTGTATGCATCATGACCTGGGCTGTTTGGGAGCGGCAGTCAACACACGTGCCATTGAACGGCAATTGCAAATTCTGAAAGAAATGGGGTGTAACGGCATACGTTGTTCCCATAATCCTCCCGCACCCGAACTGCTTGATCTTTGTGACCGTATGGGATTTATCGTGATGGATGAGGCTTTTGATATGTGGCGGAAGAAAAAAACGGCACATGATTATGCCCGTTACTTCAATGAATGGCACGAGCGCGATTTGAATGACTTTATTTTGCGTGACCGTAATCATCCTTCTGTCTTTATGTGGAGTATCGGTAATGAAGTCCTCGAACAATGGAGTGATGCCAAAGCGGATACGTTGAGTCTGGAAGAGGCCAATCTGATCTTAAATTTCGGACATTCTTCTGAAATGTTAGCCAAAGAAGGAGAGGAGAGTGTCAACTCTTTGCTGACGAAAAAACTGGTAAGCTTTGTAAAAGGGCTTGATCCTGCCCGTCCTATCACTGCCGGATGCAATGAACCGAATTCCGGCAATCATTTATTCCGTTCCGGCGTACTGGATGTGATTGGCTATAATTATCATAACAAGGATATTCCCAATGTTCCGGCTAATTTCCCGGACAAGCCGTTTATCATTACTGAAAGCAATTCAGCGTTGATGACTCGCGGATATTACCGTATGCCCAGCGACCGGATGTTTATCTGGCCCGAGCGTTGGGACAAATCCTTTGCCGATTCCACATTTGCCTGTTCATCTTATGAAAACTGTCATGTGCCTTGGGGAAACACTCATGAGGAAAGCTTGAAATTAGTCAGGGACAACGACTTTATCAGCGGGCAATATGTATGGACGGGATTTGATTATATCGGGGAACCGACTCCTTATGGATGGCCTGCGCGTAGTTCGTACTTTGGTATTGTAGATCTGGCTGGTTTCCCGAAAGATGTCTACTATTTGTATCAGTCGGAATGGACGGATAAGCAGGTGTTGCACCTTTTCCCGCACTGGAACTGGACTCCGGGACAGGAGATTGATATGTGGTGCTACTATAATCAGGCTGATGAAGTGGAACTGTTTGTGAATGGAAAGTCGCAAGGAGTGAAGCGTAAAGACCTTGATAATCTGCATGTAGCTTGGCGTGTGAAGTTTGAACCGGGAACGGTGAAGGTCATTGCACGAGAGAGTGGTAAGGTAGTGGCGGAAAAGGAAATCTGCACAGCCGGAAAACCCGCAGAGATTCGTCTGACTCCTGATCGTTCTATTCTGACTGCTGATGGAAAAGATTTGTGTTTTGTCACTGTGGAGGTGTTGGATGAGAAAGGAAATCTTTGCCCTGATGCTGACAATCTAGTGAATTTCACAGTACAAGGTAATGGCTTTATCGCAGGGGTAGACAACGGAAACCCGGTATCGATGGAACGCTTTAAGGATGAAAAGAGGAAAGCATTTTATGGAAAATGCCTTGTTGTCATTCAGAACGATGGAAAACCGGGAAAAGCAAAGCTGACGGCTACTTCAGAGGGACTTCGGCAAGCTGTACTAAAGATTTCGGCAGAGGAATTGTAAACTGTAAATGATTATTGGAATAATGAAGACATTTTTATTGACTATATGTTTCCTGTCTGTTCAGACAGGTATGGTGGCGATTGCTCAAGACAAAGAACAAACACCGGTGTATCTGGATGATACACAACCGATAGAGGTTAGGGTACAGGATGCGTTGAACCGTATGACTGTGGAGGAGAAAACTCGTCTTAGTTATGCACAAGGGAAGTTTAGCTCCCCTGGCTGTCCCCGTTTGGGTATTCCTGAACTTTGGATGAGTGACGGACCTCACGGCGTACGTGCCGAAATTAACTGGAATGATTGGGGATATGCCGGATGGACGAACGATAGTTGCACAGCCTTTCCTGCACTGACCTGTCTGGCAGCTAGCTGGAATCCGCTATTAGCAGCGAAATATGGATATGCTATCGGTGAAGAAGCCCGTTATCGTGAAAAGGATGTTTTGCTGGGACCGGGTGTGAATATCTATCGTACTCCGCTCAACGGGCGTAACTTTGAATATATGGGGGAAGACCCTTATTTAGCCTCGGAGCTTTGTGTACCTTATATTCAGGGAGTGCAGAAGAATGGAGTAGCCGCCTGCGTAAAACATTACGCACTGAACAATCAGGAATTATGGCGGGGACATATCGATGTGCAGCTAAGTGACCGTGCATTGTATGAGATATATCTGCCTGCCTTTAAGGCTGCTGTGGAAAGAGGGAAGGCTTGGTCTATTATGGGAGCGTACAATAAGGTGCGCGGAACCCATGCTACTCATCATAAACTGCTGAATAATGATATATTGAAGGGAGAATGGAATTTCGACGGTTGTGTCATAACAGATTGGGGAGCTGCGCATGATACCTATGAAGCTGCCATGTATGGCTTGGATATTGAAATGGGATCTTATACGAATGGTTTGACTTCGGAATCGGAATTTGGTTTTGATGATTATTATTTGGGTAAGTCTTATTTGAAAATGGTTCGCGAAGGTAAGATTCCGATGGAGGTAGTGAATGATAAGGCCGCACGTGTGTTACGTCTGATTTTCCGTACAGCGATGAATCGCCGGAAACCGTTCGGTGCACTGACCAGCGAAGAGCACTATCGTACAGCTTATGAGGTTGCAACAGAGGGCATTGTCTTGTTGAAAAATGGGACAGGTAAGAAACAGCCTGCATTATTACCTATTCCCCAAGGAAAATATAAACGTATTTTGGTTGTGGGAGATAATGCTACCCGTAATTTGATGTTAGGCGGCGGCTCTTCGGAGTTGAAAGTTCAGAGGGTAGTTTCACCATTGGATGGTATAAAAGCGAAGTTTGGTGAGAATGTGGTTTATGCACAAGGCTATACAAGCGGTCGCCCGATGTATGGCCGGGCGGATGTTATTCCACAGACAACTGTAGATTCTTTACGTAATGACGCGGTGAAAAAAGCAATGAATGCGGACTTGGTGATCTTTGTCGGAGGACTGAATAAGAATCATTTTCAGGATTGTGAGGGGGGTGACCGTCTGTCGTATGGACTTCCTTTTGGACAGAATGAATTGATAGAAGCTCTGTTGAAAGTAAATAAAAATCTGGTAGCAGTGATTGTTAGTGGAAATGCAGTGGAAATGCCTTGGGTGAAGGAGATTCCTTCTATTGTCCAATCATGGTATTTAGGTTCTGTTGGTGGAGAGGCGCTGGCTGATGTGTTGAGTGGAGAGGTGACTCCCAGTGGTAAACTACCTTTTTCTTATCCGGTGAAATTGAAGGATTGTCCGGCACATTTCTTTGGAGAAATCAGTTATCCGGGCGATAGCATCCGCCAGGAATATAAAGAAGATATTTTGGTTGGTTATCGCTGGTATGATACGAAGAAGATTCGACCGCTCTTTCCTTTTGGCTATGGTATGAGTTATACCGCTTTCGAATATAGTAAGCCTGCAGTATCGGCTAAAACAATGAATGCTGATGGCAGTATTGATCTTACTGTAAAAATTAAGAATACAGGAGAAATGGTAGGGAAAGAGATCGTTCAGTTATATATTGGTGACGAAGAGTGTAGTGTTCTTCGCCCGGTAAAAGAGTTGAAGGACTTTCGGAAAGTACAGCTTCTTCCGAATGAAGAAAAAGAAGTGAAGTTTACGATCAAACCGGAAGCATTGCAATTCTTTGATGATAAACAGCATACTTGGGTGGCAGAACCTGGTAAATTTAAGGCATACATTGCCGCTTCTTCTTCTGATATTCGCGGTACGGTGACATTCGAGTATACCCAATGATGAAGTTAACAGGTTAATACACCGTGTTTAGTGGACATATAGATACAGCGCGGTGGATATATATACTCACCATTGTGTATCTATATGTCCACTACGATAAGTATATATGTCCACCGAACTGAAGGACGATGTCTTATGATTGTTTATTGAATACCCTATTTTAGTTTCTTCTGATACTCGTCCGAATTCAGTATTTCCAAAGCTTTTTGTATACTTTCATTCGTGGTATTCATTACCCGGAAATATTCGTTCATATCCCAAAGGTCACGGGCTATCAGTGCTTTGAGCTGGGTTTTGATAAGAGGAAGTGATTTCTGATATTGTTCTTCATTGAACTTCACCCCTTCTTTCTCTCCGATTTCCTTTAAAGTGGCGAGCATATCATCATTGACTACGAACTTCTCATCAAATGATTCGAACTTCTTGTATTTGTTTGCCAACTCTTCCCGGTGTCCTTCAATAAACTGCATGGTGAATTTAATCACAGCTCCTTTAGCTACCAGATTACGGTGATAATCCGTATAAAGAGTCGTGTCGATAGGCACGAAATAATCCGGCATGATGCCACCTCCACCATAAACGGTACGTCCGAGTTTCTTGGTTTGTACTTTCAGTGAATCCGGGAAATGGATGCTGTCGGCATTCATCAGTTCACCGTGGTTGAAACGCTCTATCAGGTCTTTATTGTAATCGACAGTGCTGTCGTATGGTTTCTGAATCGAGCGCCCTGATGGAGTATAATAACGGGCGATGGTTAAACGAATCATGGAACCATCCGGCAAATCGATAGGACGTTGCACCAAGCCTTTGCCGAAAGAACGGCGGCCTACAATAATTCCTCTGTCCCAATCCTGTACCGCACCGCTGACAATTTCGCTGGCGGAAGCTGTATACTCGTCTACCAATATGATGAGGCGGCCATTACGGAAGTCTCCGTTACCTTTGGCATAGAAATCACTACGCTTGGCAGTCCGGCCTTCGGTATATACGATTAGCTCCTTTTGTCCCAGGAATTCGTTAGCAAGGTCAATGGCTGCATTGAGATAACCACCTCCGTTTCCTTGCAGGTCAAGAATCATATCTTTCATACCTTGCTTTTGGAGATCCTTCATTGCTTTCTTGAACTCTTCAGCAGTTGTTGCTCCGAAGCGGTTGATGCGGATATAACCCGTTTTAGGTTGAATCATATAAGAGGCGTCGAGGCTAAGGATAGGTATCTTATCTCTCTTTACTGTAAACAATAAAGGGTCCTTTACGCCGCGACGAACAATTGTCAGATTGACTTTCGAACCTTTCGGGCCACGAAGACGCTTCATTATATCTTCCGTACTCATTTTCACTCCGGCAATAGCGCTGTCGTTCACGGCAATGATACGGTCACCGGCAAGGATACCGACTTTCTCGGAAGGTCCGTTGCTGACAGGCTGTACCACCAACAGGGTGTCTTCTATCATCTGGAATTGTACTCCGATACCCTCGAAGTTACCTTGGAGCGGTTCGTTCATCTTCTTCACTTCCTCTGCATCCGAGTAAGTAGAGTGCGGATCAAGTTGTGCCAGCATCTTGATGATGGCTTCTTCTACCAACTTGTCTTCATCTACTTTGTCCACATAGAAATTGGAGATTGCAAACTCTGCCATTTGTAGCTTTCGCATGGCTTCGGAACCGAAGTTCTGGGCTTGTGCGGCAACTGCCCACAAGCAAACGGATAGTATAATCGTTAGTTTCTTCATCATCTTTTCTGACTCACCGCCTATTCCCTAACGAGTGTTATTCACTCATTTTCATTCCTTTGGGAATAAACAGGCTGATATCTTTATTATAGGTTAATAACTCGCGTACAATTGTAGAGCTGACGCAAGTCAGTTCCGGTTCTGTGAAGAGCAGGATGGTTTCAATCCCTGCCAGTTTGCGGTTAATGTCTGCAATGGTCTCTTCGTACTCGAAATCCTTCACCGTACGGATACCGCGGACAATGAACCTGGCCTCTACTTCCTGCGCAAAATCAATTGTCAGACAGTCGTAGGACATCACCTGGATACGAGGTTCGTCTTTATAAAGTTCCCGAATCATTTCTTCTCTTTTCTCAATGGGGAAGTAGGTATTCTTGTTCTCATTGATACCGATTCCTATCACAATTTCGTCCATAAAGGTAAGTGCACGTTCCACTACCGAGTAATGTCCGATGGTGAAAGGGTCGAAAGTACCCGGGAATATTGCTTTTCTCATGATGCCAAGTCTTCTTCTATAACCAGATTGTCTATAATAAAGTTCTGTCGTTCCATGGTATTTTTGCCCATGTAGAATTCGAGTAGTTCTTTTACCGCGTCCGTTTTGCGCAGTGTCACCTGCTCCAGACGCATATCTTTACCGATGAAATGTTTGAACTCATCCGGTGAGATTTCTCCCAAACCTTTAAATCGGGTGATCTCCGGATTCGGTCCTAGTTCATTAATGGCATTGATACGTTCTTCCTCGCTGTAGCAGTAATTTGTCTTTTTCTTGTTGCGTACACGGAACAAAGGCGTTTGCAGGATATATACGTGCCCTTTCTTGATGAGATCAGGGAAGAATTGCAGGAAGAAAGTAATCAGCAACAGGCGGATGTGCATACCGTCCACATCGGCATCGGTTGCTACGATTACTTTGTTGTAGCGTAATCCTTCAATACCATCTTCTATATTCAGGGCTGCTTGAAGCAGGTTGAATTCCTCGTTCTCGTAAACCACTTTTTTGGTCAGTCCGAAAGAGTTCAATGGTTTACCACGGAGACTGAATACAGCTTGGGTGTTGACATCACGACTTTTGGTGATGGAACCGCTTGCAGAGTCTCCCTCGGTGATAAAGATGCAGGAGTCTTCCTCCAGTCCTTTGCCTTTCGGATCGTTGAGGTGTATGCGGCAGTCACGTAGTTTGCGGTTGTGTAGGTTGGCTTTCTTGGCACGTTCACGGGCAAGTTTCGTTACCCCTGCAATGGCTTTACGCTCCTTTTCAGATTCTTGTATCTTTTGTTGAATTGCTTCGGCTATGTCCGCATTCTTGTGCAGGAAGTTGTCCACTTCCTGTTTGATAAAGTCGCCTACATACTTATTGACCGTTACGCCACCGGGAACCATATTGGTAGAACCCAGTTTAGTTTTCGTCTGACTTTCGAAGATCGGTTCTTCCACATTGACGGCAATGGCGGCAACCAATCCGTTACGGATATCGGTGTAGTCCATGTTCTTGTTGAAGAACTCTTTGATGGTACGGGCAATGTGTTCTTTGAAGGCACTTTGATGTGTACCACCTTGGGTAGTATGCTGACCGTTGACGAAAGAATAATATTCTTCTCCGTATTGTCCGGTATGTGTGAAGGCGATTTCGATGTCTTCCCCTTTCAGGTGGATGATCGGGTAAAGCCCGGTTGCCGTCATGTTGTCGTTCAAAAGGTCTACCAGACCGTTGCGCGACAAGATACGGTGTCCGTTATAGATGATAGCAAGCCCCGTATTGAGATACGTGTAGTTACGTAGCATTGTCTCAATAAATTCGGGCTTGAAACAGTAATTCAGGAATAGTGTATTATCCGGTTCGAAGAAGATGTAAGTTCCGTTTTCTTCTTCGGTATTCTTCGTCTCATCGGTCAGTAAGTTTCCTTTTGAGAAAGTGGCGATACGCACTTTGCCGTCGCGGTAACTGCGTACCTCGAAACGGGAGCTTAAAGCGTTGACGGCTTTCACACCGACACCATTCAGTCCGACACTTTTCTTAAATGCCTTGCTGTCGTATTTACCACCGGTATTCAGCATGCTGACAGCCTCGATGAGTTTTCCCTGTGGGATGCCTCGTCCGTAGTCGCGTACACTGACACGAAGGTTTTCTTCAACGGTAATCTCGATTTTCTTACCGGCTTGCATTTTGAACTCGTCAATACTGTTGTCAATTACTTCTTTCAGGAGGACATAGATTCCATCTTCGGCATGTGCACCGTCGCCCAGCCTTCCGATATACATACCGGGGCGTGTGCGTACATGTTCCATGTCACTCAAGTGGCGGATGTTGTCGTCAGTGTACTCTACTGCATTGTTGTTGTCTACAGGTATCAATTCGTTCTCTTCCATAGCTGTTTTTTATTTTATCTCTTTGATGAACGCACGGCGGCGCTTATGTTGTTGAGTCTCAAAGTAATCCCATTGTGCCTGAACTTTTCCATTCAGTTCCAGTTCGGGGTTGCTTTCCGCAAAGATAAAACCTAATTTTTGATAAACTGGAATTAAATCGGAAAATAACAAAGCGTTAACACCTTTATTTTGATATTCCGGTTTCACTGCAACGAGTAGCAGATCAAGCATTTTGGCACGACGTTTCATGAATAATGCCTTTAACAGATAGAACCATCCGAGCGGCAACAGACGTCCGTTTGATTTCTGTAAAGCTTCAGCGAGAGATGGCATAGAGATACCTACACAGACTAGTTCATCATTGGCATCAGTAATCAGTGTAACCATCCGTAAGTCAAGGATTGGCAGATACATTTTCACGTATTGGTCGATTTGCCGCTGTGTCAGCGGAGAATAACCATAAAGTGGACTATATGCTTCGTTCATCAGTTCGAAAATCTTCTGTCCATAGTCTTTGGCTATCTTTCTTCCGGAAGTATATTTCTTTATCTTAAGGTTGTATTTTCGTTGGATCAGTTCGGAGATACGCTTATGTTTGTCGGGAATAGCATCCGGTATGTAGATTTTGTATTCCACCCAGTCGGCATCTTTCTCGAAGCCTAGTTTTTCCATGTGTACCGGATAGTACGGGTAGTTGTAGATAGTGGCCATGGTGCTAAGCTGGTCGAATCCTTCGATCAGCATTCCTTCCGCATCGAAATCAGTAAATCCGAGAGGACCGGCAATATGAGTCATACCCCGTTCTTTTCCCCATTCTTCCACTGTTTTGATAAGTGCGGATGATACTTCGGGATCGTCGATGAAGTCTATCCATCCGAAACGAACGTTTTTACATTCCCACTTCTTGTTCGCCTGGTTATTGATAATTGCAGCTACACGTCCTACTATTTTATCGTCCCGATATGCGAGGAAATAATCAGCTTCACAGAATTCGAATGCTGCATTTTTCTTCTTGTTGAAGGTGTTGAGCATGTCGTCATAGAGGTCAGGCACAGAGTAAGGGTTGCCCTTGTACATTCTGTAATTGAAACGGATAAATTTCTTAAGTTCTCTCTTTGTGGAGACTTTCTTGATTGTAATAGCCATATCTCGTATTTATGATTTGAGGAAGCAAAGATACGTGATAATCTTTAAATTACAACGCGCCGGAAAGAGAAAATATAGTCTCTGGACGATTAGGGAGTGGACTGTAAATATGAAAAATACCGGAAATGATGATCATACATTCATTGCCGGTATTCTTTTTCTGTTTTTGTAGGCCGTTTATTGGCTGATGTGTCCTTCGAAAGGCGAGGCAGGCAAACCGGCTGCGTTGTATAAGTTAGCATCATCGGGATTATCTCCCCAAGCATATCGTACAGAGACCGGTTGCTGTATTTCCTTATTCCATACTATTACTTTATTGTTTTCGATTTTAGCCTGTGCCCATTGGTATTTTCCATCTGCGCCGGCAATGGCGAATCCTGATAAATAGCCATATTTATTACGAGCTACTAGTTGCTCGTCACAAGCGTTAAAGGTGACCTCCAGTGCATCTCCGATTCTTTTTACCGACTGGAATATCGGGCCGGTGCAAACAATAGAGTTATATCCGTAATCATTGTGGAGAGCATGCAAAGCAAGTCGTTTACCTACATCTTGTTTGTTGCGGGGATGTATGTCATTTTCTTCACCGATGTCTATAATGACGGCCTGTCCTGTATGTGGTAAGGCCAGTGTCTTCGACTGTGTATCCCGCAGGTTTGCCCAATGACTTTCAGAGGGCTGCTTGGCCGGAGACATGAAGTTTGCTAATTGAACCCAATAAAATGGGAATTCGTTATTCCATCTACTTCTCCAGTCTGTAATTAAAGCCGGAAATAAATCAATGTATTCGTTGGCGCGGGCGGCATTGTTTTCTCCCTGATACCAGATTACCCCTTTCATCCCCAAACCTACCAGTGGATGAATCATTGCGTTGAACAGCAAAGAAGGAAAAGCGTTAGGACCATATTCTACATAATCATATTGTGCACTCGATACTGCAACTTTATACTTCCAATTATCACACAAAGGGAAAATTCGGTTGTTGACTTTCAGGTATACTTCATCTTTAGGACCATATAGACCGCCTCCTCCACGATAGTCGGATATTTTAATAGTGATGGTATTCTGTTCCTTTAATACTTCTGCCGGGATCTTGTATAGACGTTTCAGGTCATATCCTACCGTTCGTCCTACTTCATGTCCGTTAACCCAGGTAATGTCATCGTCATCGATAGTACCGAGACTCAATTCTGCATCCTGTCCTAAACAGTTGACCGGTATGGAAAACTGATAAGTAAACCATACAACTCCATCTATACCGGATAATTCCTCATTTGACCATAATGACGGAACAATATGTTCCTTCCAGTTTTCTGTAGAGGTGTTTTCTAAATACCATTTCTCTTTTTCTCCCGGTTCGTTTATGATGGCTTGTTCGAATTCCTTTTTGACTTTGTCACTGTGTTTGATGTATTCTTCGAATTCAGAAGAGCGCATACGGGCTAATGATTTTTCATATTTCGGAAAATGCTCTATCACTTCCATGCTCATCCAGGTTTCGATGTCCGTACCACCCCATGAGGAGTTGATGAATCCGATAGGAATATTGAGTTTTTGGTATAATTCACGTGCAAAGAAATAGCCGACAGCTGAAAAATCAGAAGCGGAGGCGGGTGAACATACTTCCCATTTACCTTTTAAGTTGGTTTTAGGAGTGTGCCCCATTTCTTGAATTACGTTGAATGAACGGATTTGAGGGTAATTGGCAGCTGCGACTTCTTCGGTAGCATGATTAGCGCTACGCAGACGAAACTCCATATTTGACTGTCCGCTACAGATCCATACTTCACCGATTAAAATATCTGTAAATGATAAAGTCTGCTTGGGGCTTTTCATATTTAGAGTATACGGTCCACCGGCTTGCATAGGGGGCAGGCTGACTGACCATTTCCCATTTTTATCGGTTCGGGTACTCTTTTGAGCATTTCCTAATGTTACGCTAATTCGCTCGCCGGCACTGGCTGTGCCCCATATATTGATTGGCTTCTCACGTTGCAGCACCATGTGGTCTGAAAAGAAAGAAGGTACGGAAAGCTGTGCCATCATTTGTGATAGGACAAATAGCAAGCAAACTGTTAATGATAGAAGTTTTTTCATCCGATGAGTATTTGGTGATTATTCATTGATATATTCTTTGGGAAGCAATATCTTACGAAGCGTATCGGCAAAGATTGCAGCCATGCGCTGTTGAATAAATGAATGTTCTCCATGTGGCGGATGCCATCCAAATACTTCTCCATGAGTCTTTTGTGAATCCCCAGTGTAAATTAGGCTATATTGTTTTCCTGTAACCGGATGTTTCTGTTTTTTGGAGAATCCGATGTATCTGTCGAATTCTACTACTGGGAATCCCCATTTTTCTGCCAGTTTTCGGACCGAAGTGTTGAATATAGGACGACTGTCATGCCAATGAGTACATAAGACAATAGAAACAGGTTTCCCATAAGGAGTGTTGTAATATCTGGATTTTGGATTGAATTTCTGGTTATAACAGTCTGATATGTAGCGCTTGATGACATAATCATAGCAAACGGCATAGTCGGAAGCATCAAAAGGAGTTTTATAATCCTTGTAGTTCTCTTTTAAGTTTGCTTCGTTATATACGTCTTTTTCATGTACTTGCATCAAGACAAATACATCAATGTTATCGAATTCTTCCGGGGTATAGAGAGTGCCGTCCAGCATTTTATTTGCAGTGTGAGCAATAGATTCTGCACTTACAGCCCGATTGATGGGGATGGCGTGAAGGGCACGACATCCCATTTCAAACCACTTATTGTTAGGTTCGGCAAAAGATGCTCCGGATAATAAAATGGTATAAGTGTCTTTATTTTGGGCTATTCCTGCTAAAGCGAGCAGGCAAATGAATGTGAATAAGGTGATTCTTTTGTACATAAGTTATCGTTGATTGATTAATTGGTGAATAAAATCAAGTTCAAGTGAATGTTTTCCGGCTTGTAAAGTTATAGATTTTTGGGGTTCTGGCATTGTAAAAGGAACAAATGTTGCAGAAGTGCCTGCCGGAATATCGATTGTATAACGGATGCAGTCATTAGTTTGACGAACCCAGTTGATATTTAACCAGCCATAGGGAGTATTATAGCGTATGGTAAGTTCATTCATGTCTGCCGGAAAGAAAGGTTTTAGCAAAATATGCTTGAATCCGGGATGTT
>NZ_JBDFVF010000032.1:0-80807 GCF_040913205.1 Bacteroides sp. MSSM.1001136sp1_RTP21357st2_D2_RTP21359_211015 | reverse complement strand
ATTATCTTGCTCAAGACAGTTAAAGGGTTCTGCTGCCTTATGCAAGAAATAAAAAATGGAATTGATAGAACCCACCTAATTTTAATTCAAGTATCAAAGATGAGAAAATCAATTCTCTTGTTTGTACTCTTTACTCTGACAAGTATCCCCCTGTTGCTTTTTGCGCAGGGTGGATATCAGGTAACCGGACATATTATTTCGGCGGAAGATAATCAGCCGATGATTGGTGTGTCTGTTTTGGAGAAGGGTACGACGAACGGAGTAATTACCGATATGAATGGTAATTACAGTATCACAGTGACGAAATCCCCCGCTATTTTGCAGTTTTCTTACATTGGAATGAAAACGATGGAAAAGCAGGTGTCTGCTGCCACTCGTATTGATTTGAAGATGGAGAGCGATGCGCAGATGGTAGAGGAAGTGGTGGTCGTTGCCTATGGTACACGTAAGAAAGGAACGATTGCCGGTGCCGTATCTACTGTAAAGGCAGAAAAAATGGAAAATGTACCTGCGGCCGGTTTCGACCAATCATTGCAGGGACAGACCCCCGGGTTAACGGTAATCTCTAATTCGGGGGAACCAAGTAAGGCGGCTGTTTTCCAGCTTCGAGGTACCAATTCTATCAATTCGGGTACATCTCCGTTATTTATTTTGGATGGTGTGCCTATTTCCAGTGCTGATTTTAATACAATCAGTCCGGGCGATATAGAGTCTATCTCTGTGTTGAAAGATGCTTCATCCACCTCTATTTACGGTGCCCGTGCAGCGAACGGTGTGGTAGTAATCACTTCCAAACGTGGTTTGGCGATTGACAAGGCGAAAGTAACCATGCGTGCGCAATGGGGTTTTTCACAATTGGCTTCAGACGACAATTGGGTAGTGATGAATACTCCGGAACGTATCCAGTTTGAAAAAGAAATCGGTTTAGATACGGGAAAGGATTATAACTTGTTGTCTCGTACGAATGTAAATTGGCTGGATGAAGTATTCAATGACCGCGCTCCTTTGCAGAGTTATGAATTGTCTGTTAATCGTGCTACCGACCGTTTGAATTATTTTGTTTCCGGAGGATTCTATGATCAGGAAGGTATTGCCCAGAGCTCTAATTTTCGTCGTTATAATATGCGTGCTAATGCGGAAGTGAAAGCTAGCAACTGGCTGAAAATAGGTACTAATACGATGATGGCATACGAAGAAATAGCACAGGCTGAAGAGGGAGAACCGGCACTTTATACACCTATTTCCGGTTCGCGTTTTATGTTGCCTTACTGGAATCCTTATAATGCTGACGGCTCTTTGGCTTCCGAAAACGATGGAACCTGGACAGGAACCGGACAGAACCCGATAGAATGGATGGCGAACAATCCTGTAAAATATGAAAAATACAAATTGTTGTCTACTATCTTCGCGGAAGTTACTCCGATTCGGGATTTAACCATTCGTGCACAGTTTGCTGTAGATTATGCACATTCTACAGCTTTCATGCAATCTTTTCCAAGTTATATCATTAATAATAAATCAGGTAAAGCCGGGCGTAGTTCATCGGATATTCTTAGTTTGAGTGAAACTCTTACAGCCAATTACCGATGGGCTTTGAATGATAATCATTCATTGAATTTTTTGCTGGGACAAGAAGGTATAGACTATCGTTCAACCGGATTTCAGGTAACTACACAAGGACAGAACAATGACCGTCTGACCAACCTGCTTTCCGGAACTCGTGCGATCTCGTGGCCGGACTCAAATAGTGCTTATGCATACCTGTCTTTTTTCTTTCGTGGAGAGTATAATTATAAAGAGTTATATTATGCGGAAGTTGCTGCACGTACAGACGCTTCTTCCCGTTTTGGTAAAGACCACCGTTGGGGAATGTTCTGGTCGTTAGGCTTTATGTGGAATATCAAGAACGAGGCTTTCCTGAAAGATATAGAATGGCTCACGAATGCACAGATTAAGTTAAGTACAGGTACTTCCGGAAATTCGGAAATTCCTTACTATGATCATCTGGCATTGGTTGCCGGTGATGCCAACTATAATGATGAAGCTGGTATATATCCCAAACAAAGCGGGAACGAAGAATTAAGCTGGGAGCAAACTTGGGCAAACAATATCGGTTTGACTTTGGGCATTTTCAATAGAGTCAATTTGAACGTCGATTTTTATCATAAAAAGACGACTAATATGTTAATGTTAGTTCCTCAATCGTATGCTATTACCGGTGTCGGTAATCGGTGGGACAACATTGGTGCTATGATGAATCGAGGAGTGGAAATTGCAATGGACGGAGATGTGATCCGTACAAAAGACTTCACTTGGAATCTGAGCGCAAACGTATCTTATAATAAGAATAAACTATTGGAACTTTATAATGGTGTGGAAGAATATGTAAATTCCACTACCGGATTGAAATACGTAGTAGGACATCCTGTTCATGAATACTACATGAACCGTTATGCAGGAGTGAATCCGGCTAATGGTGATGCTTTGTGGTACACTGCTGACGGAGAACTGACAACAGAATACCGTGAAGAAGACAAAGTAATGACCGGTAAAACCTTCGACTCCCCCTGGGCAGGCGGCTTCGGCACAACCCTGATGTGGAAAGGGCTTTCATTATCGGCCCAGTTCAGCTGGATGGCTAAAAGATATGTGATGAATAATGACCGCTTCTTCGAAGAAAGTAACGGACTGTATAGTGCTTACAATCAATCAAGAAGACTATTGTATGATCGTTGGAAAAAACCGGGTGACATTACGGATATTCCCCGTTACGGAGTGACAGCTCAGCTGGACGACCGTTTTCTTGAGAACTCATCATTCCTTCGTTTAAAGAACCTGACACTGGCTTATGCGCTTCCGCAATCATTGTTGAATAAAACTCATTTCTTCACGTCAGCACGTGTCTATTTGCAGGGACAGAATTTGTTTACTTGGACAGGTTTTACAGGACTTGATCCGGAAGTGGCATCTAATGTATATAGGGCACAGTACCCGGCTTCACGTCAGTTTACTTTGGGTATTGACATTTCATTCTAATAGTATAATAAAGAAAGATGATTAAGAAATTTAAATTATATATCCTGATGGCTGCTGTGGCTCTTTCCGCCACTTCCTGTTTGGATAAGATGCCGGAAGACTCTATTCCTTTTGATGATGCCATTCAGACGGTGGATGATGTAAATCTGGCAGTTATCGGTATTTACGACGCATTCAAGAATAGTGCTCTGTATTCCGGTAATCTCACGATACTTCCTGATTTGCAGACCGATCTTGTGTATGGGATCAACGGAAATACGAATACATACGGAGATATCTGGCGCTGGAAAGACATTCTGGCAACAAATACAAGTATCGAGGCTGTTTATGCCGGACTTTACGATGTGATCAATCGTTGTAACTTCATGCTCGATCGTGTAGACGGAGTGAGAAACAATACAACCGATGATAATGATTTGGACAAGCTTGACCAGTATTGTGGTGAAGCTTATTTTGCCCGCGCACTTGCTTACTCGGAATTGGTAAAGCTTTTCTGTAAAGCCTACGAAAGTGATGAAGATGCTGCTAATCAGCTAGGGGTTATCCTGACGAAACATTATCAAGGCGACGAAGAAATGAAACGTTCTTCGTTGAAAGCTTCTTATGAGTTTATTCTTGAAGATCTTGACCGGGCTGCTAAGTTGTTGGAGTTGGATAAAGACTATGATCCGTCTGTAGATGTGGCTTTATTTAACAATGCTACTTACTTCAACGAATATACTGTATACGCTTTGCGTGCACGTGTTGCTCTTTATATGAAGAAGTGGGATGAAGCCATCAAATATTCCAGTAAAGTGATAGATAGCGGATATTATCTGTTGGCTAGTTGCACTCGTGCAATTTCCTCCGGAGTCAGCTATTATAAGTATATGTGGACAAACGACATGGCTACAGAAGCTATTTGGAAAGTGGGCTTCACCGTCAATTCTTATGGAGGCAAACTGGGATTGATTTTCTTAAATTACGACCATGTGAATTATCGCCCGGACTATGTCCCGGCTACTTGGGTGCTCAATGCTTATGATATGAATGATTTGCGTGCCTCTACTTTCTTCGAATCGCATACAACTAGTTTTAGCCATCATCTTTCTTGGCCTTTGCTGATTAAGTATGCCGGTAATCAAGATTTCATAGCCGCTAATATTCTTCATGTTTCCATGCCTAAAGTTTTGCGTCTGTCAGAACAATATCTGATACGCGCTGAGGCTTATGTGCAAAAGGAACAGCCGGACTATGGCCGTGCGGGAAAAGATATTACGACACTGCGTACTGCACGATATTCCTCTTATGGTGGATCAACTCCCATGAGCGAGGCTAATGCAATGGAGGTTATCGAGTCCGAACGCGTGAAAGAGCTTTATATGGAAGGTTTCCGTCTTCATGATTTGAAACGTTGGCACAAAGGTTTCGAGCGCAAGCCGCAAGACCAGTCTTTGTCAACTGGCGATAGATTGAAGGTAGAAGCAGACGATCCTTTATTTGTATGGCCTATTCCGCAGCACGAACTAGACGCTCCCGGCTCGCAAATAGAACCGAATGAAAGTAATAAATAAGATTAAAACATACGATAATGAAGAAATTATTAATAGGATGTATGGCAGCCGTTGCTGCTCTGATAGCTTTCTCCGGATGCGATCAGGACAAGGTGGTGTACAGCGGACCCAATTATCTTATGTTTTCTGACACGCTTTATACTTATGCCGTGCAAGAAACCAATGAGATATTCAATGTGCCTGTTTCTGCCACTGTGCCTGCCGACTATGACCGCACTTTTGGTGTCGAAGTCATAGATAAGGAGAGTAATGCTGTTGAAGGAAAGCACTACAAAATCTTGTCGAATACCGTTACTATAAAAGCCGGTGAGATGAGTACTGATGTTAAGGTACAAGGTCTTTATAAGAATATAGGTATTACTGATTCGCTAGGATTCGCTTTGCGGTTGGTAATCCCTGATACTGAACAATGGAGTTTATACAAGAACGAGGCAAAGGTTGTGATGCAAAAGATTTGTCCGTTTGATATCAAAAACTTTAAGGGCTATTGCAAAGTGACTTCCAGCTATTTGTCTTCCGATTACTATCCGAAGAAAGTAGATTTGCGATTAGTGACTTCTGATATTGTGGAAGGTAAAGAAAACACGATTGTAGTCCATGGTCTTTATTTTGACGGTTACGATATGGAAATAAAGTTCAACCGGAAAGATGTTTTGGAACCTCTCGTAGAAATGGAAGAACAGATTTGTGGCTCTACCGGAGAGGCATTCAATACGATTCATGGCGATGGTAAGTTACGGTTAAATCAGCCTACGGCTTATACTTCGTTCTACAGTACAAATGAGAATTTTATCTTGCAGTATGTTACGATGAGTGTGAATAATAAAGACGGCTCATACTACGGTACGGTAGGAACATTTGTCAATGTACTCGAGTGGATAAGCGAAGCGGAAGCTGAAAAATTAAAAGAACAAGGATATTAAAAAATAGCAATAGATAAAGATATGAAAAAGTTTAGTTTAAAACCACTAGGAGATTCGTGCATGAAGACATTATGCAAGAGCTGGCTCTTTATTGGCTTACTTATGGCTTTCTGCCTTGCGGCATGTTCGGACGACGATGATAATGCAGAGACTCCGATATTTCCGGAAAAGCAGAATCTCATCTGCAATTCTAATGATACAAGAGAGTTTACTTTCACCGCTAATACAAATTGGAGTTTGGCGTCTTCTGCTATTTGGTGTAAGTTCAAGACCGACGATGAAGAAGAATTTGTTCTGTCCGGTACGGCTGGTACGCAGACGGTAACACTTGTGATCACTGATGAAAATATGCAGGTGGGCAACGTTAGTGTAGCTAAATTGGAACTGACAATGGGTGGTCAGACGATTGTAATCGGTGAAGTGACCCGTTCGAAAGTAGATTATAAACTGAAGATATATGATAAGGAAGGTAATGATATCACTGAAGACGGAGTTCTTAAAGTAGGTTATCAGGAATATCTCCGTTTTGATGTGGAAGCAAACTTCCGCTTTGCTGCCACTAATCTTCCGGGATGGGTTGAATTGGAAGGTGGTTCCCTTGTAGGTGCAGTTAATAAGAAAGTACAAGGTGGTTTGAGAATAATCGAAAACGAAAGTCGTGAAAAATATCCTGTTTCGGCTAGTGACGAAAATGTGATCACATTCTCTGATGAAGAGGGAAGAGCATTCCATACTATCAGACTAGCTTATGAGGGTATGACACCAGGAAAAATGGAACTGAAACGCCCCTCAAGTTATGCTACAGATTGGGTTGTATCAATGGATGGAAAAACATTTACCCAAAAAAGTACAGGTGGTAGTACAGGTGAAGTAGTGGTGAAGAAAAGAATGCCATTTACAGTAAAGACTCTGAAAGATGATTTTGAAATTGTATTTTTAAGTAAAGGATGGGACGATAATATCCATTTAAAAGGTTCTATGTATGATTTCTTTACTTACGAATGGATACATTATGAAAAGGATGGAGGAAATTTAAACTTAATTGTTGATGACTACATTCCGAACACAATGAATGGTGACCCTGATGAGAGAAGTGGATATGTTCTAGCATTTTCACGTGCAGACTATGAAAAGATAAAAGATAATCTTGAGGAAGCTATTGTTGTAAATGGAGAAATAGATTATAAGTATGAGCAGAACAATCTTTTAATTGGATTTACTCAAAAAGAAGTGAAAGAAGAAGGAGGAAGTCAAAGTTTCAAAATTAAAAAAATGGGATATTTGGATGTAACGCCGACTAAAACTACTGATACTTCTATTTTAAATTTGCTTGAAGGCAATTATAATATAGATGGTAATAACGTTTATTCTATATCTGCTAGTGCAGGAGATCCTTTTGTAATTCATCCGTTATTGTCAGAAAGTGAATGGACTGGTGCAGCGTATGTTATTAATAGTAGTGATGAGGAGGTTAATGTAGAGACAGAGACTTCAATGGATGGAGAAGGTATGTATTTTGGAATAACTGTCCCGAATGTATTTAATGATGATTTGATTATTGTTTTTAAGGGAACAGACAACGTTTTCAAGAAAGCTTTAGTAATTTCTCCGGATATTAATTAACTTAGTTTATTTTGTAAATGAATCTACAAAAATTATACTCAATATACCTCTTACCCCTTATCGTCAGCATACTGACGATAGGGTTGGTAACAGGTTGTTCCGACGATGATGAAGCACTGCAAAGCCAGTATGGTTATGTGCAGTTCCGACTTTTCAAAAGCGCGTCGTTTGAAGGAGCAACTACTCGTGCGACAGACAAACTTGAATCGTTATCGAGTGCACAGAAGATAAAGGTGGTAATGGAGCATAACGGTACAACCGTTTCGCAGACTTTACCTTTGAACGCATACAATGAAAATAATGCAGAATATGGTATGCGTAGTGAAAAATTGCAGTTAGTTGTCGGTACTTATAAAGTTATCGGTTATTATCTGTATGACAAACAGGATATAGTGTTGTTGGCAGGTCCTGGTGGAGATGACAATGAGTTCGTTGTTGTTGGTGGCGGACTTCAAGAGAAAGCATTGGCAGTAGATGCCGTGCCTCGCGGAACAGTAACTTTCAAATTGACAAAAGAATGGCTTCCAGCTACTCGTGCTGCCGGTGAATATCTGTTTAGTGATATTCGCTTTATCAATGTCACAGTGATGAATACCTTCAATAGGGTCACTACTGAACTGAAGGATATGAAAGTCACCTATAAAGAAGATTCTAAAAAGAATGAGATTTCTGGTAATCCTGATAACAAGTATATGGATATAGGTGTAGCGACCTGCGACTCTGCCGTATGGCTTCCTGCCGGAACTTATCAGGTAGTAGCTTACACCACTTACACAAAAAGCGGTAGTACAAAAAAGGAACTGGAAACGCAACCCGTCAGAGGCGAACCTTTCGTTGTGAAAGATAATGAGTTGACAGAAGATGCTAATGTGCCTATCCAATTGAAGGAAACTGCAGAGTATATCAAGGACTATATAGCACTGAAAGAAATTTGGAAAGCTTTAGGTGGTGAAAATTGGAAATATTATGGAGGTTCAGTAGATAATTCTGTGCACAGCTCAAATTGGAACTTCAATAAAGAAATGGACATGTGGGGCGACCAGCCCGGTGTTGATTTGGATAACAACGGGCGTGTTACCGGACTTTCAGTCGCCGGCTTTGGAGCCAAAGGCTTTGTTCCTGATGCTATCGGACAGTTAACAGAACTGAGAACATTGTCTTTCGGTACACATAGCGAGACGCTGAGCGGAAGAAAGTTTGGTGAAGACGAACTGACACCAGATATGAGTGAGGAACAGAAACAGCGGATACGTATGCATTATAAGAGAACATTCCTTGATTACGACCCGCGTCTGAATATGTCGGAACTTATACAAGATGCTATCAATAGGAATCCGAAAATGAAACCGATCAAGAAAAACAGTCGTATTACATTGAAGGATACACAAATAGGAACTTTAACTAACGATATTAGGTTTGTATCGAAAGCTATTATGCGATTGACTAAATTGCAGGCGCTGTTTTTTGCCAATTCGCCTTTCACTCAAGATGACATCGCAACCAAGTGGGCAAAAGAGGATTCCGAATATGCCAAACAATATATGAATGAGGACCTGAGCTGGAGCAAAATGGAGTCATTGACAGATGTGGAACTGTATAATTGTCCTAATATGACCCGTCTTCCGGAATTTATATTTGATCTTCCGGATTTACAGTTGCTTAATATTGCTTGCAATAGAGGTATTGAATCTGGCGATATATTGACTGATTGGCAAAAATTGGCGGACGATGAAGATACAGGTCCGAAGATTCAGATCTTATATATGGGCTACAACAATCTGGAAGCATTCCCACCACACGATTCATTGAAGAAGATGGTAAAGCTTGGTTTGCTGGATTGTGTGCATAATAATATTAAAGATTTGAATCCTTTCGGTACGGAAGTCAAACTGACAACTCTTAAGCTGGATTACAATCAGATAGAAGAAATTCCGGATGATTTCTGTGCGTTTACCGATCAGGTGGAAGGCTTGGGATTTTCACATAACAAGTTGAAGTATATTCCGAATATATTCAATGCCAAATCGGTTTATGTAATGGGTTCTGTAGATTTCTCATACAATGAAATTGGTTCGGAAGGTAAAAATATAAAATGTGGAATGAGTGAGTTCAAGGGTATCAATGCCAGTACGATTACCTTATCCTATAATCAGATAGAGAAATTCCCGACAGAATTGTTTGCGTCAGGATCTCCTATTTCTACTATCGATCTGAGCAATAATAAGATGACGTCGATTCCGGAATATTCACTGAAACCGAAAGAGGGTAATTATAAGAATACGTATCTGCTGACTACTATAGACTTGCGTTTTAATAAACTCACAAGTTTGTCTGATGATTTCCGGGCGACCACTTTACCTTACTTGAGTAATATGGATGTCGGCTTCAACTGTTTTTCTAAATTCCCGACGCAGCCGCTGAACAGTAGTCAGTTGCAAGCTTTTGGTATCCGCCACCAGCGTGATGCAGAAGGTAACCGTATTTTGCGTGAATGGCCTACAGGTATTACTACTTGTCCGAGTTTGATTCAATTGCAAATCGGTTCGAATGACATCCGTAAGGTTACCGAAACGCTGACTTCGAAACTTTGGATTTTAGATATTGCAGACAATCCCAATATATCTATTGATGTGACAAGCGTATGTCCTTATATTGAAGCAGGTATGTATGCGCTTATATATGATAAGACACAGGATATTCGTGGTTGTGATGCTTTGGATATTGAACGATAATAAAAAAGATGCTATTAATGAAATATTTAAATAAAATAACATTAGGACTGATTCTTTGTATGGGATTCGTTTCATCGTGCAAGGATGATGATGAAGCGGGAATCAATGGTATCTCGGTAGATAAGGAAGAGATTACTATCGGTGCCGAAGGAGGTACTGAGAGGATATCCGTCTCGTCTAATGATCAATGGGTGGCACGTGTATCTGATTCTGATCCTTGGATTACCGTTTCACCGGCAAATGGTCTGGGTTCGGCAGATTGTGTTCTTGCCATAGACTCTACACTGAGAAATACTGTGCGCACGGCAAAGATACGCTTTTCTATGAATGGAGGTGAATCTAAATTGGTTACTGTTACGCAGTTTGGCTTCGGTAAGCAAATTATAGTGAGAGAACCGGAAGTGGAAATTCCCAGTTCCGATACTCACAAAAAACGTCATTTTGAAACTACCATCTCTACGAATGTTGAATTTGTGATCGATAAAGTAGATTATTCTTTTGCCGAAGAGGCTACAATGACCGCTGAGGAGAAAGCGGAAGTGGAGAGAGAACGTACTGGTTGGCTGACATCGCCGAAAAAGGAGGATTTAAAGGTTGATCTTGACAGGGGTGCGCGTCCCCGTACTTTGAAGGTTGATTTCCGTTGGGGAATGAATGTGGCTCCTTATACTCGTGTCGCAAAAGTACGTTTAGTTCCGGCACATCCGGAAACAGACCAATTAGTAGATGATGACGGTAATGAAATTGATGCTGTTGTGTTGACTGTAACACAGAAGGCTGCAATGAAAATTGAAGATAACCGTTCGGGAGACTCGTTGGCTGTAATCACTATTAATAGCAAACTCCAGACCATGATGAGTTTCGATACTAGTGAAAATATGACTAACTGGGATTTTGTGACGCTTTGGGAGGCTACTGATAAGGAGATTAAAAATAACGAAGTTCCTGAGGAAGCAATAGGACGTGTGCGTTCGGTAAGTTATGCCATGATTGATTTGCAAAGTGGTGATTCCATACCGAAGGAAATCCGTTACTTGAAATATCTGGAATCATTCTCTATTCAAAGTAATGCGAACCGACAGACACGTACTGTTCATTTGGGTGAGGAAATCTGTGAATTGGAATATTTAAAGAATCTCACTGTATTTTCTCTTGGAATTGAAGACTTCCCTAATAATTTTGTTAAATTAGGTAAGAAACTGGAGAAATTGGATTTAGCAAGCAATAATTTCAAGACATTGTCAGTGATTACTGAAAAAGTAAACCAGAACAATTTCCCGAAATTGAAATATCTGACATTGACCGGCTGCCGTGCTACGGAAACGCTGAGCGATTTAAGCCTGATTGAAGGCACTAAATACAATGGTAGAGAGGTCGGATTGTATGTGAATATTTCTAAAGGGCAACTGGAACGGGAGGCTTTCTTGAAATTGCTGACTTGGGATAATCTGCTTTCACTGCAAATGTCATACAATTTTATAGAGGGTGAACTTCCTACAGATGAAGAAGTAACCGAAGCTTTGAGAGCGGCGGGAAAACCGCTGACTTATAAGGCTGATGATTTCTTTACTAAAGAGGAACTGACAGCTACGCCGTCTGTATACCAGAGTAAGATATCAAAAGACACTTGCCAATGGTTGTTGACAACAGATCAGCCTGTGGAATATAAGAAAACCAAAACTACGGTAAATGGGCAACAAATACCGCGTGTATTGCCATTTGCCCGTAATGTTCATTTCAGCTTGAACTTCCTGACTGGTGCTGTGCCGAATTGGATTTTATTCCATCCTTATTTTGCATATTGGTATCCGGAAACCATGGTATTCAATCAACAGGAGAATGGTAAGAATTCAAGTGGAACCGTGGTTGGATTTAGTAATGTGGATTTGGTTAACTACGATTATTCTTATTATTATGGAAAAGAAGATCCGGGGAACGATACAGTTGTGGATGGTGTAGCTTATCCGTTATATTTCAGAAAATTCGTACTATCGGATACAACTGACTAGGCTAATTGTGGCATAAATATCATTAACAAGAATAATTTAAAAAGGAACAATGAAGAAAAAATTCTTATATACAGCACTGTTTGCTATGATATTGGCTTCATGCTCGGAACAAGAACTTATTGAACAACCGTCTACCCCTGTAGGGGGGACGGAAGTTCAGCTTCCGGCTGATGTTACTTCCGGTGAACTGCTAATTAAATTCGATCCTCAAATGACCGAAATTCTTGATCGGACTCTTAAAGTGGCGACAAGAAGCGGAGGGGCAGCGACTCGTTCCGGTATTCCATCTACGGATGAAGTATTGGATATTTTAGGAGCATATCATTTTGAACGTATATTCCCGGTAGATGTTAAGAATGAGGAGCGTACACGTTCTGCCGGATTACATCTCTGGTATCGGGTAAAGTTCGATGAAAATACAGATTTGAAGGAGGCTGCCAGTCGTCTTGCTAAATTGGGCGAGATATCCAAAGTACAGGCTAATGGTCATATTAAACGTGCTTATAACACTAAAGGTTACAGGAGTTATATAAGCGAAGCTGCGTTACAACAAAAATCAGCTATACGTGCTGTAACAGCAAGCGGTAGATTCTCTGATCCCGGATTACCTTATCAGTGGCATTACATCAACAGTGGTACTAATGAGTTCGATAATAAAAATGGGCTTAATAATGGTTCGGAAGCTGGATGCGATGTAGGTTGTACGGAAGCTT
Source organism: Bacteroides sp. MSSM.1001136sp1_RTP21357st2_D2_RTP21359_211015 (assembly GCF_040913205.1). NCBI lineage: Bacteria > Pseudomonadati > Bacteroidota > Bacteroidia > Bacteroidales > Bacteroidaceae > Bacteroides > Bacteroides sp. MSSM.1001136sp1_RTP21357st2_D2_RTP21359_211015. The sequence goes on along the minus strand of NZ_JBDFVF010000032.1, from coordinate 68,218 downwards.
GGAAGAAATGTACTGGCGATCCTGCTATTATTGTGGCTGTGTTGGATGAAGGAGTGATGCATAGTCATCCCGATTTAAGAGATAATATGTGGATGAACGAAGGAGAAGAACTTTATGCCGATACAGATAAAGATGGTAATGGATATAAAGATGACAAGTATGGATACAATTTCGTAAGTGATACAGGTATTATCTCGTGGATGGAGGCTGAAGATTCCGGACATGGAACACACGTTGCAGGAACTATTGCTGCTGTGAATGGTAATGGTGAAGGTGTTTGCGGTATTGCCGGTGGTGACGGTCGAGAAAATTCGGGAGTGAAAATAATGTCCTGTCAGGTCTTTTCAGGTATAAATGGTGTCACTTTGGACGCAGAAGCCAAAGCTATTAAATATGCTGCGGATAATGGTGCTGTTATTTTGCAATGTAGTTGGGGATATAACTCTTCTTTGGCCAATATGATTGAAGGATATTCTCCCGGACCGGGTTCGGAGGAGGAATGGGAAAATATGTATCCGCTGGAAAAAGAAGCATTAGATTATTTCATCAATAACGCCGGTTCTCCTAACGGAGTGATTGACGGTGGATTGGCAATCTTTGCTGCTGGTAACGAATATGCAGGAATGGCCGCGTTTCCCGCTGCTTATTCCAAATGTATATCAGTGAGTGCAGTGGCGGCAGATTTTACTCCCGCTTCTTATTCAAACTATGGTAAAGAGGTGACTATTTCCGCTCCTGGTGGTGATACGGAATATTATAATAAGGTGGGACAGGATGATCCCGAAAGTTGGTCGGAGGGAATATATTCCGGTTCTATTTTGTCTACATGGATACAAAATGGTACAGCTACATACGGATTTATGGATGGTACATCTATGGCTTGTCCGCATGTATCGGGAGTTGCAGCACTAGGTTTGTCATACGCTTATCAGCAACGTCGTCACTTTAAAGCTAGTGAATTCATTGAGCTGCTAAAGGCTTCTGTAAAACCGTTGGATAGTTGGTATGGCAATGGAAAGGTGAAAAAATATTATCGCAACCATCTATCGGTAGGTGCTTCTCTTACCCAAATAAATTTGTCGAAATACATTGGTAAGATGGGGGCTGGTCTTGTAGATGCAGGACTTTTGCTTGATAATATCGAAGGTAAAGGTTCGGACATGGTAGTGCCGAATGTGTATGTGGCGGAAGGTGCGGAATCGACTCTCAATTTGGCTTACTATTATGTGGGAGGAGAGAACCTGACTTACATCTGTACATCGAGTGACACATCGGTTGCTACGGTAACTGTTGAAGGTACACTAATGAAAGTATCTGGATTGAAAACCGGTGCGACTCGCATTCTGGTGAAAGTAAGTAACGGAAACGAACAGACCATTACAGTTACCGTGCGTAAGAATGCGAATGATAACGGTTGGATGTAAATGCTGATATTTTAATGAAACCATTTACTCTGATACGGCTAATTTTATTAAGTGCAGTCATTGGACATTGCCGGATGCTCGAAGCCAGGATTGGTTGTTCAGCTCCACAGGTACGAATTGATTCACTTATAAATCCGCCGTTGTTAAAGCAGGCCGGACAAATACTGCATTTCGACAGTACATTAATAAATATCGGAACATTAACCGAAGATGATGCTCCGAAGACATATCGTTTCATGTGTACTAATGTAAGTGGTGAGACCTTGAATTTAACCCGGATCAAAACGACTTGTGGATGCGTGGTTGCGGATATTCAATCCGGAGATATATTACCGGGGGAAACAAAGGTTATCGGATTGACTTATAATCCGAATAACCATCCCGGAACGATAGATGCAAATGCTTTCGTTTATTTGTCGCTTTCTGACGAAAAACCTGTGGCACGACTCACATTAAGAGGTAATGTGCTGCCCGGCGCAGATGAATGGGCGCGGTATCCATATATAATGGGGAAATTGCGGCTCAAACAAAACCGGATGGAATTTAAAATTTCCGGGAAACGCTTGTCAGAACGAATTCTCTGTGGTAATAGCGGAGAGCAAGAGTTACGTTTGTCAGCCTCCGGTGTTCCCAAGTTTGCAACTTTTCGTACGGAACCGGAGGTTATCAGTCCGGCGGGAGAAGCTGATATAGTGGTTACGATAGATACATCACAGATTCCTTCAGGAAAAGGCAGTTCGTTTACCTTTCCTATTATAATAGAAGGAATAGATGGACCGCAGTCTGACCGTACATTGAATATTAGAGTAAATCGTATTGAGTAACGTAATAAATAAAAGAAAATATGAAGAATATATTTAATTTGATAGCATTATTCGCCTTCGTACTTTGTTTCACTTCTTGTGATGACGATGAGAAGACGGATATTCCGACATTGCCGGTCACTCCGGCCAACTTGAACGGTACGTGGCAACTGGCCGAATGGAACGGACAATCTCTTGCCGAAGGTACGTATTGCTACATAACCTTTAACCGTAAGGAACAAACTTTTGAAATTTACCAGAAGTTTGACAGCATGTACGCGCGTTATATCACTGGCGATTTTAGCATTGAAAAAGATCCTTATTTGGGATATGTGATTAGTGGTGAATATGATTTCGGCAACGGTGAATGGAACAATGATTATATCGTAACCGATTTATTGGAAGCCGGTTCTATGATTTGGACAGCGAAAGATGATGCGGGAGATGTATCTAAATATGTTCGCTGTGACGAGGTTCCTTCTAAGATTGTAGAAGAAGCGAGAGCTGATACGGATAATTAAGTTTTAATTTACGGAAAGAAAAAGAGGATTCACGCCATTCAGTAAATGGAGTGGATCCTTTTTTTATACTGATTTATCTCTTTACCTAATAATGCTAGTCATGTCACAAAAAAAAAGTCATGAATTATTTGGAAATAAGATTAAGGATTTCTATCTTTGCATTGGATTTATAATTGTAATGAATACAACTTTGAAAAGAAAGGAAGATGATGAAACCATACGATCGATTATTAGAGCATAATATCAAGCCTTCTATGCAACGCATCGCTATCATGGAATATTTGATGGAGCATCCGATTCATCCGTCGGCTGATGATATTTACACTGCATTGTCTCCTTCAATGCCGACACTTTCAAAGACCACGGTTTATAATACTTTGAAATTGTTTTCCGAACAGGGGGCGGCATTAATGCTTACGATTGACGAAAAGAATACAAACTTTGATGCGGATACTTCTGTACATTCTCATTTCCTTTGCAAACGTTGCGGACATATTTATGATTTGAAATGTCCGGAAGCGATTAAACAAGTGGAAAATCTGGAAATGGATGGTCATCAGGTATCGGAAGTTCATTATTATTATAAAGGTATTTGCAAGAATTGCTTAAGTAAAGATAAAGAAACACGTATTGACTAATTAATTTAAAATTGAGAAGAAAATGAAGAAATTTAGATGTACTGTATGCGGTTACGTTCATGAAGGTGACGCAGCTCCTGAGAAATGTCCATTGTGTAAGGCTCCTGCCAGCAAATTCGTAGAAGTTGTTGAAGTAGAAGGTGGCGCATTGTCTTTTGCTGACGAACACGTTATCGGTGTGGCAAAAGGTTGTGACGAAGAAATGATTAAGGACCTGAACAATCACTTCATGGGAGAATGTACTGAAGTTGGTATGTATTTGGCCATGAGCCGTCAGGCAGACCGCGAAGGTTATCCTGAAGTAGCTGAAGCTTTCAAACGTTACGCTTGGGAAGAAGCTGAACATGCTGCTAAGTTTGCGGAATTGTTGGGCGACTGCGTATGGGATACTAAAACGAACCTGCAGAAACGTAAAGATGCTGAACAAGGTGCATGCGAAGACAAAAAACGTATCGCAACTCGTGCTAAAGCTCTGAATCTGGATGCTATCCATGACACTGTACACGAAATGTGCAAAGACGAAGCTCGTCACGGTAAAGGTTTTGAAGGATTGTACAACCGTTATTTCGGTGATAAGAAATAATTAAGCCTAATAAACTCTTAAAAGGTCTGTATTCTGCAACGAATACAGACCTTTTTTATTTATATTTGTCTATCAATTTTTAAATACCACAGTTATGAGAAAAGTACAACTATTGTTAGTTTGTTTAATGCTTTCGGTGGCTGCTTTTGCTGCTGACAAAGTGATTAAATTGCCGAAGCCTAATTTAAACCGTACCGGTGCGGTGATGAAGGCATTGTCTGAACGACATTCAACTCGCGAGTATGCTTCTAAATCATTGAGTCTGTCGGATCTGTCTGATTTGTTATGGGCTGCTAATGGGATAAACCGTAAGGAATCCGGAATGAGAACAGCTCCGTCGGCGTTGAATAAGCAGGATGTGGATGTATATGTAGTATTACCTGAAGGAAGTTATCTGTATGATGCTAAAAATCATCAGTTGACTCTGGTTGCTGAAGGAGATCATCGTGGAGCAGTAGCCGGTGGACAGGCATTTGTGAAAACAGCTCCGGTGTCCTTGGTGTTAATCAGTGATCTTTCCAGATTTGGAGATGCGAAGAGTGCACGCAGCCAGTTGATGGGGGCTATGGATTCCGGCATCGTTTCTCAAAATATTTCAATATTCTGTTCCGCTGCTAACATAGCAACAGTGCCACGCGCTTCGATGGACAATGAACAATTGAAGAAAGTTTTGAAATTGAAAGATAGCCAAATGCCAATGATGAATCATCCTGTGGGATACTTCAAATAAGGATTGGCAAGATATACAAAAGAGTGACGGTATCCTGCAAGGATACCGTCACTCTTTTCCTATTATAGCGTTACTATCCCGACCGGATAGCGTCACTATATTTTCTTCTTTACTTCAAGAGAAATTCATCAATTGCTTTTTTGTAAGTTGCCTTGTCAGCAGCTCCACGGAAAAGCTGTGGATCTCCTTTCATGGGAATGAATACAAACAATGGAATACTTGTTGCATTAAATAAAGCTGCCAGTTCTTTTTGTTTATCTACATTGACTTTGTAGATGACAATTTTTCCGGCATATTCCTTTGCCAATTCTTTCATGATAGGAGCTGTCTGGCGACATGGTCCGCACCAATCTGCATATAAGTCGATGATGGCGGGCTTATTACCTTTATAATTCCACTCCTTTGATTTCTCATAATCGAAGACGTCTTTCAGAAACATTTCTTTGTCCATTACGACGACTTCACCGTTACCTGTTACCTCTTTTTTACCTTGATTAGTTTCCCTACTGTCATTGAATGCGTATACAATTACGCTTGCCATGACGAGGGCTACCATTACTAATACTTTCTTCATTCGTTATTATTATCTTTTTATGTATAATGCTTCTCGATAACCCCTTGCAGTTCGCTACTATGGATTACGCCGGAATGTCTCCAGACAGCCTCTCCATTCTTGAACAGTATAAAGGTCGGTACAGCTTGTATGCGATATTTAGTAGCCAGGTCTTCATGCTGGTCAACGTCTATCTTTGCAATACGTGCTTTATCTCCCACAATAAGTTTTAGTTCTTCTAAAACCGGTTTCATTGCTTTGCAAGGTCCACACCATTCTGCAAAGAAATCAACTAAAACGGGCACTGGTGACTGTATTAAATCTTCAAATTTTTCCATAATCTTTTCTTTCTTAGAGTTAAAAAGCAGTCTTTGAAGACCGCAAATATAATTTCTATTTTATTATATAACGAGAAAAAGCTGATTTTGTTCATGAAATAGTAATCATAGAGTCATCATCTTGTAATGTGAAAGAGGGAATTTTGCGTATCTAAAAATAATGGAACTATGAAATTTTTATTTATTGTTCAAGGTGAGGGGAGAGGGCATTTTACACAGGCAATCACTCTCGAAGAAATGTTATTGCGCAATGGGCATGAAGTAGTGGAAGTCTTAGTCGGGAAAAGCTCGACACGTACTTTGCCGGGATTTTTCAATCGGAGTATTCATGCACCGGTGAAGCGATTCATTAGTCCGAACTTTCTGCCTACGGCAGATAATAAACGGGCGAACCTGACGAAAAGCTTTGCATACAATTTATTAAGATTACCGGAGTATCTTCGTAGCATGTATTATATAAATCAGCGGATCAGGGAGACAGGGGCGGAAGTTGTCATCAACTTCTACGAGCTTTTAACCGGACTTACCTATGCACTCTTCCGTCCCTCCGTTCCGTATATTTGTGTTGGGCATCAGTATCTGTTTTTACATCGTGATTTCGAGTTTCCGGATAAAAATTCGTGCCAGTTATGGATGCTGCGTTTCTTTACCCGGATGACCGCTCTAAGATCTTCGAAGAAACTGGCTTTGTCTTTCCTGGAAATGGAACAGGATGATATGAATCAAATAGTGACCGTTCCTCCATTGATTCGTCAGGAAGTGACCGCTATCCGTCCGGAAAAGGGTGATTATATTCATGGATATATGGTTAATTCCGGGTTTGCTGATAGCGTGGAGAGTTTTCATGCGAAACATCCGGAAGTTCCTTTAACTTTTTTCTGGGATAGATCGGATGCTGAAGAGGTGACACGGATTGACGAAACATTGAGTTTCCATCAAATAGATGATGTGAAGTTTCTTAATGCTATGGCGGGTTGTAAGGCTTATGCCAGTACGGCAGGCTTCGAGTCTATTTGCGAAGCAATGTATCTTGGAAAACCTGTATTAATGGTTCCGGCACATATTGAACAAGACTGCAATGCCTATGATGCAATGAAAGCGGGGGCAGGAATAATCAGTGATTCCTTTGATTTGCAGCCGTTGCTTCGTTTTGCAGGAGAATATACTCCGAACCGTCATTTCGTTTATTGGGTTCGTAGCTGTGAACGTCGGATGATCCGTGAACTGGAGAAACTGGCAGCTTCACATTCAGAAATAACTTCAATACCAACATTCACTAATTATTTACCAATATGAAACTAAACAGAACGGATTATGTGCTTGAACGCGCATCAGATGGTGGCTACTATGCCTGGTTGACTGTAAATATGCAATGTAATGCTTATGGGGAATCTCCTGAAGAAGCAGTTCAGAATTTACAGAATATAATGAATGAGATGATTGACGAGATGTATATGGTGGAAGAGTTTATATAAATTGAAAATAGAGAATTAAAAATTGAGAAATAAAAGTTATGCCATCTGGCATTATATTTCTCAATTTTTAATTCTCAACTCTCAACTTACTCAATGCTAAGTTCGTCGATGATATGAGAGGCTCCTGCGTATTTATCGATGATAAACAAGGTATAGCGGATGTCAACACAAGCGGCTCGCTGCGATGAAGGACGGAAAGCAATGTCTCCTGTTAAGCCTTCAAAGTTGCGGTCGAAAGCAGTTCCAACCAACTGACCTTTGCTGTTAAATACCGGACTACCGGAGTTTCCTCCTGTATTGTCGGTGTTTACGATAAAGCAGACAGGCATTTCACCGTTTTTGCCATAACGTCCATAATCCTGGGATTTATATAACTCTTTTAGCTTTTGAGGCACTACGAATTCCCAGTTTCCCTGATCTTCTTTTTCCATCACACCTTTGAGGGTGGTATGAGCATCATATACCACACCGTCAGCCGGTTCATAAGAAAGTACCTGGCCGTATGTCAATCGTAAAGTAGAGTTCGCATCCGGATAAATCGGCGTTCCTTTTTCCTGTCTCATGTCCATCATGCCTTTCACCCATACTTTATGAGCTGCGTCATAGTTCTGATTGGCTTCTTTCATGGCAATGGCTGTTTTCAGAATTCCGTCGGTAACAGAATATTTGAATAATACCATCCAGTCATATCCTATTTTATACAAACTTGGTTTCTTGATAAACTTCTCAAAGTTTTTAGGATTGCCGAAAATGGAATGTTCGAAACAGGCATCAACGAAGGCGTCAATACTTCCCTTGAAACGAGAATTGATGATTTCGAAGATGTTGATTCGTTGTTCTGCAGGAATGTAGTTGGCATAAGTCTTCAGCATTTCTTTCGCTACCATCCGTTCCACGTCGGGGAAAGGGACAGAAGCAAAATACTTATCACCTTCTTTCTTCAGTTTTAGTTTTGCTTCTTTTATCTGCTCTTTATCTTTCGATTTCAGAGCGGTAACCAATTCTGTCGTGGAAGGGATACGCATAAAATCAAGGGCGGTGACCAATGCTTCATTGATAGCCTGCTGATGATATAGCGCATCGCGTCGGTGAGATACAATAGAGCGAATCTCATCAAAGGCTTTCTGATACGAATCATCTCCCTTCTCACGGCCGCGGGCTAATAGTTCTTCTTGCTGTGCACGTTTGGTATCCAGTACATTGAGGCGTATCAGTCCTTCATTCATGCCGATTGCATTTTTCCAATAATTGGCCGAAGAAGCATATTTGCTTGCATAATGAATACGCACTGCCGGATCTTTCAGCATTTGCTCCATAAGTACTTTCTGACGGGCTCCGCGTACATGCTGGCGCATGAAATTGGTCGTTTGCATCCGTTCTTCCACTTCGTCGGCAATCATATACCGCCAGTTACGTCCGGGGAATCCCATGACAAAGGTGAAATCTCCTTCCTGAACTCCGGCGAGGCTGATCTTCAGATGTTTTTTCACTTGCAGAGGAACGTTGTCTTTAGAATATTCTGCCGGTTTTCCATTCTTGTCCGCGTAAATACGGAAGAGAGAAAAGTCGCCTGTGTGACGAGGCCACATCCAGTTGTCGGTATCAGCTCCGAATTTACCGATGGAAGAAGGAGGAGCCCCTACCATACGAATATCACTGTATACTGTTTTGATGAACAGATAATATTTGTTTCCTCCATAAAAAGCCTTGAGCTCCAACTTTGTTGCAGGAGTTATTTCTATATTCTCGGCTTTGGCAAAACGTTCTGCTACGTTGCCAAGATAACTTGGAGATAGATAATTAACACCATCCGGGTCCGGATCTTTTTTCAGTTGTTCGTTGACGTAATCCGTCACATCGAGAATCCGGTCGATAAAAGTGACGGTCAATCCCGGAGTAGGGAGTTCCGCATCACGGTTCATAGCCCAGAAACCATCTGTCAGATAGTCATGTTCTACATTACTATGTTGCTGGATAGCTCCATAACCACAGTGATGGTTAGTCAGTACCAGTCCTTCGGAAGAGATAACTTCTCCCGTACATCCTCCTCCGAAGTGTACAACAGCGTCTTTTAGAGAAAGGCCATTTGCGTTGTATACTTCCTCTATCGGAATTTCGAGGCCAAGTTCGCGCATGGCAACAGCGTTCTGTGCTTTCAGATCGGTTAGCATCCACATGCCTTCGTCGGCGTGGATGCTAAGAGTTGCCAGTGAAAATAGGACAAATAGGATTTGTTTTCTCATTTATTCTACGATTGTCATTTCATTGATTAGGTGTCCGCAGTTTCCTAACTTTTCCAAAATGAACAGGACATAACGGATATCCAGGTTAATACAACGTTGCAGGTTGTTGTCGAAGTTGATGTCACCGCTTAATGATTCCCAGTTGCCATCAAAAGCGCAACCGATCAGTTCTCCGTTTTCATTCAGTACCGGGCTGCCGGAGTTACCACCGGTGATGTCGTTGGTTGACAGGAAGCAGACAGGCATATCACCATTTGGCAAAGCATAACGGCCATAATCTTTCTTTTCGATGAGTTCTTTCAGTTTGGCAGGTACAACGAATTCACGGTCTTCCGGATTTTCTTTTTCAAGAATACCTTTGGTGGTCGTATAGTAGTTGTAGTGTACACCGTCTTTCGGATCATAAGGTTTCACGTTACCATAGGTCAGACGAATGGTAAAGTTTGCATCCGGATAAGAAGGTACAGGCAACTTCATTTCCCCCAGACCACGGATATAAGTTTTGTGCAGCAAAGCTAGTTCCTGATCCATATCCTTGAGCTGGGAAGCCAGTGTATCCATCAAGTCGTATTTAGACTGGCAGTATTGTAGTGCCAGATCATTGTCAATCGCTTTCACTGAAGGCTTCTTTGTAAACTTCTCGAAGTTTGCCCGGTTGGCAAAAATAGAGTTGTCATACATATCATCAACGAATTTGTTATAATCGCCTTTATATTTCTGCTCAATAACCTTATAAATAGAAGGACGTTGGTTTGCCGGAATCATTTCAGCATATAAGGGGAACAAGGCTTTCGCTACCTTGCGGTCTACTTCATGATCGTAATCTTTGTTATGGATGCTTTCGTAAGTGCTTTCCAAGGCTTTCATGCGTGCTTCGATTACAGAATCGTTTTTCTCAAGTAATGCTTCGCGTGTTTTAGTCAACATCACATTGCCAAATTCGATAGCTCCGAAGAAAGTCTCTCTCAAACAGGTGTACTGATAGTTGAGAGGAGTTGTCTTAGCTACCAGGTCATCAATGTTCTTCACTACCGCTGCATATTCAGCATTGTTTTGTGCTTTTGCAAACTCTGCGAATTTGGCTTCTTGTGCAGCTTTTGTTCCCAATACATCATTATCGATGATGGCCTTATTCATGCCGATGGAGTTTTTCCAATAGTTGCTGGAACCTGCATATTTGTTAGCATACTGAATACGGATTTTGTCACTGGCATTCATTACCTCTTTCAGGACAGCCAAACGTGCACCACGAATACGGATACGTGGATCGTTTTCCGATTCCATACGTTCTTTTACTTCTGATACAGTCAGGTAGCGGCTCGTACTTCCGGGGAATCCCATAATCATTGCATAATCTCCTTCTTTCAATCCTTTGATAGAGATAGACAAATGTTTCTTGGTTTTCAGTGGGACGTTGCTCTCGCTGTATTCTGCCGGTTCACCATTTGCATCTGCATAAATACGGAACATGGAAAAGTCGCCGGTATGACGCGGCCACATCCAGTTGTCTGTTTCACCACCAAACTTACCGATAGAAGAGGGTGGAGCGGCTACCATACGTACATCCGGATATATTTTCTTATAGAAAAGATAGAATTTATTTCCGGCATAGAACGGAAGAGCTTGCGGAACAATTCCCTTTTTGTCTGCCAGGTCACTTTTAAAATAAAGATCATGAGCCAGCTTTTGAAGGAATATATTGCTGAATGATTCGGATTCGGTGATTTCTTTCGCCGCAATCTTGGCATTGACAATATCCGTAATATCTTCGATACGTTCGATAAATGTGAATTGCAATCCCGGAGTAGGGAGTTCTTTGTCTCTGGAAGTAGCCCAGAAACCATCAGTCAGATAATCGTGCTCAACACTACTATGTTGCTGGATGGAGGCGTAGCCACAATGGTGATTGGTCAGAATCAAACCTTCGGGTGAGATAATTTCTCCGGTACATCCGCCTCCGAATATACCTACGGCATCTTTAAGAGAAATTCCATTCGGATTATATAGGTCCTGTGCTTCCAGTTTTAATCCTTGTTTTTTCATCATGTCTATGGAGTGTTGCTGTTGCATCAGTTGCAATAGCCACATACCCTCATCCGCTTTAACGGAACATACAAAAAGCGCAGCCAGCGCTAATAGATAAAGTCTTAGTCTGTTCATTATTTAATGATAAAATTAAAATATATGATTGGTTAGTATTCAATTTTCAAATCTCCGTTCTTCAGTGCTTCCATGATATTAGCAGGCGGACGTTGATTCATCAGTTCGTTTTTCATAAAGTCCATATAAGGAGCTACATGCTTAAAGAACTGGTAATAGCCTTTGCATAAGTAATTCAATCCCGGTTCGCCTTCTGCCGTTTGGCTGAAACGATTTTTCGGGCATTCTCCGTTGCAGGCAAACAGGAACTCACATTCCTTGCATTGAGTAGGGAGAGACTGATATTTCATGTTCCCGAAATTGTGCTGACGCTCGCTATGCATCATTTCCACCAGAGTTTTACTATAAATGTTACCTAATTTATATTCGGGAAATACAAAATGGTCGCATGAATAAACATCTCCGTTGAATTCCATCACGCCGGCATGACCGCAGGTCTTTGCCATTGTGCATATACCAGGCTGTTCGCCCATCCAGTTCGCCAAAGTCGAATCGAATATTTGTACATAGTACTTGCCTACATCTTCTTTCACCCATTCGTCGAAAAGAGCACAAAGGAAGTTGCCCCATTGCTCCGGAGTGATCGAAAAATCGGCAAGGGTTCCGGCTTTATTTTCTGCAAGAGAAGCGAGGTGACGACCGTCCTCATGTGAGAGAATACGTTCAACGATAGGAGCGAACTGGATATACTGACAACCGATTTCTTTGAAGAAACGATAAAAGTCTAGTGGATAGTCGGCATTGAAGTCATTAATAACTGCCATCGCATTCCATTCCACCCCATGTTTTTTCAAAAGATTGATGCCTTGCATCACTTTCACAAAAGAGGGTTTTCCCATTTTATTTTTGCGATACTCGTCATGAAACTCCTGGGGACCATCGATAGAGACTCCTACCAGCCAATTATTTTCACGGAAGAACTCGCACCATTCGTCGGTGAGCATGGTTCCGTTGGTTTGGATGCAGTTGTCGATCGTTCGTCCGCGGGCATACTTTTTTTGTAGTTCCATCGCCTTTTTATAGAAGGAGAGCGGTCGCATCAGCGTTTCTCCTCCGTGCCAGGTGAAAAGCACCTGCGGCATGGTTTGTGAGTTAATGTACTCGTCGATAAATTTTTCCAGAAGTTCATCGCTCATTACGTGTTTCAGATTGTCTTTGTATAGGTTGGCCTTTTCCAAATAATAGCAATAATCGCATGCTAGATTACATACGGCACCTACAGGCTTTACCATTACATAAAGCGGTTTGGCAAAAGGGGCAAATGTTGATGTTTTCATGACTGCAAAATTAGATAAACTAAATGAAAAAAATAGCCTTACACCTATGTTTATAAGGATTATTAAAGAAAAGAGTCTTACAAGATTTAAATATTGATAAAATGTTTCTTTGAATTCTGAATCAGTTGTACCTTTGTACCCAGAATTTAATGAATAGATGAACGTGAATAAAATTTTGCCTTTTTTGCTTTTGCTTCCGTTTTTGGCTTCCTGCACCAGTAAGTACAAGATTGAAGGAACCTCTTCAGTGAATAGTCTGGATGGAAAGATGTTGTATCTTAAGTCCCTTCGTGATGGAGAGTGGGTGAAGCTGGATTCAGCTGAAGTAGTGCATGGTCTGTTCTCAATGAAAGGGAAAATAGATTCCGTACAGATGGTGACACTTTATATGGATGAAGAAAGCATTATGCCGATTGTGCTGGAAAGTGGGAAGATAACAGTAACCATTAGCAACACGGACCTCAAGGCAGTCGGAACATCTTTAAATAATGCACTGTATGAGTTTATCAGCAAAAGAAACCAATTGGAAGAAAGCATTGGTGAACTGGAGCAGAAGGAAACCCGTATGGTACTGGATGGAGGCGATCTGGATGAGATTCACGGTCAGTTGGTGGTGGAAGGAGACTCACTGATGAAAGCGATGAATCAGTATGTGAAAACGTTCATCTCCGATAATTACGAAAATGTGCTGGGACCCAGTGTGTTTATGATGCTCTGCAGCTCTTTGCCCTATCCCATTATGACTCCGCAGATTGATGATATAATCAAGGATGCTCCTTATTCTTTTAAAGATAATAAACTGGTTAGAGAGTTCCTGTCTAAAGCAAGAGAAAACATGAAGTTGATAGAAGAACATCAACGATTGGAACAAAATGCTTCAACAAATAAGTAATACTTGAGTTTTTTGTGTATTTTTGCACAAAACTCAAGTAAAGTGAAAACGACTACTGTTTCGGTATACGCCGCTTTCTTTTTTATTTTAGTCTTATCGGTTTCTTGTCATAGAGATTCGGAGGCCCCCGATGCGGCATTCCAGAGGATTGAAATGTGCATGGAATCTCTTCCGGATACAGCTCTGTATCTATTAAAGTCAATACCTCATATTGAAAAATTGCGTGGAAAGTTGCAGGCGGATTATGCACTTTTATTGACGCAGGCGATGGATCAGAACTATGTGAAGTTTACTTCTGACTCATTGATTGCACTGGCGCTGAATTACTATACTGTAGAGCATGGTGACTCAGTTACGCGTGCTAAAGCACAGTATTATTATGGAAGAGTGCTGCGTGAATTGGGCAAAGATGAAGAGGCTTTGACGTTTTTATCTTCGGCAAAAGAAATGTTCGGGAATATTCAATGTTGTAAGATGTTTGCAATGGCTACTGATGAGATAGGGATGATTAACCGGAAAAAGAAATTGTATCAGGAGTCGTTGAAGAATTTTCGGGAGTCATATACGATCTATGAAGAGTTGAAAGATTCTTTGAGTCTTGTCAGAGCCGGGCAAAATATAGGCCGGGCTTATTTGTTTCAGAATAAATGGGATAGCTGCTATTTCTATTATACTTACGCTTTAGAACTAGCCAGGGAAAAGCAATATCCGTCTGAAGTTTCCATTTTACATGAGTTGGGGATACTGTACCGTTCCATGGGAGAACTGAAAAAGTCAGAACGCTATTTTCTTGCTGCTTATGAAAAAGAAACGGATGAAGAAAGGAAATACGTGGAGTGTATGTCTCTCGGCTATTTGTATATACAGATGGGCGATGTAGAGAATGCCCGGAAATATTTTAAGATGAGTATCAATTCTTCTAAAGAATATACCCGTATTGATGCATATAACAATTTATACTTTCTTGAAAAAGATATTGATAATTTTGAAGAAGCGATTATCTACCATGAAAAAGCGGACTCTATCGTGAATGTATTGGATGAAGTCGATTCGCAGGAGTTGATAACAGAACTGCAAAAGCAATACGAGAACGAGAAACTCCGGAATGATAATCTACAACTGAAAGTGGACCGTACAGTTTTTATATTTTGCGGTACGGTTATTTTCCTGATTGTGGCCTTCTATATGTGTTATTACTACTACAAAAGTAAAAATCACAGGAAGAAGATTGCCGAAATCGAATCCCAGATTAGAGATAATGAAGAGGAGATAAAGCGATATCAGCAGGAGATGGAAGAAATCCAGGAGTTGAAAGATCAAGTACTGGAAGAGAACCGCATACTGGAAGAAAATCGAATGAAGGTGGGCGAGTTGAATGGAAAGATTGTACTTCTAAGTATGCAGAACAAAAACTTATCGGGACTATTGAAAGAACTGGGAGGAGAATTAACTGTCGGACCCTCTTCTGAACAGTACATATCCGCTTTTCGTCTGCTGCTTGCTATCAAAGAGGGAACATTAAGAGGTAAATTGTCTAATGGAGAACGCTATAAATTGTTTAGCCTGTTTGATTTACTCTATTCTAATTACGTTACCCGGTTGCTTGACAAAACTCCTTTATTAACTAAACATGATCTTGAGATCTGTTGCTTTCTTAAATTTGGACTGACCAATGAAGAACTGGCGCGTATTTTTCAGACCTCTTCCGATTCTGTTACCAAAGCAAAAGGAAGGCTGAAAGGTCGATTAGGCATTTCTCCACAAGAAGATTTGAATGTGTTTTTAAGGGATTTTTGATAAATAAAAAATGAATTGTCCGGGTCATTAATAGAACGCTAATCTGTATTTGATTGAAATGTAAGTGTTTACGAAAAATCAGGCGCACTGATTTTGTCCGGGTGACTTTTTTTGTGTTTTCGGATGCATGCTGTACTTTTGACACAACAAAAACCAAATAGCTATATGAAAAATCCTAATGAATTATCTGCCGCCTCTTCTTTGAGAGGTGACGAATTGCAGTTAATAGAACAAAAAGCCAGCATTGTTGTCGGAATAGCAAATTCTCGCACCAGGTTACGGATAGGAATTCTATTAAGTAAATATTCAGAGTATCAGGTGGATTATATATCCTCCGAGAGTGAGATCGGTAAACTGATTGAAGAAGCCGACTTGATTATTGGTGCAGGGATTACCGCTTACGAAGGGGTATTGCGCCGAAAGCCGGTGATTGTAGTGGGTGATTATGGCTTGGGAGGTCTGGTTACTCCGGATACATTCCGCAAGCATTATAACAATCGGTTTAGAGGGAAGATTAATGGTGTCAGAAATGAATCTTTCTCATTAGAGAATTTAGAAAAGGAAATTTATAAAAGTTTTAATTTGACTTTTCAAGAATTACAAATGATGTCAAACCAAACTATAACCTTGCAAAACATCTAAATATCTGAATTTCTTAATTTAATAGTTTGATGCATAAAACTGGTTAGGAATATGGGGGTGCGTGAGCATCCCCATATTTATATAAGATTATGTACTGACTATCGGTCTTGATCTTCGTTTTTCACCATTCCCTTGTATTGTTCCGGCAGGGCGCTTTCAACCGCAGCGTAGGCCTCTGCCATGGTTGCCTTGATATTTTCCATTCCTTTCCCTTTGGGAGGAATAGGCTCGTGAATAGTCAGAATCATGCGATGACGGTGTATCCATTTGCCTGTGCGTGGCAGAATCTCGAATGAGCCGTCAATGGTGACGGGTACAACCGCCAACTGTAAATCATCAGCCAACTGGAAAGCGCCTTTCTTAAAGTATCCCATGTGTCCTGTAAATGTACGCGCTCCTTCAGGAAAGACTACGAGAGAAACCCCATCTTTCAATGAGTCTTTTGCCTGCCGGATTGTTTCCAATACTTTTTTAGGACCAGATCTGTCTACAAAGATATGTCCTGCACTTTCACAGGCTTTTCCTACAAACGGCAGTTTGCGCAGGCTTTTTTTCATCATCCACTTAAAGTTTCTTCCGATGAAGCCGTAAATAAGGAAAATATCAAATGAACCCTGATGGTTAGGGACGAAAATATAGGAAGTCTTGTCATGCAACTTTTCACGTCCCTCAATCTTCACGGGAATCAATAGAAACAGACAAATTAATTGTGACCAAATCTTCCCCGGATAATATCCCCAGATGTGGGCTCCTCCCAAGAGAGAACCTACAATAGTGACGATTGCCGTGAGGATGGTCAACACTAATAAAATAGGCAAAGCGATGCAAATCTGATAAATATAATACAGTATCTTCATAGGGTTGGATTTTTATCCTGCAAATATACATGATTATTGGTAAAAAAGAGAGGCAGATGTGATATAATCTTTTTGATTGTGTTATTTTTGCCTCTTGTTATTAGAGATAGTTACAAAATTATGATACGTATATTACATACTGCCGACTGGCATCTGGGACAAACCTTTTTTGGTTATGATCGCACGGAAGAACATGGAGTATTCCTGAATTGGCTGGCAGAAGAAATTCGTCAGAAAGAGATTGATGCATTGATTATAGCCGGAGATGTTTTTGATGTTTCCAACCCTTCCGCAGCATCCCAAAGCATGTATTATCAGTTTATTTATCGGGTGACAGCAGAGAATCCGTATTTGCAGATTGTCATTGTTGCCGGCAACCATGATTCGGCAGCACGCCTGGAGGCTCCTTTGCCTCTGTTGCAAGCTATGCGGACGGAAGTCAGAGGGGTAGTTCGCAAGCTCGAAGGCGGAGAAATCGATTATGACCATTTGACTGTGGAACTGAAGAACCGGAGAGGGGAAGTGGAATTGCTTTGCATGGCAGTTCCTTTTCTGCGTCAGGGAGATTATCCGGCCGTGCAAACGGAAGGCAATCCGTATGCGGAGGGAGTTCGCGAACTTTATGCACAACTTTTGCAAAGGCTATGGAAGCGAAGGACGGAGAATCAGGCGATTCTTGCCATCGGTCATTTGCAGGCTACAGGATCGGAAATTGCAGAGAAGGATTATAGCGAGCGTACCGTGATTGGTGGGCTGGAGTGCGTATCTCCGGAAACTTTTTCCGAACAGATAGCTTATACGGCATTGGGACATATACATAAAGCGCAGCGAGTGTCCGGAAGAGAGAATGTGCGGTATGCCGGAAGTCCCATTCCGATGTCTTTTGCCGAGAAACATTATCATCATGGAGTCGTGATGGTGACTTTCGACGGAGGTTGTGCGGTGGACATTGAACGGTTGGAATGCCCGAAATTAATACCTTTGTTGAGTGTCCCGAACGGAGAACCTGTTTCACCGGAAGCCGTCTTGGAAGCCTTGAAGGAACTACCCGAGACAGAAGCCGTAGCCCCATATCTGGAAGTAAAGGTATTGTTGGAGGAACCGGAACCCATGCTTCGGCAGGAGATTGAAGATGCACTGGCAGATAAAAACTATCGGTTGGCGCGTATTGTTTCTACCTATCGCACTGAAACTGGAAATACGACGAAAGAAAATGAAAACTGGAAGAGGGGGTTGCAGGAAATGTCTCCCTTGCAGATTGCACAGTCTGCCTTTGAGAAGATTTATCAGGTGGAAATGCCTGTAGAACTGACAGGTTTGTTTGAAGAGGCCTATTTGGCTGCTACCCGTAAAGAAGAGGAGGAAGAAGAATGAAAATACTAGCTATACGATTGAAGAATCTGACCTCGATAGAAGGAACGGTAGAAGTGGATTTTATGGCAGAACCATTACATTCTGCAGGTATCTTTGCCATTTCAGGACCTACCGGTGCAGGTAAGTCTACTTTATTAGATGCCTTATGCCTGGCATTGTATGATAAGGCTCCCCGCTTTGCAACTTCAGTGGAAAATGTGAACCTGGCAGATGTGGGAGACAATCAGATTAATCAGTCTGATGTTAGAAATTTGCTGCGTCGGGGGACAAGTGACGGTTATGCGGAAGTCGATTTTTTAGGTATTGACGGACGGCGTTACCGTTCTCGTTGGTCGGTGAGGCGGACAAGAAACAAGATAAACGGTTCTTTGCAGCCACAAACGCTGGAAGTGAAAGAACTGGATACGGAGAAAGAATTTCAAGGTACCAAGAAAGAGTTGTTGATTCAGTTGGTGGAGTTGGTTGGCCTGACGTATGAACAGTTCACCCGTACAGTATTATTGGCACAAAATGATTTTGCTACATTTCTGAAATCAAAAGGGGCGGCAAAAGCAGAATTACTGGAGAAGTTGACAGGAACCGGCGTGTATTCCCGGATTTCTCAAGAGGTCTATGCCCGGAATAAGGCGGCACAAGAGGAGGTGACCTTGATTCAGAATCGAATGAATGTGATCGAATTGATGCCGGAAGAAGAGCTGCTTGCTCTGCAAAAAGAGAAAGAACTATCAATTGAAAAGCGCGCGGCAGGGATTAAACTGCTGGCAGAACAGAATGAACAACTGAATGTGGTTCGTTCATTAAAAATACAGGAAGAACTTTGGAAGAAAAAGCAGCAGGAAGAACAGGAGGAACAGGCCAGGGAGAAAGTATTGCAGGGTGCATTGGCTTCCCAAGAGGAAGGATTGGTGCATTTTAAGGCACAATGGGAGGCCATACAGCCAGACTTGAAGAAAGCACGTCAATTGGATGTACAGATACAGTCTCAACAAAGCAGCTATATACAGTCGCAGCAGATTTTACAAGCGGCTAACAGGCAGGTGGCGGAGCAGGAACAAAAAATGCGAGTGGCTGCGGAACAATTACAGGTGTCTTATTCTTCTCTGAACCGCTTATTAAGCCATGTAGGGATAGAAGAAGCACTGCAACTTGAACAGGTGGAAGAGATTCTACGGCAAGAAGAAAGTAAACTGGCTGCCGCTACCAGTACGAATGAGGAACGTTTGTTGCGCTTAAATTCTTTCGGATATCCGTTATTGGCCGAAGAACAGGTGAAGTTGCAAAAAGAGTTGACTCGTCAGCAGAATATCCGGCAATTAACGGAAACGCAGACGAAAGCAAAGACGGAAATAGAAAGACTGGAGAAAGAAGTGGCCAATTGTCTGAAACAATTGACGGAGCAAGAAACCGCATTGAAAGTTACTCAACGTCTTTACGAAAATGCACGTATGGCAGTGGGAAAAGACGTGAAAGCATTGCGCCGGCAATTACAGGAAGGGGAGGCTTGTCCGGTTTGCGGTAGCACAGCGCATCCTTATCATCAGGAACAGGAGGTGGTAGATACTCTTTTCCGGAGTATAGAGCAGGAGTATAATGTAGCATCAACCAACTATCAGCAGATGAATAACCGGAGCATTGCTCTGCAACGTGATTTGGCGCATCAAAAAACGGTGGACGGACAGATCGCGGAACAGTTGGCAGCATTATATAAAGCAGGGATTGAAGCCGGAAACGAAGAGCAAATACAACGTCGTTTGGCGGAACTGGCAATACGTATTTTGGAATATCGCAATCTTTATGCAGAATGGCAGCGCAGCGATGAAGAAATTAAAAAGATGCGTGCACATTGTGAAGCCCTCCGTGAGAATGTTTCTCTCTGTCGTTTGGCTATGCAGAAAGTATCGTCTGCCAAAGAACAGCTGGTAATCTTACAGAATGCTGCTTCGGCCGAACTAAAGAGATTTGAAGTGATAGAGAAAGCGCTGAATGTGCTTCGTCAGGAACGTTCTCAGCTATTGAAAGGAAAAAGCGCGGATGAAGCGGAAGCTGCCGTAGCAAAAAGAGAGAAAGAACTGAATCTCGCTTTGGAGAAAGCACGTAAAGAAGTAGAGGCGGTACACAACCGGCTTTCCGGTTTGCAAGGAGAGATGAAGCAAATTGCACTGGCTATAGGAGAGTTGCAAGAACAGTATAAAAAGATAGAGTCTCCCGAACTGCTTCCTGAAATAATAAAGAAGCAACAGGAAGAAAACCTGAATATAGAACGTGCCCTTTCTACTATGGAAGCCTGCCTGCTACAACAAGCAAAGAATAAACTGACTGTGGAACAGATTGCGAAGGAACTGGCAGAGAAACAAACTGTTGCCGAACGTTGGGCAAAATTGAATAAACTGATTGGCAGTGCGGATGGAGCGAAATTTAAAGTGATTGCTCAAAGTTATACTTTGAATTTGTTGCTGCTTCATGCCAATCAACATTTATCCTATCTCTCTAAACGCTATAAGCTGCAACAGGTACCCGATACGTTGGCACTTCAGGTAATAGATTGCGATATGTGTGATGAAATACGGACCGTGTACTCTCTTTCAGGAGGTGAATCGTTCCTGATTTCTTTGGCACTGGCTTTAGGTTTGTCTTCCTTGTCAAGTAATAATCTGAAAGTTGAATCTCTTTTTATTGATGAAGGTTTCGGTTCTTTGGATGCGGAAAGTTTGCGTACAGCGATGGAAGCATTGGAACAATTACAGATGCAGGGGCGGAAAATAGGAGTAATCTCTCATGTGCAGGAGATGAGTGAACGGATTTCTGTTCAGGTGCAGGTACATAAGAAAGTGAATGGAAAAAGTGTGCTTACCGTGGTGGGGTAAGCACACTCCTTACTACTTAGTATGAATTATTCAGGTTGGATTCTTTTACATTAATTCGTTCAGTTCGCTTAAATTCTTTTTGATTTCGTGGATACGATTTAAGAACTTCTTGCGGTAAATCCATAAGATCAATCCCAGTCCTCCGCCCCATAACAGGATGAAGAAAGCAATCATGCCCATTCCATATTGCCACACTTGCCAGTAGATAAATGAAAGTATAGCCAGGACTAGGAGAAAGGCAATAGCAATCAATCGTTCCCTGATGGTCCATCGATGGATACGGTTCACGCGGCTGATTACTTCTACCAAAGGCATCTCGTCTATTTGTGTCCGTTGGAGGAAACGGGTGGTGACGATATCCCAGCAAAGGGCAGGAATCCATGCGAAAATGATAATGATATAGATCGGGTTCAATCTGTTATGTAACAGTACCTCCGCTAAAAATAAGATCAGTATCGGCAGAGAAATCAGAATAAGCTTGATGTTCAGTCTGGCAATGGCATGGATACCTTTGTCCGCATGCCTTATCAGCTTTTCAAGCTCTTCTTCTTTGATGAACTCTTTGTCTTTCAAGTGTTCATCCAGGGCATTCCAAGATTTTTTCAGTTCTTCCAGTTCCATATATCTTATTCCTCCTTTTTCATTCTTTTAAGTTTGTCTTTGATGCGACTTAGTTTGGTCGCTACATTGGTAACCGTCAGTCCGGTGATTTCTGCTATTTCCTCGTAACTTTTGTCTTCGAGATAAAGCAGGATAATTGATTTGTCGAGTTGTCCCAGTTGGTTAATCATCTGATAAAGCTGTTTCAACATTTCGTTGATCGGGTCGTGTGCTTCTATGGCCCAGTCGGTATCTCTGGTGAGGCTGACTATTTCCGGCACATTCTTTTCTTTACGATAGAAGCTGATACAGGTGTTGAGGGCAATACGGTAAATCCAGGTGGAAACCTTACATTCTTTTCTGAATTTGGGATAGGCTTTCCAAAGGTTCAATACCACATCCTGATACAGATCATTGAGAGGAGCATTGGGATTGGCATACAGATAGCATACCTTGTAGATCACCCGTTCATATTCGCGGATCACCGACAAAAACTCTTGTTCAATAGGGGCGCTAACCTCTGCTGTTTGTTCTCTCATGGAATCTATGATTACTTTTCTGGTTAGTTAGTCGTGAGAAAAGGAGAAAAATCACAGGGGAATAAGGACTATTGGAGATTAGCTGCCAGAAACTTACACATTTCTTCGATACTTTTTCCCCGACGGCGGGCATAATCTTCCAATTGGTCTTCTCCAATCTTTCCGACGGAGAAGTATTCGGAAGCCGGATGTGAAAACATAAGTCCGCAAACAGAAGCGTGCGGGTACATAGCTCCGTTTTCGGTCAGCGAAATGCCTATCTGCTTCATGTCCAACAGTTCATCCAACAGGAAGTTGACGGATTGATCCGGTAAAGACGGGTAACCGACAGCAGGGCGAATGCCTTGATACTTTTCGACCAGTAAGTCCGCTATGCCTAAATTCTCGTCTTTGGCATATCCCCACGCTTCTTTGCGCACATATTCATGCATCTTTTCTGTTGCTGCTTCTGCCAGTCGGTCGGAGAGGGTTTGGACAAGCAGGTGTTTATAAGGGTCCTGTTCGTACAATCCTTCCATGTCCGCATCAATGGAAGAGGCAAAAGCACCGATGGTATCCGGGATGCCGGAAGAGATCGGGCGGATAAAGTCACTTAGACAAAGAAAAGGACTACCGTCTCTTTTCGGCGTTTGCTGGCGCAGTAAAGGAAAAGTGATGAACCGGTCTTTTTCTTTCTCAATAATCAGGTTATCCCCGTCAGAGTTTGCCTTGCAAAGCTTGAAGATGGTCTTTACTTCATAATCCCGGTCAAGCAGATCGAGCATCCGGTTGGCCTCTTTGAATAGCTGCATTGCTTCGGAAGCTTTATTACGTTCTTCTTCCGGGAAAGTTGTCAGCCACGAAGCACGGCAGGCATCACATCCGTGAATGTTGGCGATGGCTGCAAAACGTGGCTGGAACCCCCATGCGTGGAAAAAGTAAATCCAGTTGATGTAGGGAGTGACTGTATGTATTTTATAAGATAAAATGGTACTCATAGGCTTGTTGAAGGCGAGCTGCTGTTTATCTGAATCTTAATTCCTGTCCGCGATAAGTCTCGTCTATTTCTCCGTTGTTATATAACAGATGTCCGTTTACAAATGTTTTCTCTACTTTCCAGTCGAATGTGTGTCCCTCTAATGGGCTCCATTTACATTTGCTTAGAACACAATCGGTTGTTACAGTCCATTCGCTTCCGGGACGGACTAATACCAGGTCAGCCTGATAGCCTTTGCGAATGAATCCTCTGTTTTGTATCTCATACATCTGCGCAGGAGCATGAGCCATCTTTTCTACTACTTTTTCGATAGTAAACACTCCTTTTTCTGTCAACTCCAACATGCTGACGAGTGAGAACTGAATCATCGGCATTCCGGACATTGCTTTTAAGGCACCGCCTTCTTTTTCGCTAAGTAAATGTGGGGCATGATCTGTGGCAATAGCATCAATCAAACCGCTATTGACAGCCTCTCGCAAAGCTTTCCGGTCTTGCGCTGTCTTAATGGCAGGGTTGCATTTGATGCGGGTACCCAGTGTCTGATAGTCCTCTTCCGTAAAGAGCAGATGAGAAACACAGGCTTCTGCCGTGATCTTTTTTTGTACCAAAGGTACGTTAGAAAACAGGCTCAACTCTTTAGCTGTGGAAATATGCATGATGTGCAGGCGGGCGTTTGTCTCACGTGCCAACTGCACTGCCAGTTCGGATGAACGATAGCAAGCTTCTTCCGAACGAAGGAGCGGATGAAGAGCCAAAGGTACGTCGTCTCCGTATTCTTTCTTATATTTATCCGTGTTTTCTTTGATAATTCCCTGATCTTCGCAATGAGCAGCGATGAGCAGATCGGTTCCACCGAATATATTACGCAGACTGGCCATCCGGTCTACCAGCATATTGCCGGTGCTTGAACCCATAAATAACTTCACTCCACAAACCCGGTGTTTATCCAGTTGTGCAAACTGGGTATAGTTATTATTCGTTGCTCCGAAATAGCAGGAATAGTTGACTGCTGACTTTTCACCCAACAGAACAAATTTTTCCTCCAAAGCCTCCAATGTGGTAGTTTGCGGATTGGTATTGGGCATATCCATGATAGAGGTGACACCTCCTGCTGCCGCAGCACGACTTTCTGTGGTGATATCTGCCTTATGAGTCAGTCCGGGATCGCGGAAATGCACATGTTCGTCGATGGCACCCGGCAAAAGATAACACCCGGTTGCGTCTATTATCTCGTCGCAGGGGGCAGTTGCGTTTTCTTCACCAACCAATATTTCGGCTATCTTTTCATTCTCGATTACTACTGAACCCAGAACTTTTCTTCCTTCGTTGACAATAACGGCGTTTTGAATCAGTGTACGTTTCATTTCTTTTGTGGGAATTTATGGAACCAACTATTTACTTTTAATTTTATCACACCAAATATGGCTTCTCCAAAGATGCTGCTATTCATTTTAGAAGTCCCTAATTCACGATTAATAAAGATAACGGGAACCTCGATAATTTTGAAACCACACTTGTAAGCAGTGAATTTCATTTCAATCTGAAAGGCATATCCTTTAAAGCGAATATGATCTAAATCGATCGTTTCCAATACCTGACGGCGGTAGCAAACAAATCCGGCAGTGGTGTCATGTACAGGTATTCCGGTGATAAACCGCACATATTTAGAGGCGAAGTATGACATCAATACCCGTCCCATCGGCCAATTCACTACATTCACTCCGCTGACATAACGGGAACCGATGGATACATCTCCTCCTTGTTCCGAACAAGCCTGATACAAACGGGGTAAATCATTCGGATTATGACTGAAGTCTGCATCCATTTCAAAAATATACTCGTATGCGTGTTCCAGTGCCCATTTAAATCCGGTAATGTAGGCAGTACCCAGTCCCAGTTTTCCTTTACGTTCTATCATAAAAAGCTGTTCGGGAAATTCTTGTTGCAGTTTTCTTACGATGGCTGCCGTTCCGTCCGGAGAGCCGTCTTCTATGACCAGAATATGGAATACTTGGGGAAGGCCGAAAACGGCACGGATGATATTTTCTATGTTCTCCCGTTCATTATAGGTGGGGATAATTACAATGCTATCCGATGTCTGCATATAGATACTATAAAATTTAGAAACAAAAGTAGTTCTTTTTCCTTTAGTTATAGCTGAACTAAGGAAAATTTAACGTGTTTCATGCCCCATGCGGAATAAGACGGCAGATACCTTATTATAATACTTCTGTTCTTTGGGTGCATACTCCCAATCTTTTTTGTAATTTTGCGGGGAAATTTTATAGGTATGACAATAACTGAGTTGCAACAACAATATGCTGCCCATCCCAATATGGCAGTAATGAAGCGCTTGTTGAAGGACACTTCCGTTCAGACTGTTTTTTGCGGAGGACTGTGTGCATCCGCCGCTTCTCTTTTTTCTTCTGTACTGGTGCAAGAGGGTGGTTGCCCGTTTGTATTTATTTTAGGCGATCTTGAAGAAGCCGGATATTTCTATCACGACTTGACGCAGATATTGGGTACGGAAAGAGTGTTGTTCTTTCCATCTTCATTCCGTCGCTCCATCAAGTATGGACAAAAAGATGCGGCCAATGAGATTTTGCGTACAGAAGTACTTAGCCGCTTGCAAAAGGGGGAAGAGGGATTATGTATCGTTACGTACCCGGATGCATTGGCGGAGAAAGTGGTGTCGCGCAAGGAATTGAGTAATAAAACGCTGAAGCTGAATGTAGGAGAGAAAGTGGATACCACTTTCATCACCGATGTGTTGCATAGTTATGGTTTTGAATATGTAGACTACGTATATGAGCCGGGACAATATGCTGTTCGCGGTAGTATTATCGACGTTTTCTCTTTTGCTTCGGAATATCCTTATCGCATCGATTTCTTTGGTGATGAAGTGGAAAGTGTCCGTACCTTTGAAGTGGAATCTCAACTATCCCGTGAGAAGAAAGATGGAGTGTCTATCGTTCCCGATTTGGCGGTGACAGGAGATGTAACGACTTCTTTTCTGGATTTTATCCCGAAAGAGACTACTTTGGCAATGCGTGATTTTCTTTGGTTGCGCGAGCGAATCCAGGTGGTACACGATGAGGCGCTGACTCCACAGGCAATAGCCGTTCAGGAGGCCGAAGAGAATGGTGGCATTACATTGGAAGGGAAATTGATAGACGGCAGCGAGTTTACTGTGCGGGCACTTGATTTCCGCCGGTTGGAATTTGGTAATAAACCGACCGGAACGCCCAATGCCAGCGTTACTTTCAATACATCTGCCCAGCCTATTTTTCATAAGAATTTCGATCTGGTAGCTTCTTCTTTCAAGGATTATCTGGAAAAGGGCTATTCGCTTTATATCTGCAGTGACAGCATGAAGCAAACAGATCGTATCAAAGCGATTTTTGAGGATCGGGGTGATAAGATTAATTTTACTCCCGTAGAACGTACTATTCATGAAGGTTTTGTAGATAACACACTGCGGCTCTGTATCTTCACAGACCATCAGTTGTTTGATCGTTTTCATAAATATAATCTGAAAAGTGATAAAGCCCGTTCGGGAAAAGTGGCACTATCCTTGAAAGAACTGAATCAGTTCACTCCGGGAGACTATGTGGTGCATACGGATCATGGTATCGGACGTTTTTCCGGTTTGGTACGTATTCCGAACGGTGATACTACGCAAGAGGTTTTGAAACTGGTGTTTCAAAATGAAGATGTGGTGTTCGTTTCTATTCATTCCTTGCATAAGGTTTCCAAATATAAAGGTAAAGAAGGAGAGGCTCCCCGGCTTAACAAATTAGGTACAGGTGCATGGGAGAAACTGAAAGAACGTACGAAGAGTAAAATCAAGGACATTGCCCGCGATTTGATAAAATTGTATTCGCAGCGTCGTCAGGAAAAAGGTTTCTCTTACAGTCCCGATAGTTTCTTGCAGCGTGAGCTGGAAGCATCCTTTATTTATGAAGATACACCGGATCAGAGTAAGGCGACGATTGATGTCAAGGCAGATATGGAAAGTGACCGCCCGATGGACCGTCTAGTCTGTGGCGATGTAGGATTTGGAAAAACAGAAGTTGCGATTCGTGCGGCTTTCAAAGCTGTTGCCGATAATAAACAAGTAGCCGTTCTGGTTCCGACAACAGTACTTGCTTACCAGCATTTTCAGACTTTCCGTGAGCGTCTGAAAGGCTTGCCGTGTCGGGTGGAATATTTAAGCCGCGCACGTACTGCCGCACAGACCAAAGCTGTATTGAAGGGATTGAAAGATGGAGATGTCGGTATTCTGATAGGTACCCACCGTATCTTGGGAAAAGATGTCCAGTTTAAAGACTTGGGATTGTTGATTGTGGACGAAGAACAGAAATTCGGAGTCTCTGTCAAAGAAAAGCTGCGCCAGTTGAAAGTGAATGTGGATACACTGACTATGACTGCTACTCCAATTCCCCGTACCCTTCAATTTTCATTGATGGGTGCACGCGACTTGAGTGTGATTTCTACTCCGCCACCCAACCGCTATCCGATTCAGACCGAAGTGCATACTTTTAATGAAGAAGTGATAACGGATGCCATCAATTTTGAGATGAGCCGCAATGGTCAAGTCTTCTTTGTCAATAACCGGATTGCGAACTTGCCGGAATTGAAAGCGATGATCGAACGTCATATCCCGGATTGCCGTGTAGCGATTGGACATGGACAGATGGAACCGACAGAGCTGGAGAAGATTATTCTGGATTTTGTCAACTACGACTATGATGTACTCTTGGCAACTACAATCATTGAAAGTGGTATTGATATTCCGAATGCCAACACTATCATTATCAATCAGGCGCAAAACTTTGGATTGAGTGATCTCCATCAGATGCGTGGACGGGTAGGACGTAGTAATAAAAAAGCTTTTTGTTATTTGTTGGCTCCTCCGTTAGGTAGTTTGACAGCCGAAGGAAGACGACGTCTTCAAGCAATTGAAAACTTTAGTGATTTGGGAAGTGGTATTCATATCGCCATGCAGGATTTGGATATTCGTGGAGCCGGAAATCTGCTTGGAGCCGAACAAAGCGGATTTGTTGCTGATTTGGGATATGAGACATATCAGAAAATTCTTACTGAAGCTGTCCATGAGTTAAAGACAGACGAGTTTGCTGAACTGTATGCGGATGAAATCAAGGGCGAAGGACAAATTAGTGGAGAAGAGTTTGTAGACGAGTGTCAGGTAGAAAGCGACCTCGAACTATTGTTACCTGCCAACTACGTAACAGGCAGCAGCGAACGTATGTTGCTCTATCGTGAACTGGATGGACTGACATTGGACAAAGATGTGGAAGCTTTCCGTGCTCGCCTGGAAGACCGCTTCGGACCAGTTCCCCGGGAAACGGAAGAACTACTCCGTATTGTGCCTCTACGCCGTCTTGCAGCCCGTTTGGGTGCAGAGAAAATCTTCCTGAAAGGTGGGCGGATGACCTTGTTTTTTGTTTCCAATCCGGATAGTCCGTTCTATCAAAGTAAGGCTTTTGGTAAAGTGATAGACTATATGATGAAATATACTCGTCGTTGTGATTTGCGTGAACAGAACGGCAGACGGAGTATGCTGATTAAGGATGTTACTAATGTGGAAACGGCGGTCAGTGTGTTGCAGGAGATTGTGGCTTTGCCGGTAAAGGAAGCATAAATGAGTTGAAGATGCTATCATTGGCAACAACTCATTACTATGTAGCTTTTATTTCTTTCTCTTACCTATATTATTTTCTCGATTGCCTAATGAGTTTTCGTTTGACAGTTGTTGAACTAACGCCCGACAATAGTTGAACTATCGTTTGACTATTCTCAAACGAAAACTTACTAGGTAATCAAATACATATCAATTGGAGAGCGCTAACTTAAAAGTAGCCAATAAGATCACAAGTTATAATTGATTCATAATCATGCCTTATGCTTGATTTATAATTTATTTCATTCTATCTTTTTCCTTTCCCTCTTTCCATGTCCTTTCCTTTTCCATATAACTTGTCTATCAAATCTGAACGTCCGATACGTCTCAACTCATTGATGATGTTTTTTCGTTCTTCCGGTTTATACCAAAAAAAGAACTGTCGTTGTGCAAGTTTCTCCCGTTGGGTTTTGGCACTGAATATCGGTTCTAGCGTGTATGGATGGAATCCGCTATACCAGGCTTCAGTAGCCACTGTCATCGGAGTAGGAGTGAAGTCCTGCACTTGCTCCAGATGGAAGTCCAGACGTTTAGTGATAACGGCAAGTTCCGCCATGTCTTCTTCATTGCATCCGGGATGCGAAGAGATAAAATACGGAATCAGTTGTTGACGCAGATTTTCTTCCCGGTTAATGCGGTCGAATATCTTTTTGAATGTTTCAAATTGCTCAAAAGAAGGTTTGCGCATTATAGATAATACCCGGTCACTGGTATGCTCCGGAGCCACTTTTAACCGGCCACTCACGTGATTGACTATCAATTCACGGGTATATTCGGCAGTGCTACGGTTGGTAGTTTCATCTTTGCTTTGATGAAGTAACAGGTCATAGCGTACTCCGCTACCGATAAACGATTTTTTTATTCCGGGCAAGGCATCTACTGCACGGTAAATATCCAGTAAGGGGCGATGGTCGGTATTTAGATTCGGGCAAACTTTCGGATGGATACATGACGGTCGTTTGCACTTCTTGCAAATAGCTTCGTCTTTTCCTTTCATCTGATACATATTAGCGGAAGGACCGCCCAAATCACTTAAATATCCCTTGAAATCGGGTAACTGAATAACTTCTTTTACCTCTTTCAGTATAGACTCTTTGCTTCGGCTGACAATAAACTTTCCCTGATGGGCGGAAATGGTACAGAATGCACAGCCACCAAAACATCCTCGGTGAATGTTGATGGAAAATTTAATCATATCGTATGCCGGAATCCGTTTCCCTTTGTATTTTGGATGAGGCAGGCGGGTATATGGTAAATCAAACGAATGATCGAGGTCTTTCTGGCTCATCGGAGGATAGGGAGGATTGACTACGACTATCTTATTTCCTACTGCTTGTGTGATTCGTGAAGCCGAATATTTGTTGGATTCTTCTTCGATATGTCGGAAATTACTAGCCTGTTTCTTTTTATCTGCCAGACATTCTTCGTGTGAATAAAGTTGAAGATCGTCTTCGGCAGATATCCATTCTGTTGCACGACAAAGATAGGCTGTCTGGGGCACAGATCCGATAATTGTTCTAAATTTGCTGCTTGTCAGTACAGGTTCTTCAGTGGTGAGCAGGCTTTTCATATTTTTCACCAGGTCTGCAAGAGGCTTTTCTCCCATTCCGTAGATGAGCAGATCTGCTCCGCTGTCGCACAAAATACTCTTTTGTACTTTGTCCTGCCAATAATCGTAATGACTCAATCGCCTTAAGCTAGCTTCGATTCCTCCAATGACTACCGGAACATCCGGAAAAAGTTTCTTTAGTATCTGGCTGTAAACTGTAGAAGGATAGTCCGGGCGCATATCCGGTCGGCCGTCCGGAGTATAAGCATCTTCACTGCGTAGGCGTTTGTTGGCGGTATATTTATTAACCATTGAGTCCATGCATCCGCCGGAGATACCGAAGAATAGCCGTGGACGTCCCAACTTCTTGAAGTCGCGCAGGTCGTCACGCCAGTTAGGTTGGGGAACGATGGCTATTTTCAAACCTTCCGCTTCGAGAATGCGTCCGATAACGGCAGCACCAAAAGAAGGATGATCCACATAAGCATCAGCACTGAATAGAACGACATCCAATTCATTCCATCCGCGAAGTTCTACTTCTTTTTTGGTAGTGGGTAACCAGTCGGTCAATTGATATTCTTTCATGCTGCAAAGATACGGATAATAAAAAACATCCCAATGATTTTTTTATTCATTGAGATGTTTAACTTCAATCATCAGGATGTTTTCTTCCAATCATTGGAGTGTTTTCTTAAAACTTCCCGTTGATTGTGAACTGTAATGTCATTTGTTCTCCGTCATAGATTTCACGGAAGCCGATACCTTGCTCGGACAGATATTCCTTTAGATCCTGAAACGCATCAGCATGGTTCATGATAATCTCTATCGTTTCACCCGGAGAGGCAGTGCACATCGCTTTTATTGCAGGAATCAGCGGACTGTATGCTGTTATTCCGCAGGTATCTACCGTAATCATTATTCCTCCTCTTCTTCCGCTTCCGGACTGGAGAGCCAGGTAAGATAAAGCTTGATGAGCTGTTGCAAGCCGAATGCCTTCATATTATTGTGATAAATCACGTCGATACAAAGGTCCAGCAAGTCTTTACTGTCTTCCTCCTGACTGGCGATAAGGGAGCGGATATTAAGTTTCAACTTATCCAGAACTGCTTCATCTACAATACCGGTACTGTCGATAAGATGACGGAACAGAGCATATTTTTCAATCGTTCTCAAGTTTTCATTAGATACTTCTATGCTGCGTGTACCGCTGGGATTTGCTTGTATAGTATACATTGTATTTTAGTTTTAAAGGTTATTATAGTAGCAAAGATAGAATTTAAAATGAGAAACGGATTAAAAAAAAGGATATTTTTTATTTTTGAGTAAAGAATCCCAAGATGCCTGCCATAATGGTTGCCCGGTCTGCTTCGGACTGGATACTTTCAAAAGGAAAGCCCAATACAAAAGTACGGTAGTTTCCTTTGTAGGCAATACCTGCACTCTGATTGCCGGGTGCATACGTAAATACGGGGAAGGCAGTATCTACGGGAACAATACAATCGGCAGCAGGTACAGCATAACTGCTTTCATTAGGCAGACGTGGGATTGTAATAGTACGGCCCAATCCTTTAATCTGATTCGAACTCTTATCCGTCAGGCTACCTTGATAACCATATTTCAGTATTTTCTCTGTAAACTCCCGGTTTCCTTGTGTTCCACTCATATCACTTCCTACATAAGCACCACTGACAAACAGGTTACCTCCCGCTTGGCAATAACTGGTCATAATCCGTTGCATAGCCGAAGAGAATGTCTTGTAATATGCTTTACTTGCAGGATCTTCTTTTTCCAGTCCCAAAATATAATCTACTACTGGATAATCTTCTAATGTAACCAACCCGTTCTCTACTGCTTCGTCGCTGCATGATACGAAACTATATTTTCCGGCTGCCTGAATTGCTTTTCCGTGAATAAAAGGATAGTCGAACGTGTTTCCTGCAATTTTCATTCCTTCTAATTCGTTTCCGCTATGTCCCAGACTTCCTTTTCCTTCTTTACCGGCTTGTGTACGGTCGAAGCCGGTTTGTGCTCCGCAAAATGAAATATTCGATATATACGGAACGCCGGGATCTTGCATTAGATCGAATCCAGCTTTATCAGAAGTGTTAACGACCGCCGGACCGCTGATTCTGTCAAAGCCATTGATGATGATTACTTTTCCCTGTTCACGTTTGGCTTTATAAGCGGAGAGGATTTCAGAAGGAAAACTTTCCCCACCCCGGTTTACAGCAGTTACTTTGAATGAATAAACAAGTCCCGGTTCTATCTTAACGGTGTGGGACGTTTTGCTGACTAAAGTGCCATTGTCAAAACCTCCATAACCGATGCGGGTATATACAATGTATTCCCGTGGTCGTGCAGTCGGTTCTTGCGGATCGTCTTCGCCTTTCCATGAAAGTTCTAATGTATTCTTTTTCTTTCCGAATTGAATGGCGAAATTGCTCACAGGTAGAGGCTGAACTATGTATTCTTTATCATGCTGGTTGGTAATGAACTGCAAAATACCTTTGTAAATGGCACGCCCCACTGTAAACTTGAAGTTCGGATCATGTCCTAACTGCATATCTGCGAAGTTCTGGTGGGAGAGTAATTCAATAATCGTAGAAGGTGTAGCCGGAAGACGTGTTTCGCTATAATTCCGGTTCCACATGCTGCGGCGTATCCAAGGCAAGCTATAGCTTGAATAAATATCTTTCTGAATTTGTGTCAGCAGAATGTCTGCCAGATCACGTGAGGCATACCGGTCTGTTCCTGCATTCAGTTTGCCATTATTGAAATCTGTGGTGTAAATGCCGAGTGATCCAATCAGTTCGTCTGTTTTGCTACATCCGGCGTCACTGTGCAATGCCATCGTCATTTCCAAAGGTACGCCCAGACCCGACTGTTGTGGGTTATAGACGGAACTGCCCGATAAATAATTGATAACGTTAGAGCGTGTGTTGATATCGTCTGTATAGTCGTTTTCACCTTTTCGTCCGGCATATACTTCGTATGGCATTCCCGCCCATTGAGCAGAGTAGCGTGCTCCTTCCAAGTAACGCGGTAGCCCGCTGATTTTTCCTCCACGGGCAATGTTTCCCATTCCCCCTCCAAAACGTACTGCATCGGCGCATACAACCCCATGTTCGCTGCTCTCGTTACTAAGTACCACCATGCCGTAGTCGTTGCTCCCTTTATCGAATTCAAAAGTTCCGAGGTAAACCCATGTGCCTCCACCTATTTTCTGATTAACTTTAAATTCGGTTACTCCTCCGTTATGGAATACCAGATATTTGGCGTCGCTTACACTGTTGGGCAATGTTTGGTAGGAAACATAAACTGCATACTTGCCTGTTGCCGGTAGAGTAGGCACCCATTCGGCAAATACCTGGTCTTTATTCTTCTTTTTCTTTCTCTCTGTCGGAATAAAACGACAGGTTCCGTCAGTGAAAGGATTTTCTCCATCTTTATAGATTGTTTTCTTCTGAGCAAATCCTCTTACCGGAGCATTTGCCCAATTAATCTTTTTACCCCCCATTTCCAAATAAAGGGAAGCATTGGGGGTATCATTATCTACAATGATTTCATTCTTTTGTGTATCTCGTTCGCGGGGAGTATAGACAATCGCTCCTGCATTTTCCAGCATTGGAATTACATAAGGAAGGACAAAAGATTGAGTGAACATGTCTTCTGTGGTGCAGAATAATCGGGGACGTTGCCATCCCCATTCGTTTTTATCATTTTTGAAATAGTTGCCGTGGCTTTGCCAGATTGCAATGTGGCGGTCTTGTAGTCCGCGTGAGATTTCATTAGGACGTGAAGTGTTTTTCACCCAGGGAGCTCCTTTATAATCTACATTTAAGGATAACCGCTCCTTATCCTTTTTCTTATTCCGGTAGAAATTAGGTACCAAATCTTCAATGGGTTTCCCATCCGCATAAATGGTGAGTTGGTAATAATGAACGGGACCCGGAAGCAATTCTTTAACTTGATTATAAATGTTTTCTACAGTTTCCGGACGGAAAGGCTGGTAGGCGAAACTCTCCGATGCATAGATTGCAATCGTCTTACGGTCGTAATTAATATCGAAGCTATTCAGTTTAGGAGTGCTGATTTTGGCTGTTGCGGTATATTGGTTGAAGTAATCCGTCAGCCGCTCTTTTACATTTCTTTCAATATCCTGCGCAAAAAGAAAAGTTGCACAGAATGTAAGGCCTAGAAAAAATACTATTATTTTCTTCATACTTGTTGCTTTTTTGCTAAATGCAGATTATCACGGATTATCGCAGATTGTTTTATTCTATTTTTCTTTGCGAAAATCTGCGTTAATCCGCGTTTAATTTTCCCCGCAAAAATAAACAAAAAAGAGCGAGAAGTATCGAAACTTCCCACTCTTCTTTCATTGTTTTATATTCTCTTAATTAAGAATGATTACTCTTATAATGGAACATATTCTACAAATGCTTCCATTGCTTCGTAAGAAGCCAATCCCAATTGATCGTACAAAGTAGCTGTACCACGGTTACGATCTTCGCTACGTTGCCAGAACAAACGTTCGTCGTTACCCAGGAACGGAGCACTTTCCATTTGCGACTGATGTTTCAGGATAGAGTTACGTTTTGCACGAAGTTCTTCCGGACTGATAGGCACTGCCATTTCAATATTCTCGATTTCCCATTCAGCCCACGCACCACGGTACATCCAGATACGACAGTCTTTTAGCCATTTGGCACCTTCTTCTTTTTCAAGATCGACAGCAGCAAATACAGCGTCTGTACATACACGGTGAGTTCCATGTGGGTCGGCTAAATCACCAGCAACAAAAATCTGGTGAGGTTTTATTTCACGGAGCAAGTTGCGTACAATTTCTACGTCTGCTTCACTGATTGGGTTTTTCTGAATCTTACCTGTTTCATAGAATGGCAGATCGAGGAAGTGGCAACGTTCCAGCGGTATATTATTATAAGTACAAGCTGTACGGGCTTCACCACGACGAATCAGACCTTTGATAGTCAGAATATCACGACTGTCCATATCACCGTCTTTCTTCTCCTTCAGGAAATTGCGTATTTCTATATATTTTTCATTGATAACCAAATCTTCGCTATTATTGAAGAGCTGATTGAATCCATTGATAAAATGCATGAAACGAACTACTTCTTCGTCACCTACGGCGATATTACCGGAAGTTTCGTAAGCTACGTGTACTTCGTGCTTTTGTTCTACCAAACGGCGAAGCGTACCACCCATTGAAATAACATCATCATCCGGATGCGGAGAGAAGATGACCACACGTTTCGGATACGGTTTTGCGCGTTCCGGACGATAGGTATCATCAGCATTAGGCTTACCGCCCGGCCATCCGGTAATGGTGTGCTGCAAATCATTGAAGATTTTGATATTTACATTGTACGCAGAACCGTAAAGTGCCAGAAGTTCACTCAAACCGTTTTCGTTATAGTCTTTATTTGTCAACTTCAAAATCGGTTTGCCGGTCAACTGACACAACCAAACGATTGCACTGCGGATTAATTTATCATTCCATTCGCAAGAAGTGACTAACCATGGACGTTGGATACGTGTCAGGTTCATAGCGGCTGAAAGATCAAGAGCTACATGTGCATTATTGTGAGTTTGCAGATAAGAAGCAGGAATTGTGTCAGTGATCGGACCTTCCACACACTCTTTAATCATAGCTGCTTTGTTTTCACCCCATGCAAGCAGATAAACTTTCTTTGCGCCAAGAATAGTAGCTACTCCCATTGTAATGGAGCTGATCGGCGTATTATCCAGCGTTCCGAAAATCTTGGATGCCTCGTTTCGTGATGCATTATCTAACAAAATCAGACGAGTGGTAGAATTCAGTCGGGAACCCGGTTCGTTGAACGCAATGTTACCTACACGACCAATCCCTAACAAAGCAATATCAATACCTCCGAAGCTTTCAATGCGTTGTTCATACAGACGGCAATATTCGAAGATGGTATCTTTGGCAATGCTTCCATCGGGAGTGAATATATTCTGCTTGTCAATGTCGATGTGATCCAGCAGCATACTCTTCAAAGCATTGAAGTTACTGTTGATTGCATCGGGAGACAACGGATAATACTCATACATATTAAATACGATCACATTGCGGAAGCTAAGTCCCTCTTCCTTATGCATACGGATAAGCTCGGTATATACGTGGCTGGGTGAATCTCCTCCGGGAAGAGCCAATACACAGAAACGTCCTGCCTTTTGTTTCTCGCGGATGGTTTGTGCTATTTCGCGCGCAATATAGTTAGCACCTTCTTCTACGGATTCGTAGATGTCCGTAGGGATTTTTTCGAGTCTTGTCAAGACTGATTTTTCAAATGCATTCTCCGGTCTGTAGTATCTGGGGGAGACCCGGTGGAGACTGATTTGAGAACTAAGATTTGTTTTCATAAAGTTGTTAATTAAGTTATGTAAGATTAGCGTCCTTACGACTGTATTTTCACGACAAAGATACAAAAGAAGTCTATATAATTAACTACCGAGTTCTAGGTATTGTTGCTGCAAGAATCTGTTTTTAACATTTGTTATTTTGCCAATGTTACAGATGGAATTCGTCTGCATCTTTCCATACCGGGAACTTCTCTCTGAATTGGTTGAGAGTGTTCAGATTAAGACTCACAGTAGCTATTCCTTCCTTTTCATCTGGAAATGAGCCGATTTCTTCTCCGAAAGCAGAATAAACTCTACTTCCTCCATTATATGTAAGCTGATATCCGTCTATACCCACCCTGTTGACACCGCATACATAGCATTGATTTTCCAAAGCACGCGCCCGGAGCAGAGTGTCCCAAACCAGACGGCGGGGGATAGGCCAGTTGGCTACATATATTAAAAGGTCGTACTCGTTGTTTACGTTCCGGCTCCATACAGGAAAACGGAGATCATAGCAAACCAACAGGCAGATATTCCATCCACGATAGGGGATGATAAGTCGTTTGTCACCGACCGAAAAATGTTCGGCTTCCCTTCCCATACGAAACAGGTGACGTTTGTCATAATAGAATTCTTCTCCTTCCGGTGTCAGGAAGAAGGCCCGATTATAGAACTGGTCGTTTTCAGTTGCTATATAACTTCCACAAATGGCTAGCTGAAATTGGGCAGCCCATTGTTTGAGTATTGTAATGGTTGCTCCGGAGTTCGGCTCTGCCAGCATTTTACTCTGCATGCTGAATCCGGTGGAAAACATCTCCGGTAAAACAACAATCTCCGTTATTCCACGAAGACTTTGCAGCTTTTCGTGGAGCAAACGGAGATTTTCTTGTTTATTTTCCCAAACAATATCGGTTTGTATGATAGAAATACGGATAGACTCCATGATAACTAAGTATTAAGTAATAAGTATTAAGTATTAAGCCGTGCGGATAAGTATATCAAAAGCTACGATTAATACTTAATACCTAATACTTAAATCATATTTCTCCAAGAGCAAAATTCTCCGGATGTTTTCCTTTGAAATCCTTGAAATAAAGTTTGATTTCTCTCATGTCCTTATTAATATCTCCTGACGGCATGATAGCTTTCGTTGCCGAAATCGTTTTCTTGCTGTAATCAATACCAATCAGGACGATAGGAACCTGTGCTTTCAAAGCTATAAAATAAAAACCTTTTTTCCAGTTTGGATTCGCTTTGCGGGTTCCTTCGGGAGTGATAGCCAAATTAAACTTTTTATATTTAGCAAAATTATGAACCATCTGATCTACTAGCGAAGTTTTTCGGCTACGGTCGACGGGAATTCCGCCAACTGCTTTGAAAAAAACTCCAAGTGGAAAGAAAAACCATTCTTTTTTCATCATGAAACTTGTCTTACGGCCTATAGCACCATAAAATAGTTTTCCAATAAATAAATCAAGGTTTGTTGTGTGTGGAGCGGCACATATCACGCATTTATCATAATTAGGCACCGTAACGTTTGTCTTCCATCCTAACAGGCGGTAATAGATAAAGCTATAAATTGCTTTTTTCATTCTGTTGTTAGTTCAATTTCCCTATAGCTTCAATAATCTCGTTTACCTTTGCATTAAAATCAGCACGGAATTTCTTATAAAAACCTTTCACGTTGCCCGGTTCTGTGTGGCTGATGCGAGTGACAAACTCATCCTGCATCTTCAGTACCTCTGCCATCAGTTCATCTGCTTTTACCTTGTCTGTGCCAGGGATAAACATACTGTTGATTAAACACTCGGTGAATAATTCTCCTGCGATATAGTTTACGTTCTTTTTGAGTTCTCTTCTACTTGCCATAATCTTTACATTTAATGGTGAATAATAAAAATACTTGCGGTAAAGATAGGCACTTTCTTTGATTCTAGCGAATAATATAGGGAAAAACATTATTCAGGCCTTCATCTTCTTAACTCTATCTCTTCATTTAAATAATTTCACAGGCTATTATTGATGGAATAACGGTTTGATTGTGATCCTGAATAGTATTTATATGATTTACTTGTTAATCTGCGTTTCAATAAATTCCTATTTAGTTCATTTCGGATCACTAATGAATAATTTATTTAGTTCAACAGTTGATAGGGTAAGTCACTTACTTAACCAATGTTGGTTATGTATGAGCCAAATGTTATTTTTAGTGAAGCGGTAGCCCGAGAAATAATATAGAATTTACCTAACGGACAAACGTACGTTATCTACCGTGTGAATATCCGTTACCCACCGGACGAGCATCAACAACCTGCCGGACGAGAGTCGGTCATCTGCCGGACGAACAACTCATGAGGGACACGGGAATAGAAACGGCACCGACAAAGTGATCCGGACCGACAGCGGTAGCAACCAAAGCCATTTTCTCTGCCCTATATTATTGCTATTATTTATAACAGAAATAATACTTTTCTCTTCTCTACTTTACTCTACTGGTTTTCGTTGGCTTTTCCCCCTTTACTGGCAGGCGTTTCAGCGCTTTGTACAGCCCTCTTTGGATACCCTCGTTTTTGTATCGGTTTCACTTGTTTTCTCACCGAAGTACAAGAATAACTTTCACGTGAATGACGGTGTTTCTCTTATTTTTCTTTTTTATAATAGCTGCAATCATAAAGTAGGTTATTTTTGTTCTTTCTCTTAATTTATTGTATAATCTAAAATAACTAATGATGCAAAAAATTAATAAAAATGGATTTAGCCAATGTGCCGGAGCGTACATTGAGCGTTTGCGGAAAGAAGGGCGATATTCTACCGCTCATGTTTATAAGAATGCTCTTTTTTCTTTTAGTAAGTTTTGTGGAACATTGAACATATCGTTCAGGCAAGTCACGCGAGAATGTTTACGTTGCTATGGACAGCATCTTTACGAGTCCGGATTAAAGCTCAATACGATTTCTACTTATATGCGTATGCTTCGTAGTATCTACAATCGGGGAGTAGAAGCGGGAAGTGCCCCTTATGTTCCCCGGTTGTTTCATGATGTTTATACAGGCGTGGATATCCGGCAAAAGAAAGCATTGTCTGTGACCGAGTTACACAAACTTCTATATGAGGATCCGAAATCCGAACGTTTGCGTCGTACGCAGACGATTGCCGCTTTAATGTTTCAGTTTTGTGGAATGTCATTCGCAGATTTGGCGCATTTAGAGAAGTCGGCTTTAGACCGGAATGTGCTTCAATATAATCGTATCAAGACTAAAACACCAATGAGCCTGGAAATTCTCGAAAGTGCAAAGGAGATGATGAATCAGCTTCGAAGCAATAAACCTGCTCTTCCTGATTGTCCCGACTATTTATTCGATATTTTACATAGTGATAAGAAGCGAAAAGATGAAAAAGCATATAAGGAATATCAGTCTGCTCTTCGTAGATTTAATAATTGTTTGAAGGATTTGGCGAGAGCGTTGCGCTTAAATTCGCCTGTCACTTCATATACTTTCCGACATTCTTGGGCCACTACTGCCAAATACCGCGGAGTTTCTATTGAAATGATAAGTGAATCGTTGGGGCACAAATCTATTAAAACCACACAAATATATCTGAAAGGCTTTGGATTAAGAGAACGTACAGAAGTAAATAGAAAGAATTTATCTTACGTTAGAGATTGCAATGCAGGCAGGTGATATATAGACAAAACTTTAATAATCAGCATTTAAATGTATCTGTTACTTCTTAGGTAACGGAATCAAATATGACGCAAAGATAGACAAAAATATAAATAGCAAACAAATATTCTCCCATTTTTTTTCGTTTTATCTGATGCATACGGCAAAAAAAAATCCGAACATGAAATAATTATATCTTCATGCCCAATGATTTATATGTCCTGTTTTAAAAAGAATTTTCCCCTTCGCTAAAGGCAAAAGCTCTTCTCTCACTGTAATTGTCGATGTTTTTCTCTGTTCTCATTCCGGTTGGTCTCGATTGTGTGTTTACTGTTACCTAAGAAGTAACAGAATTATATAAGGTAAAAATAGTGGATTAATCAAAAAAGTTTTGAGAATATCTCTATTTAAAAGTATAACATACAAATAAAGATGAAACAAACTAAAGCGGCTTTTAGGAATAAGCCATTTATTTCGTTAAAAGGTAGTATTCTATTTCTGATACTCATTCCGATGAGCGGTCTGATTCATGCGCAATATTCCATGGGAACAACGGGGCAGTTGATGATACCTACCGCTGAAATGCAAGAGACCGGTACATTTACGGGAGGAGTCAATTTCTTACCAGAACAGGTTACTCCATCGGTTTTCAGTTTCCCTACCATGAACTATTTTGTAGATATGACTCTTTTCTCTTTTATCGAATTCACTTATCGGATGACATTACTCAAAATGACAACCGGCACAGGCAGAACGGGTTATCATAATCAGGACCGTTCTAATACGATTCGCATTCGTCCAATAAAAGAAAGCCGCTATTTTCCGGCTGTTGTGATTGGTGGAGATGATCTTTTGACTGAGAAGAAGACTCCATATTGGGGAGCTTATTATGGTGTGTTGACAAAGACTATCGGATTTCGTTCAGGAGATCAATTGGCTGTCACAGCCGGATGGTATATTCATCAAGGCGATTGCCGGGTATTTAATAAAGGACCTTTCGGAGGTGTCCGTTACACGCCTTCTTTTTGCAAAGAATTGAAATTGATGGTGGAATATGATACGCATGGATGGAATATGGGGGCTGCCATGCGCTTTTGGAAGCATTTGTCCGTCAATGTGTTTACTCGTGAATTTACGTGTGTTTCCGCTGGTCTGCGGTATGAATGTACATTAATACATTAAAAGAAGATGAAAAGGATTGTTAGTGTGACTGCTGTTTTTCTCTGTGGTATTTCTTTGTTACAGGCACAGCCAGTTCGTGTGAGTGAGACACTGAAAGAATTGGAAATGGAGAATATTTCAGTTGTGGAGAAAAGGGACACGATAACTGCAGCTTTTGAGACCTCTGCCTATAGAGGTATTTATAATGGAATCGGTATTGCTATACGCCATTTGGTTGCTATACCGGAAATACCGACTTTGCAGCTACTTATATTAGATAATGCCCTACCACAATTATGTATAACTATCCCTGCAGATTTGATTCAAAAATGTCAGTCCGGTGAATGTACGTTGGATGAAGTGTATCGTAAGATGGGGATGACTACTTCTACCGGAACTGCTGTGCGTCAGCTGAAAGGTGTAAAACGAAAAGAAAGTTCTTTCGGTAAGGTAGATTTTGTGATATATCCCAACGTGATGTTAGTCAATAATGTAACTTATAAGTTGTATAAGGCGGCACTCGAGTTGCAACCTGCCCTGGAAATGCAATTATGGAAAGGAGCTTCGCTACGGATGCAGGTTTCTTTGCCTATTGTAAGTAATGAAGATGGTAAGTGGAACTGCGTTCGCTTGGGATTCATGGCTTTGCGTCAGGATTTTCGCTTGGCTAACCATTGGAAAGGATACCTCACTGGCGGTAGTTTCTCTAATGACCGTCAGGGACTTGCTGCAGGAATCGGCTATTTTTCAGCAAACGGCAGGTGGACGGTAGAAGGTGGAGGAGGAATTACCGGTTCTTCCCATTTCTATGGCAGTGACTGGAAAATGAGTAAGTGGAAAAGAGTCAATGGACAGATTAGCGTAGGATATTATGTGCCGGAAGTGAATACCTTGGTGAAAGTAGAAGGGGCCCGCT
This sequence comes from Bacteroides sp. MSSM.1001136sp1_RTP21357st2_D2_RTP21359_211015, assembly GCF_040913205.1. Taxonomy (NCBI): domain Bacteria; kingdom Pseudomonadati; phylum Bacteroidota; class Bacteroidia; order Bacteroidales; family Bacteroidaceae; genus Bacteroides; species Bacteroides sp. MSSM.1001136sp1_RTP21357st2_D2_RTP21359_211015. The sequence goes on along the minus strand of NZ_JBDFVF010000032.1, from coordinate 25,547 downwards.
TTATTTATGGAGATTATGGAGTACGCGGAACTCTTTCACGCTATTTCGGCGAATATATTGTAGGTATATATGGTATGTACACAGATGGAGCAACGAATGCAGGGTTTAATTTCTCTATTCCATTACCGGGAAAGAAACGCAGGCGACATCTGCTACGGGTGATGCTTCCCGAATATTTTGCTTTTCAGTATGATATGCGTAGCGGGAATGAATACGCTCATCGTTCATTGGGCGAAAGTTATAGTGTTGAACCTAAGTCGGCAGAGAATTCACACTTCTGGCAGCCGGATTATATTCGATATTATTTGATTAGAACGAGTGAGAAGTGAAACATGATTGATATTTAAACTAGTATTTTTAACAAATTTGAACATTATGAAAAGTGTAAAATGGTTTTATGTGGGTGCCATGGCGATAGCCTTGGGTATGTTAACTTTTGCGACAGTAGCCTGTCACGATGATGATGACGATCCGAAACCGGCAGAAGGGGAAGTTGTTGAAACTCCGAAACCGGTTGTAGAGTATTACATTATGGGGACGGTGACTTCCGGAGGAGCAGCAATGGATGGGGCAAAGGTAAAAGTGGGTAGTAAAAATTACACAACCGACTCGAATGGTAAGTTCTCTGTTACAGAAAGTGCTACAGGTACTTATAGTATTGAAGCGTCTTCTAATGGATATCTTTCACAGAAAACGTCAGTTGTCATTGCAAATAATGCAGAGAATCGTAGTGTGGTAACGGTAGCTCTGGCTTTGACAAAGGAGAGTCCGAAAACTGCTGTGTCAATAGAGGCTACAGGAGAAACTAAAGTAGAGGATAATAGTGAATCGAATCAGGCAATTGAAAAGCCGGGAGAAGTTGCTCCGGAAGAAGTGGTAGAGGATAAACCGCTCGTGAAAGTCGAACTGACAATACCGGAAGATGCAATTGAGGCATCTCAACAACAAGCAGGAATTGTTGAAGATGGTAAAGTCAACATTAGTGTGACAACCTTTGTTCCTGCTCCTGAAGAAGTAACTACTGAAGTAAAGGCAGAGGACGTGAATAGAGATGTACCTAAAAGCATACCTTTAGCTGCTGCTAAATTTGAACCGTCTGGTTTGAAATTTAAGAAGTCTGTTACGATTTCTATTCCTAATCCTATCCCTGGAATAACATTCGCTGATGCTGATATGATACTTACTTATCAGAATCCAAATACAGGAGAATGGGGGGATGCAAAAGATAATAATGGAAATGTAATTAAAAATATATCTTCTACTACAGAAAGTGGAGCTGTCACTGCATATACAGCCGAAGTCGATCACTTCTCTGCTTATGCTATAGAGAATAAAGTATATAGCAAGATTAGTAATGAAACTGTGACAACTAATATTCTAGGACAAGCTAGTCGTGATAATAGCGAGAATGCTAAAGCGGTGGCTGGCATTGAACTGAAATATAAGGAAAAGTCTGGTTGGGACTATGATAAGAATGATGCTGGTCTTGTTGCTGAAGTTAAATCGCAATTAGGAGCTGGTGCTAGTGCTGAAGATACAAAAACGGTGAATGCAATGGTTGCTTTTATGAAAACTCGTATGTTCTCATTAATGGGATCGGTATCTGGCATTACGGAAACTGAACGTGTTTATAACACTGTAAATGTAAACGGATATACTACCATGAGTTATACTTGCTATGCAAAAGTCCGTACTACCACGTTGACGGCTAATGTAAAGTTTAAGGGTACTGCAAAGTCTGTTTCGATTACAGCAACTCGTTATACCGGTACGGACCATCAATATAAAACGGTTACTTATAATCCGACACATAGCGGTGGTAAGGGTGGTAGTATCTAAGATGTTTTATAGTAAGGGGCTTAGATTCATTTGTAGCATTGAATCCCTGCCTTAGTCGATTAGAAAAAAGTACAGAGGTACTTCTTTACCTAATTGGCCCCATGCATCAGATTTTATTTTGATGCACATTTCCCCAAATATCAACTGTCTGTGAAGATCGTTGATATGACTTTGATACCGTTTGTCAAGTTGATGGCAGTATAATAAGTTTTTAATTATTCATTTTAAGATAAAACCCTTTTGAATATGCTCCTTTTCCAATAAACCCTTTGGGGCATGTTCATATAGAGTATAGAAGGAGGAGGTCACTGTGAAGCGGTCTCCTCTTTTGCTTTTCGAAAATACTGTATTACATTAGAAGTAATACCCTAAATTCACAAAGCAACTTCCTTTGTCCGTCTGATTGGAATATCCCAATGATATTTCCAATGGCCCGAAGATACTGTCCATTCCATAGCCTGCACTGATACCGAATAATTGCTTGCCTTTCAATATATCGAAGAAATTACTATCTGTTAGTCCGTAGTTACCCGTCAGTGTAAGATAATGAATGGCTCCCATGCGTTGTCTGAACTTAATAGATGCAATCATAATGGTGTTATCCATCAATTCCAGATTGGTAACCCCGGCAAATGGTAATTGCTGTGGAATATAGAAACCAGGTACGTCACCGCCAATGGCATTTTGCAGCGGGTAGGGAAAATCTCTTCCGATCAGGATACGTCCATAAATGGAAGGAATGATAGAGAAACGGCGGGTTACAGGAATGACGCTTGCCCACGAAGCATTCAGTGCTGAAAATGGAGCGTGTTCGTTGTATTGTGCCATATTATCCGTATAGAGTGAATAGGCGGCTCTGAAGTCACTTCCTTTAGAAGGGAAACGTCCTTTATCATAGGTATTATATTGCACTTGGGCAAAATAACTTAGAAAGTGTTCGGATTCTACTTTCAGGTCGGAAATTTCAGGTTTCTTGAACAAGAAATCTTTGTATTTGTAATATTCAAAACGAAGACCGAGTCCGAAACGGAAATTCTTGTACCATACATCAGAGAAGCCGAATTCGGCCAGATGATATTTGTAAGTTGTATTATAGGCACGGTCGCCTTCCTCGTAAATATTGATATCATTGTATTGGAACATATACGAGAAGTTGAAATTACGCTGTTGCATTGGTTCCAGCGTATAGTCTATGCGGGCAGCATATCGTTTACCCAACCGACCGGTAAGAGCCAGGCGGGAAGGAATACGAGTTTTGAGGTCTGCTGTTGCATTGACCAACAAAGATGCGATCTCTTCCGAATCGAAACGGATGCCCAGGTTGATTCTTCTTTCATATTTTTCCTGTAACAGGAAGTTGAGGTGATAACCTTCAGGTGTCTCTTTCAACGTATAACTGGCACTGGAGTAGGACTGACTGCCACGTAACTGATACAGGGCCTGTTCTATTTGTTGAGTGGAAATATCGCTGTTTTCTTTCAGATTACATTTCTTCATCAACCATTTTTTATCATCCACCTCTACACCGGAAAATGAGATGTCCGTCACATAAACCGTACGCGCATTAGAAAGAGAAGAATAAGGACCATGTTGTTTCGGGGTATAATCTTCGGCTATTCCTATTTTCTTTTTCAAAGCAAGCAATGAACCCCATTGGGCTTTTGCTGCTTCTTCGCCTCTACGCATCAGGGTATCAATGGCGGCTGGAGTAAAACTGGCGGATGAATATCCATCTACATTGACACGGATATAGGTATCTGTGAGATCTACATTTTTTTCATGGTTAGACTGACAGGTGATATCTACAATTTGTCCCAGAATGTCGGGGACGCTATTGAGCTTGTCAGCCTTCTTCAGAGCATTCTGTACGTCTACTCCGATAATAATATCGGCCCCCATGGCTTTCACAACATCTGCCGGATAGTTGTTTACAATGCCACCGTCCACTAATACCATACTGTCTTGCCGTACCGGAGTAAATACACCGGGGATAGCCATACTGGCACGCATGGCAGTAGAGAGTATTCCGTCATGGAATACAATTTGTTCTCCATTAACAACATTGGCTGCTACACAGGCAAAAGGAATGGGAAGTTTATTAAAGTCGATAGAGTCATGATACCCTACGGTAAGGTCTGAAAATAGATTAGCCAGATTCTGTCCTTTCATGATTCCTCCGGTAGCGGCATCTTTGGGAGTTTTGGTGAAAGGAATAGAGACTGTATATTTTTCAGATCGCTCACGATCTGTTAATGACATGGCACTTCTTTTGATACGGTCACTCAATAGGAATGTCCAATCTTGTTTTCGTACCATGCTATCCAATTGTTCCGGAGTATAACCGATGGCATAAAGACCGCCTACGATAGCTCCCATGCTGGTGCCGGCTATATAATCAATAGGAATTCCGGCTTCTTCGATCACTTGCAGTGCTTTGATGTGTGCCATTCCTTTAGCACCGCCGCCGCTTAGAACGACACCTACCTTTTTTCTTTGTTCCTGAGAATGCAAAGAAAAAGGCAATAAGATGCCAATTGATAAAACTAATGTTGAAAAGATTTGTTTTTTCATTAGGACATGGTCTAGTATTGATGTTTAATATAATACAAATGTAGAGCATAATTTGTTTAGTTGTTGAAATGGGAATTAAAAAAAATGTTCCAAAAGTCGGAAATGTGGATAATTTCTACATTTTATCTGGTGGATTCTACATTTCTACATTTCTTAAGGCAAAATATAATAGACTGAATACCAGTAAATAATAGGTGTAATGAATTTTGGCATACTAATTGCAAGAAAGAGTATAGAACAAACATAAGTTAAATTAAATAATAAGATTCGATATGAGATTATTCTTTTCGAAACATGAGTTGAAACTGAGGAGAAAGAGAACCATTGCTGCTATTATATGTGTGGTACTTGTGTTGGGTGTGTATTGGATACTGACCCGACCTCAGAAGGCTGCGCCGGAAATGCCGACAGTCATTGTAGAACCGGTAGTGAAAGATGATGTAGAGATATACGGGGAGTATGTAGGGCGTATTCGTGCCCAACAGTTCGTCGAAGTCCGTGCCCGGGTGGAAGGCTATCTGGAAAATATGCTTTTTGCCGAAGGTACATATGTCAATAAGAATCAGGTTTTGTTTGTCATTAATCAGGACCAGTATCGTGCCAAAGCTGATAAGGCCAGAGCGCAGTTGAAAAAAGACGAAGCGCAGGCTTTGAAGGCGGAGCGTGATTTAAAACGTATCCGTCCGTTGTTTGAGCAGAATGCTGCAAGCCAGTTGGATTTGGATAATGCGGAAGCTGCTTATGAAAGTGCTGAGGCAACGGTAGCCATGAGTGAGGCGGATTTGGCACAGGCTGAATTGGAGCTGGGCTACACCATTGTCCGTTCGCCTTTGTCGGGACACATTAGTGAAAGAAATGTGGATTTGGGTACGTTAGTGGGACCCGGGGGAAAATCATTGCTTGCTACTATTGTGAAGAGTGATACGGTGTTGGTTGATTTTAGTATGACGGCACTCGATTATCTGAAGAGTAAAGAAAGAAATATTAATTTGGGACAGCAGGATTCTACCCGTTCCTGGCAGCCCAATATTACCATAACATTGGCAGATAACACAGTCTATCCATTCAAAGGATACGTGGATTTTGCCGAACCCCAGGTGGATCCTCAAACCGGCACTTTCTCTGTACGTGCAGAAATGCCTAATCCGAAACAAGTATTGTTGCCGGGACAGTTTACAAAGGTGAAATTGTTGCTGGATGTTCGTGAAGGAGCACTCGTTGTTCCAATGAAAGCCGTTACCATCGAAAAGGGTGGAGCATATATTTATACCATGCGCAGGGATAATGCAGTAGAGAAACGTTTTATCGAATTAGGACCGGAAGTCGGGAATAATGTGGTGGTAGAAAGAGGATTGGCAGAAGGAGAAATGGTAGTTGTAGAAGGGTTCCATAAGTTGACTCCGGGTATGAAAGTACGGGTGAGCCAACCGGATGCAGAAGCCCAGGATAGTATAACTGCGACAAAAAATGAAGTGGCCGGGGCGAAAGAAAATGTTACCGGAACGAAGGATAACGCGAAAGGAGAATAAACGATGAAAGTTACTTTTTTTATAGATAGGCCGGTCTTTTCGGCTGTAATCTCCATCGTGATTGTGATTGTCGGTATTATTGGTCTGACGATGCTTCCGGTGGATCAATACCCGCAGATTACTCCTCCGGTGGTGAAGATTAGTGCTTCTTATCCGGGTGCGAGTGCACTTACTGTATCACAGGCAGTAGCTACCCCGATTGAGCAGGAAATCAATGGTACTCCGGGGATGCTTTATATGGAATCAAATAGTTCTAACTCCGGAGGTTTTTCGGCAACAGTTACTTTTGATGTATCTGCTGATCCGGATTTGGCAGCTGTTGAGATTCAGAATCGTGTGAAACTGGCAGAATCCCGTTTGCCGGCGGAAGTGATTCAGAATGGTATTTCGGTAGAAAAACAGGCTCCCAGTCAGTTGATGACGCTTTGTTTGACTTCTACCGACCCAAAGTTCGATGAGATTTACTTGAGTAACTTTGCTACCATCAATGTGCTCGATGTGATTCGCCGTATTCCCGGAGTGGGACGTGTATCCAATATCGGTAGCCGTTATTATGCCATGCAGATATGGGCGCAGCCGGATAAGCTGGCAAACTTCGGACTGACCGTACAGGATTTGCAGAATGCATTGAAAGATCAGAATCGTGAATCAGCAGCGGGTGTGCTGGGACAACAGCCTGTACAAGGATTGGATATCACGATTCCTATCACGACACAGGGACGTCTTTCCACTGTAGGACAATTTGAAGATATCGTAGTACGTGCCAATGCGAATGGTTCTATCATTCGATTGAAAGATGTGGCACGTGTATCGCTGGAAGCTTCTTCGTATAATACAGAGAGTGGTATCAACGGTGAAAATGCTGCCGTGCTTGGTATTTATATGTTACCGGGTGCTAATGCGATGGAAGTGGCCGAGAGAGTAAAAGAGGCAATGGATGAGATTAGTAAGAACTTTCCGGAGGGATTGAGCTATGAGATTCCGTTCGATATGACGACTTATATTTCCGAATCTATCCATGAAGTATATAAGACGTTGTTTGAAGCGTTGGTATTGGTGGTTCTGGTAGTTTATTTATCCTTGCAGAGCTGGCGTGCAACGTTGATTCCGGTAGTGGCGGTGCCTATTTCATTGATCGGTACTTTCGGATTCATGTTGATTTTCGGTTTCTCATTGAATATCCTGACATTGCTCGGATTGATCCTTGCGATCGGTATTGTGGTGGATGATGCGATTGTGGTGGTGGAAGGTGTGGAACATATCATGGAAACGGAGCACCTAAGTCCTTATGAAGCTACGAAAAAAGCGATGAACGGACTTGCCAGTGCTTTGATTGCCACTTCGCTGGTATTGGCGGCTGTGTTCGTCCCGGTTAGCTTTTTAAGTGGGATTACAGGACAGTTGTATCGCCAGTTTACGGTGACAATTGTAGTATCCGTGCTTATTTCTACGGTCGTGGCTCTGACATTGAGTCCGGTGATGTGTTCGCTGATTCTGAAACCGGATAGCGGGAAGAAAAAGAATATCGTTTTCCGGAAGATTAATGAATGGCTGGGTATCGGTAGTAATAAGTATGTAGCTGCCGTAACTCGTACAATTAAGCATCCTCGTCGAGTTTTGAGTGCTTTTGGTATGGTGTTGATTGCTATCATGTTGATTCATCGCATTATTCCGACCAGTTTCTTACCTGTGGAAGATCAGGGATATTTCAAGATTGAATTGGAACTGCCGGAAGGGGCTACTCTGGAACGTACCCGTATCGTGACAGAGCGTGCCATTGCTTATCTGGAAAAGAACCCGTACATTGAGTATATACAGAATGTAACGGGAAGTAGTCCTCGTGTCGGAAGTAACCAGGGACGTGCAGAACTGACGGTGATCCTGAAACCTTGGGAGGAACGGAAGAGTACCACTATTGAGAAGATCATGCATACGGTAGAGAAACATCTTGAGGAATATCCGGAATGTAAAGTCTATCTGTCCACTCCTCCGGTTATTCCGGGGCTCGGTAGTTCGGGAGGTTTTGAGATGCAGCTGGAAGCTCGTGGAGAAGCCACTTTTGATAATTTGGTAGACGCGACAGATACATTAATGTACTACGCATCCAAACGCAAAGAGTTGGCGGGCTTGTCATCTTCTTTGCAGTCGGAAATCCCACAACTCTATTTTGATGTGGATCGAGACAAAGTGAAGATGCTGGGTGTACCTTTGGCTGATGTGTTTTCTACCATGAAGGCTTATACCGGTTCGGTTTATGTGAACGACTTTAATATGTTCAACCGTATATATAAGGTTTATATTCAGGCAGAAGCTCCTTATCGCGAACACAAAGACAATATTAATTTGTTTTTTGTGAAAGCCTCCAATGGAGCGATGGTACCATTGACTTCTCTGGGAAATGCATCATATACCACAGGACCGGGAAGTATCAAACGTTTCAATATGTTTACTACGGCCGTTATTCGTGGAGCAGCTGCGCAAGGATATAGTTCCGGACAGGCGATGGAGATCATGGAACAGATTGCCCGCGATCATCTTCCCGATAATATCGGACTGGAATGGAGCGGCCTTTCCTATCAGGAGAAGCAGGCGGGAGGTCAGACGGGTATGGTGATGGCACTGGTATTCTTGTTCGTTTTCCTCTTCCTTGCTGCACAATACGAAAGTTGGACAGTGCCTATTGCTGTGTTGCTTTCTTTACCTGTGGCTGCTTTGGGAGCCTATTTGGGAGTATGGGTTTGCGGATTGGAAAACGATGTCTATTTCCAGATTGGCTTGGTTATGTTGGTCGGACTTGCCGCTAAGAATGCAATTTTGATTGTAGAGTTCGCAAAGGTGCAGGTAGATAAAGGTGAAGACTTGGTGCAATCGGCCATATACGCAGCCAAATTGCGTTTCCGTCCGATTCTGATGACCTCTCTTGCCTTTGTGCTCGGTATGCTTCCGATGGTACTGGCAAGTGGTCCGGGTTCGGCAAGCCGGCAGGCAATCGGTACAGGTGTATTTTTCGGAATGATATTTGCCATCGTATTTGGTATCATTCTTGTGCCGTTCTTCTTTGTGATGGTGTATAAAACAAAGTCGAAAATCTTAAAACATAAGAAATAATGAAACGAAAGAAACTATATATTGCTATCCTGTTACTTGCCGGAGTACTGACTTCCTGCAAGGTAGGGAAAAGCTATGTCCGTCCTGATCTTCATTTACCCGACAGCTTGGAAAGATCACAGGATTCGGTTAGCTTCGGTGACCAGGACTGGAGGGATATTTATACAGATGCTACATTGAGAAGTCTGATAGAGCGTGCATTGGATCATAATAAAGATATGCTGATTGCTGCTGCCCGTGTGAAAGAAATGGCTGCGCAGAAACGAATTTCTACGGCTGCATTGCTTCCGGATATTAAAGGAAAAGTGACAGGGGAACGCGAACTCGAGAATCATGGAGGAGATGCTTTCAAGAGATCGGATACCTTTGAAGCACAATTCCTCGTTTCGTGGGAAGTCGATCTTTGGGGAAATCTGCGTTGGGCGCGTTCGGCCAGCATTGCCGAGTATCTGCAATCTATTGAAGCACAACGTGCATTGCAGATGACGATTGTGGCTGAAGTGGCACAGGCTTACTATGAACTGGTAGCTTTGGATACAGAGCTTGATATTGTCAAACAGACATTGAAAGCCCGTGAAGAAGGGGTGCGCCTGGCGCGTATCCGGTTTGCCGGTGGATTGACTTCCGAGACTTCCTATCGACAGGCACAAGTGGAGTTGGCACGTACGGCCACTTTGGTTCCTGACTTGGAACGTAAAATCTCCCTGAAAGAGAACGATATTGCTTATCTTGCGGGTGAATATCCTAATAAGATAGCCCGTTCCCGTTTGCTTCAGGAGTTTAATTCTCCGGAAACACTTCCTGTAGGGTTGCCGTCTACTTTGTTGGAACGCCGTCCCGACATTCGTCAGGCAGAGCAGAAATTGATTGCTGCCAATGCAAAAGTAGGAGTGGCCTATACGAATATGTTCCCGCGTCTTGCCCTGACAGGTGGTTTCGGTAGTGAAAGTACTTCTTTGTCGGAACTCTTGAAATCTCCCTATGCAGTTATGGAAGGAGCTTTATTAACTCCTATCTTTGGTTGGGGAAAGAACCGTGCGGCATTGAAAGCGAAAAAGGCTGCTTATGAGGCTGAAGTACATAGTTATGAGAAATCCGTACTGGAAGCTTTCAAGGAAACACGTAATGCGATTGTCAACTTCAACAAGATTAAGGAAGTGTACGAACTTCGTGCCAATCTGGAACGTTCAGCCAAGAGCTACATGGACCTGGCACAATTACAGTACATCAATGGAGTCATCAACTATCTGGATGTGTTGGATGCCCAACGTGGATACTTTGATGCCCAAATCGGATTGAGTAATGCCATTCGTGACGAGTTGATTGCGGTGGTTCAACTTTATAAGGCTCTTGGCGGAGGCTGGGAGCAGAATCCCTAGAATTATATTATAAATTAGCTCGCTGAAGAAAACGTAAAGGCTATCTCCTACGTCGGGAGATAGCCTTAATTTTTCTTTCTTCTTTCTTTTGTCTTAAAAACAACAGAAGAAGAATTTTTATAATTCGGAAAAAAATGCGAAATTTGCAACGCTTTTCAAGTTTGACAAGAAACTTACTAACACCTTTAAATAAAAAATTAAAGAAAATGACTAAAAGTGCATTGCAAATCGCAAGGGCTGCTTACCAGCCCAAACTTCCGAAAGCATTGGCATCAGGAGCTGTTAAGGCTGTAGCAGGTGCTGCTACTCAATCTGTAGCCGATCAGGAAGCTATCAAAGCATTATTCCCGAACACGTATGGAATGCCGTTGATTACATTCGAAGCTGGTGAAGCTGTTGCTCTTCCCGCTATGAATGTAGGTGTAATTCTTTCCGGTGGTCAGGCTCCGGGCGGACACAATGTAATCTCCGGTTTGTTCGATGGTATCAAGAAATTGAACCCGGAAAACAAATTATATGGTTTTATTCTGGGTCCTGGTGGTCTGGTAGATCACAACTATATGGAGCTGACTGCTGATATCATCGACGAATACCGTAACACAGGTGGTTTCGATATCATCGGTTCCGGACGTACGAAGCTGGAAGCTGAAAGCCAGTTTGAAAAAGGACTTGAAATCATCAAACAACTGGGCATCAAGGCACTGGTTATTATTGGTGGGGACGACTCTAATACAAATGCTTGTGTATTGGCTGAATACTATGCTGCTAAGAAGTATGGTGTACAGGTAATCGGTTGCCCGAAAACAATTGACGGTGACTTGAAGAACGATATGATTGAAACTTCTTTCGGTTTCGATACAGCTTGTAAGACTTATGCTGAAGTAATCGGTAACATCCAACGTGACTGTAACTCTGCACGTAAATACTGGCACTTCATCAAATTGATGGGTCGTTCGGCTTCTCACATCGCACTGGAATGTGCTTTGCAAGTACAGCCTAACGTATGTATCATTTCAGAAGAAGTGGAAGCAAAAGATATGTCTTTGGACGATGTAGTAACATCTATCGCTAAAGTGGTAGCAGACCGTGCAGCACAAGGACACAACTTCGGTACAGTTTTGATTCCGGAAGGATTGGTAGAGTTCATTCCTGCCATGAAACGTCTGATTGCTGAATTGAATGACTTCCTGGCTGCTAATGCTGAAGAATTCGGTCAGATTAAGAAATCTCACCAACGTGATTATATCATCCGCAAACTTTCTCCGGAAAACTCTGCTATTTATGCTAGTCTGCCGGAAGGTGTTGCCCGTCAGTTGACTTTGGATCGTGACCCGCACGGAAACGTTCAGGTATCATTGATCGAAACTGAAAAACTGTTGTCTGAAATGGTAGCTACTAAGTTGGCTGCATGGAAAGAAGAAGGCAAGTATGTTGGTAAATTTGCTGCTCAACACCACTTCTTCGGTTATGAAGGACGTTGTGCTGCTCCGTCAAACTTTGACGCTGACTATTGCTACTCTTTGGGTTACACAGCTTCTATGTTGATTGCTAACGGTAAGACTGGTTATATGTCTTCTGTACGTAACACAACAGCTCCTGCTGCCGAATGGATTGCTGGTGGTGTGCCTATTACTATGATGATGAACATGGAACGTCGTCACGGTGAAATGAAGCCGGTTATCCAGAAAGCATTGGTAAAACTGGATGGTGCTCCTTTCAAAGCATTTGCTTCACAGCGCGAACGTTGGGCTATCGAAACGGATTATGTATATCCGGGTCCGATCCAATACTTCGGTCCTACAGAAGTTTGCGACCAGGCAACTAAGACTTTGCAACTGGAACAAGCTAAATAAATACACTTCAAAGTAGTTGTTAATACAACAGCTGCAATGAAGGGTTCTTTCAGGCACGGATTACGCGGATTAATACGGTTTTTAGTTATTTCTTATAACCCTGTATTCCGTGTAATCCGTGCCTATCTCTAAAAACATTGATCGTTTAAAGTAAATGCCGCAACGCAACAACCCGATGTCTGCCGTACAGAAGAAAAGAACTGTTTCCACTACCAAAAGAAAGGGAACGACTTCTTCTTCCAAGACTTCCCGTACCTCAAAAAAGGAACAGGTGAAGCATCGAACTGTGATGCCTACCTGGCTTCGTAATATTCTGGCAGTGATAATTGTCGGTTGTTTCTCCGTCGCTTTCTATTATTTCTTTATCCGCCCTTATGCTTATCGATGGAAACCTTGCCATGGCTTAAAGGAATATGGTGTCTGCATCCCTGACGGATATGATATTCATGGTATTGACATTTCTCACTATCAGGGAAAGATTGACTGGAAGAAGCTGTTGCAGAATAAGGAGACGGCTACTCCTTTACATTTCGTCTTTATGAAGGCCACAGAAGGAGGAGATCATAACGATACCACATTTGAGGCAAATTTTGCCAATGCCCGTAATCATGGATTTATCCGTGGCGCTTATCATTTTTATATTCCGAGCACGGATGCTTTGAAACAGGCGGACTTCTTTATTCGCACGGTAAAACTTGTTTCCGGTGATTTACCTCCCGTACTTGATGTGGAAGTGACCGGGCGGAAGGAAAAAAAGGAATTACAGCAAGGCATCAAACGCTGGCTGGACCGGGTGGAATCTCATTATGGGGTGAAGCCTATTCTATACACTTCTTATAAATTTAAAACCCGTTATCTGGACGATTCCATCTTCAATACGTATCCTTATTGGATTGCTCATTATTATGTTGACTCTGTAAGGTATCAGGGGAAATGGCACTTTTGGCAACATACGGATGTAGGAAGTGTCCCTGGCATTAAAGAAGACGTAGATTTGAATGTGTTTAATGGCTCGTTAGAGGAACTTAAAAAGCTGACAATTAAGTAACGGGTATTTCTTTTCCCAACAACTTATCTCTTCTCTCATTTGTTATAATCGTATTATTACTAAAAAAGATACGATTATGAACTTTGATATAGCTATTATTGGTGGTGGTCCGGCCGGGTACACAGCTGCCGAACGGGCAGGGGCCAACGGATTAAAAACTGTTCTTTTTGAGAAAAAGGCAATGGGGGGAGTATGTCTCAATGAGGGGTGTATTCCTACTAAAACTTTGTTATATTCTGCTAAAATACTGGATAGCATCAAGAGTGCTTCCAAATACGGCGTTTCTGCCGAATCTCCTTCGTTCGATTTATCCAAGATTATGAGCCGTAAAGATAAAACAGTAAAAATGTTGACGGGCGGTGTGAAGATGACTGTGAGTTCTTACGGAGTGACTATTATAGAAAAGGAAGCTCTGATAGAAGGAGAGAAAGAGGGGAAAATACAAATCACTTGTGACGGAGAAACCTATTCCGTGAAATATTTGCTGGTATGTACCGGCTCTGATACAGTGATTCCTCCTATACCGGGACTGTCAGAAATCAGTTATTGGACTTCCAAGGAGGCATTGGAGATAAAGGAACTCCCTAAGACACTGGTTATTATTGGTGGCGGGGTGATCGGGATGGAGTTTGCTTCTTTCTTCAACAGTATGGGCGTGAAAGTACATGTGGTAGAAATGATGCCGGAGATTCTGGGAGCGATGGATAAGGAAACCAGTGGTATGCTTCGTGCCGAATATGCCAAACGGGGAGTCACTTTCTATTTGAATACGAAAGTGGTGGAAGTAAATCCTCATGGAGTTGTGATAGAAAAAGAAGGCAAGATGTCTGCTATTGAAGCGGAGAAGATCTTGCTTAGTGTAGGACGTAAGGCAAATCTATCCAAGGTAGGACTGGACAAGCTAAATATAGAACTGCATCGGAATGGAGTGAAAGTAGACGAACATCTGTTGACTTCGCATCCTCGTGTATATGCGTGTGGTGATATTACAGGCTACTCTTTATTGGCGCATACTGCTATCCGTGAAGCGGAAGTTGCTATCAATCATATTTTAGGAGTGGAAGACCGGATGAATTACGATTGTGTTCCGGGAGTCGTTTATACCAACCCTGAAGTGGCGGGAGTGGGAAAGACGGAAGAAGAACTGGTAAAATCAGGAGTTCCTTACCGTGTTTCAAAATTACCGATGGCTTATTCCGGACGGTTCGTTGCGGAGAATGAACAGGGAAACGGACTCTGTAAGCTGATTCAGGATGAAGATGGGAAGATTATCGGTTGTCACATGTTGGGAAATCCTGCATCAGAACTTATTGTGATAGTAGGTATTGCTATTCAGAGAGGGTACACGGTGGAGGAATTCCAGAAGACTGTGTTTCCACATCCTACGGTTGGAGAGATCTATCACGAAATTATGTTTTAACTCTTATTCCGCTTGATCTATGATTCGATGTATCTATAGTCCGTTTACTGATATTTACTTTCACTTGGCAGCAGAAGAGTATCTGTTGAAGCAGGGAAATGAAGATATTTTCATGCTTTGGCAGGATACTCCTTCTGTGGTAATAGGTAAGCATCAGCGGTTGCGGTCGGAAGTCGATAAGAAATGGGCGGAACAGGAACGAGTACATATTGCCCGTCGTTTTTCGGGTGGGGGAGCGGTGTACCATGATTTGGGCAATATCAATCTGACTTTTATAGAAACGGCTCCCCGATTGCCGGAATTTGTTACGTACTTGCAACGGACATTGGATTTCCTGAACTCTATAGGCCTGATGGCAAAAGGAGGCGAACGACTGGGGATTTATCTGAATGGATTGAAAATATCAGGGAGTGCGCAATGCGTACATAAGAATCGGGTGTTGTATCATTGCACTTTATTGTATGATACGGATCTGACAGCATTGCATAAAGCTTTGAATCCGGAACCGATGGTTGATGATGAAACTTTATCGTCAGTATATGCCGTTCCTTCCGTTTGGAGTGAGGTAACCAATATTCGGAGTTATTTACCGGAGGGAACTGTAACTGATTTTAAAGAGAAGGCTTTTCAGTATTTCAGTAAGTCCCAATCTGTCAGTGCTTTTACCGGGAAGGAAATAGAGGCTGTTAATCAGCTCCGGGAAGGGAAATATATTCAGAAAGAGTGGATATATAGTCGTTGATGTCCGGGCTGGCTTTGTCAGCATCCGGTTAAAATTTACTTAACTTAAAACTTTCTATTTCAGCCCGTTGTTGTAATATATCAAGGTTGAATAATAAATTTACTGTCTATGTCAAAATTCGAAATAAAAATGCCTAAGTTGGGCGAGAGTATAACCGAAGGGACAATCGTCTCTTGGTCTGTAAAGGTAGGTGATATGATTCAGGAAGACGATGTGCTTTTTGAAGTGAATACTGCCAAAGTAAGTGCGGAGATCCCTTCTCCCGTAGCGGGAAAAGTGGTGGAGATTTTATATAAGGAGGGCGATACGGTTGCTGTAGGAACAGTAGTCGCTATAATTGATTTGGATGGAGAAGAATCTTCAGGAACGGAGCCGATAAATGTTTCTGAAACATCACCATCGTTAGCGGAAACTGCTAGGAACGAATCAGCGAATACTGCATCGAAACCTGTTGTTGTAGAGGAAGAACGTTGGTACTCTCCTGTTGTGATTCAGTTGGCGCGGGAAGCTAAAATTCCGAAAGAAGAGCTGGATGCTATACAAGGAACTGGTTATGAAGGGCGATTGAGTAAGAAAGATATAAAAGA
Source organism: Bacteroides sp. MSSM.1001136sp1_RTP21357st2_D2_RTP21359_211015 (assembly GCF_040913205.1). NCBI lineage: Bacteria > Pseudomonadati > Bacteroidota > Bacteroidia > Bacteroidales > Bacteroidaceae > Bacteroides > Bacteroides sp. MSSM.1001136sp1_RTP21357st2_D2_RTP21359_211015. The sequence goes on along the minus strand of NZ_JBDFVF010000032.1, from coordinate 9,471 downwards.
TTATATTGAAAAGAAGAAAAGAGGAGGTAGTGTTGAACCGAAGCCGGCATCTGTTGTTGCTGCTCCGGCCGCAAGCAAACCATCAGTTGCTGTTTCTTCTGAACAGGCAAGTCCGAAGGTTGCTCCTGTAGCAATGCCTGGAGTCGAAGTAAAAGAGATGGATCGTGTCCGCCGGATTATTGCCGACCACATGGTTATGTCTAAGAAAGTATCTCCTCACGTGACCAATGTAGTAGAAGTAGACGTTACCAAATTGGTACGTTGGCGTGAAAAGAATAAAGACGCTTTCTTCCGTCGCGAAGGAGTGAAACTGACTTATATGCCTGTGATAACGGAAGCCGTGGCAAAAGCATTGGCTGCCTATCCACAGGTGAATGTATCGGTAGATGGATACAATATTCTTTTCAAAAAGCATATTAATGTCGGTATTGCCGTCTCTTTGAATGATGGAAATCTGATTGTTCCTGTGGTGCATGATGCCGATCATCTGAATCTGAACGGGTTGGCTGTTGCCATCGATTCTCTGGCCTTGAAAGCAAGGGATAACAAATTAATGCCGGAAGATATTGATGGGGGTACATTTACGATAACCAATTTTGGTACATTCAAGAGCCTGTTCGGTACGCCAATCATTAATCAGCCGCAAGTTGCTATCTTGGGAGTAGGGTATATTGAGAAGAAACCTGCTGTTGTAGAAACTCCGGAGGGTGATACGATTGCAATCCGGCATAAAATGTATTTGTCTTTGTCTTACGATCATCGGGTAGTAGACGGAATGTTGGGAGGTAACTTCCTGCATTTTATAGCCGACTATCTCGAAAATTGGAAAGGCTGATAACTGATTGTTTCATTCATTAAGAACTTCATTACTCATGAAAAAGAAATATGATATAAAGACTACAGATGTAGAAACCCTGAAAAAGTGGTATCATCTGATGACATTGGGGCGTGCCTTGGACGAAAAGGCACCGTCTTACCTGTTGCAATCTTTGGGTTGGTCTTATCATGCTCCCTATGCAGGGCATGATGGTATTCAACTTGCTGTCGGTCAGGTATTCACTCTCGGTGAAGATTTCCTGTTTCCATACTACCGGGATATGTTAACCGTGCTTTCCGCCGGAATGACCGCTGAAGAAGTTATCCTGAACGGTATTTCCAAAGCAACGGACCCAGGTAGCGGAGGACGTCACATGTCGAACCATTTCGCCAAACCGGAATGGCATATTGAAAACATCTCCTCTGCTACTGGCACACACGACCTTCACGCAGCAGGTGTGGCCAGAGCAATGGTATATTATGGACATAAAGGCGTAGCCATCACTTCTCACGGAGAGTCGGCTACTTCCGAAGGATTCGTTTACGAAGCTATCAATGGTGCCAGCCTCGAACGTCTTCCGGTGATTTTTGTAATACAAGATAATGGGTATGGTATTTCCGTACCCAAATCGGAACAGACTGCCAACCGTAAAGTAGCCGAGAACTTCTCGGGCTTCAAGAACCTGAAAATTATCTATTGTAACGGAAAGGATGTATTCGATTCGATGAATGCTATGACCGAAGCGCGGGAATATGCTATCAGTACCCGTAATCCGGTTATTGTGCAGGCGAATTGTGTCCGGATCGGTTCGCACTCCAATTCAGATAAGCACACCTTGTATCGGGATGAGAATGAATTGGAATATGTGAAAGATGCTGATCCCTTGATGAAGTTCCGCCGGATGCTGCTGCGTTATAAACGTCTGACCGAGGAAGAACTGCAACAAATAGAAACTGATGCAAAGAAAGAATTGTCTGCTGCCAACCGGAAGGCTTTGGCTGCTCCCGCTCCCGATCCTAAAAGCATTTATGATTTTGTAATGCCCGAACCTTATCAGCCACAGAAATATAAAGATGGTACACATGAGGCGGAAGGGGAGAAGACTTTTCTGGTCAATGCCATTAATGAAACATTGAAAGCTGAATTCCGCTATAATCCCGATACCTTTATTTGGGGACAGGATGTGGCAAACAGGGAAAAAGGAGGCGTGTTTAATGTAACCAAAGGTATGCAGCAGGAATTCGGCGAAGCCCGTGTATTCAGTGCACCGATTGCGGAAGATTATATTGTAGGCACCGCCAATGGAATGAGTCGCTTTGATCCTAAAATTCATGTGGTGATTGAGGGAGCGGAGTTTGCCGATTATTTCTGGCCTGCCGTAGAACAATATGTGGAGTGTACACATGAGTACTGGCGTAGCAATGGGAAATTCGCTCCGAATATAACTCTGCGTCTGGCTTCCGGTGGCTATATCGGTGGAGGCTTGTATCATTCTCAAAACCTGGAGGGAGCTTTGACCACTTTACCGGGGGCACGTATTGTCTGCCCGTCTTTTGCGGATGATGCTGCCGGATTACTTCGTACCAGTATGCGATCCAAAGGCTTCACGCTGTTCCTCGAACCGAAAGCATTGTATAATTCGGTAGAAGCAGCGGCAGTAGTGCCGGAAGATTTTGAAGTACCTTTCGGAAAAGCACGTATTCGTCGTGAGGGATCAGATTTAAGCATTATTACCTATGGCAATACCACCCATTTCTGTCTGCACGCAGCAGAACGATTGGAAAAAGAAGGTGGCTGGAAAGTGGAAGTCATTGATATTCGCTCCTTGATTCCGTTGGATAAAGAGGCGATATTCGAATCGGTCAAGAAAACGAGCAAGGCATTGGTGGTTCATGAAGATAAAGTATTCTCCGGTTTTGGTGCGGAGCTTGCTGCTATGATTAGTGGAGAGATGTTCCGCTATCTCGATGGACCGGTGCAGCGTGTCGGTTCTACTTTTACTCCTGTCGGTTTTAATCCGATTTTGGAAAAGGAAATTCTGCCGGATGAGGCCAAGATATACGAGGCTGCCCGGAGATTATTGGAATATTAAATAGTGTGGATTATGAAAAAGATAGGTTTATTCTATGCTACCAAAGCCGAAAGAACGAGTTGGGTGGCAGAGAAAATACAGAAAGAATTCGATAAGGAAAAGATAGAGACAGTGCCTATTGAACAGGCTTGGCAAAATGACTTTGCTGCTTATGACTGCTTCATTGTGGGTGCTTCCACTTGGTTTGATGGAGAACTTCCTACTTATTGGGACGAACTGTTGCCGGAACTCCGGACAATGAAATTAAAAGGTAAGAAGGTTGCAATTTTCGGTTTGGGAGATCAGATACGTTATCCGGAGAATTTTGCAGATGGAATCGGTCTGTTGGCGGAGGTATTTGAAGAAGATGAGGCTACTTTAGTTGGTTTTACTTCTTCCGAAGGTTATACTTTCGAACGTTCCAAAGCTTTGCGTGGTGAGCAGTGGTGCGGTTTAGTTGTCGATTTGGATAATCAGTCCGAGCAGGCGGAAAAGAAAATAAAAGCATGGTGTCAACAGGTAAAGAAAGAGTTCGCATAACAACTTTGTTTCTCCTTATAAGATACCGTCACTATTTGTTCTACATCCATCAGGACTCTTATCCTTTATAAACAAACTTCACCTCTGCCCAGCGATTCTTCTCTTTATAATGAACGAAAGTCAATCCGTTCTTTTCCGCTTCTTCGCGGATGGCGGTAATATCGTCTACGTAAAATCCACTCATATAGAGTTCGGAATCCGTATGCATGCAGGCAACATATTGCTTCATATCATTCAGTAATATATTCCGGTTGATGTTGGCGATGATAACGTCGAAAGGTCCTTTTCCTGTAAGCGACGAGGCATCTCCTTGTGAAACGGCAATATCGTCTACGTGGTTCAATTCGATATTTTCGATGGAGTTTCGTACACACCATTCATCAATGTCGATGGCTGTACAGGGGCGTGCGCCCCGCATACGTGCGAGGATGGCAAGAATTGAAGTTCCGCAGCCCATATCGAGCAGAGATTTATCTTTCAATTCGCTGTCCAACAATTCTTCAATGATGAGGCTGGTAGTCTCGTGGTGTCCTGTTCCGAAGGCCATTTGAGGATTGATGACAATGTCATATTCCGCTTTGGGAACATCTTGGTGGAAAGTGCTGTGAATCACACATCGGTTTCCGATAATGATGGGTTGAAAGAAATTCTTTTCCCATTCTTCATTCCAGTCCTTATCTTCCGCTTCGGTGTATGTATAAGTAATATCCGTATCGGGTAGGGGGAACTCGGTGATGGCAATCTTGATGGCGTTTTCATCACAGATTGTCTGTTGGATATATGCGGTCAGTCCGCCTTCACACTCAACAAAACTTTCAAACCCGACTTCACCCAGTACGGCAGCTAGTACGTCAGTGACGATTTCTGTGCAAGGGTGGGTGCGGAATGTGAACTCAAAATACTTCATAGTTGTTTTTAATTCTGGTGAATAATGGACAAAGATAGTTAGAAATAGGGATTTCCCTATTATCCTTTGGGGAAAATCTCCCTCGGACGAAAAATCTCTTCCTTATCTTTGTAACATGAATAAGTTTAAGTAATTACATAAACCGAGATGATATGAAAAAGATTGTTTATTTCTTGCTATTTGCCTTGTGCCTCCCGATAGGCTTGATGGCACAAAGCGTTGATGACGACCTTTACTTCATTCCTTCAAAAGACAAACAGGAGAAGAAAGAAACTCCGGTTAAGAAGGAAACGAAGAAACAGGTGACCAACATCTATACTTCACCGGGTACTACAGTAGTGGTTCAGGACCGTAAGGGAAGAACACGGGATGTGGATGAATATAACCGCCGTTACGATGCACGTGATAATGAATTCGTAATGGATAATGATACCTTATATATAAAAGAAAAATCTAATCCGGATTTGGACGGAGAATGGGTGACAGGCGAATTCAATGGTACGGAAGACGACTATGAATACGCTGAACGTATCATCCGTTTCCGCAATCCGCGTTTTGCTATCAGCATCAGCAGCCCGTTGTATTGGGATGTAGTTTACGGTCCGAATTCATGGGACTGGAACGTATATACCGACGGTATGTATGCTTATGCGTTCCCGACATTCAGTAATCCACTTTGGTGGGATTGGCGTTATGGCTCTTACGGCTGGGGATGGAACTATGGCTGGGGATGGAATCGTCCTTACTACGCTTGGGGATATTCTCCGGGTTATTGGGGCGGCTGGTATGGCGGCTACTGGGGTGGCTGGTATGGCGGCGGTTATTGGGGACATCACCACCACTGGCACGGTGGTCCTAGCTGGGGCTGGGGCGGAGGTGGAAGCGGTCATTGGACAGGTCCTACCTATACAAACCGTCGTTCTTCTGGACAAAGCAGTTACAGGAATCCTTCCACTGTTCGTCGTTATGGTTCGAGTGCCGTTCGTTCCAGCGGTTCTTCTGTTCGGGGAGGCTCTGCAGTTCGTTCAGAAGGTAGTTCTGTTCGTTCTTCTGGTTCTACTTATAGCAGGGGAACTACTTCCAGGCGTGTAGTGGGTACACGGACTTCAGGTGGACGCAGTGGCTCAAGTAGTCGTAGCAGTGCTACTTATTCTCGTCCAAGTAGTACTAGAAGTAGCGGAAGTTCTTCATCTTCCCGTTCGACTGGTTCTTCTGGTTATTCGCGTTCGTCCGGAACCACTACTAGGAGCAGTAGTGCAAGATCAACTTATAGTCGTGGTAGTTCAGAAGCACCGCGTAGTTATTCTCCAGCGAGTAATAGTAATACCCGTTCTTCTTCCTATGGTACTTCTCGTTCTTCTTCACGTAGTTATTCTCCAGCTTCGTCAGGTGGTAGTAGTTCTCGGGGCAGTTATTCGAGTGGTGGTTCTTCTAGGTCATCATCAGGTGGAGGCTCCTCTCGTAGTGGCAGTGCCAGAAGATAAGTATTAATTAAACGGTTTTACAAGAATGAAAAAGATAAGTGTTTTAATTGCTCTAGGGATGTTGATGATAGCGCCTTGGGGAATGGCACAAACGATATATGATGGTGCCAAATTAACAGGAAAAGATTTAAATGGAACTGCTCGATTTGTGGGTATGGGTGGAGCTATGGGAGCTCTTGGAGGAGACATATCTACAATGGGGACTAATCCGGCAGGTATTGGCCTTTATCGTAGTAGTGATGTAATGACTTCATTTGGGTTTTCTCTTTATGGGAATGAAAGTCAGTATTTGGGGAAAAAGTTTAATTCCGATTTAACTAAAGGAGATTTTAATAACATCGGGTTTGTGTTTTCTTCGAAGATTGGTAATGAAACTCCGCTGCGTTTTGTGAATTTCGGTTTTAACTATCATAAAGCGAAATCATTTAATAACAACATGCGCATGGAAGGTAATTTGGGGCTTTACTCCCAAACCTATCTAATGGCATCTCAAGCAGCTGGCATTGAAAAATGGGGAGATTCGCCTTATACGGATAATGGTATTGGGTGGCTTTCTATTCTTGGAGCTGATGCTGGGCTGATTAGAGATATTACAATACATGACAAAACAGGAGGGGTAAACAATATTCCTTATACCTATAAGGATGAACAAGGGAAGGAGGTACAGTATAAGGATATAAATGGTAATCCTCTTTATATCTCTCCTGGACATTTTGAAGGAATGTTAGATAATGGATATGCAAATTTTCGTTCGGAAGAACGCGGAGGAATTGACCAATATGATTTTAATGTATCGTTTAATTTTAATGATCGGGTATATTTAGGGTTGACGCTGGGTGCTTATTCTGTAGATTATAATAAGTATACTTTTTATGATGAGGATTATGGAAACGATGAAGGATATAGTTTGCAGAGTTGGAATAGAATAAAGGGGTCTGGCTTTGACGTGAAGTTGGGGGCTATTATTCGTCCTTTTGAATATTCGCCTTTTCGAGTTGGATTAGCTATACATACGCCAATATTCTATAGTTTGGATTATAAAACGAGTGCACAAGTTATATCGGATGTGATGGATGTTGTAACTGGAGAAATAAAAGGATATGACGTGAGATCATGGGATAATCTTCCGGGAAAAGGGGATATGATTCTTCCTTTCGATTTTCAAACTCCTTGGACTTATAATGTAAGTTTAGGATATACGGTGGGTAAGAGTTTGGCTTTGGGAGCAGAGTATGAGTATCAAGATTATTCTTCCATGAAATTTAAAGATACCGAAGGTAATTCTTCTGCTTATGAATTTGAAAATAGTACGACATCTATGTTGAAAGGGGTTAGTACTGTTCGTCTTGGTTTGGAGTATAAAGTGATTCCACAGTTTGCTTTTAGGGCAGGATATAATTATAGTACTGCGGCTTTCCATCAAGATGCTTTCAAAGATTTGGCTATTAACTCTATTCAGACAGATACAGACTTTGCCAATTCTAAATCAATGAGTAATTATACATTGGGTATTGGTTATCGCGGATCAATGTTCTATGCCGATCTAGCCTATAAATTCTCTACGTATAAGGAAGACTTTTATCCGTTTGTGAATGGATATGCAAATGAAGATGGTGGTGTAACTATTGGTTCACCGGAAGCAACGAAAGTTACCAACACGCGTAGTCAGGTGTTGTTTACCGTAGGTATGCGCTTCTAATCTAATAAAGAGACAGTTTTCAATTTCAATAATAACTTTTGTGTGTAAAAAATCCCTGGAATGCTGAGTGTCTACAGCGGTTCCGGGGATTTTTATTAGTATCACTTTTTATTCTTTATTTTATCTGAATAGTGGAGTCCGTTCGTCAATGATTCCGCGTCTTGCATACATTCTTACAGCAACAGGGGTTCCGGCTTCTATGGTAATATCTTCATCCGCGATAATAGGCTCTTCTTTACCGTCCAAGATAACTGTTCCTATTTTCTCGCCGGCTTTGATGATCTGCGGAATCAAGTTAGTCAGAATTCCTTCAGATACTTTCCGGATATCGATGTATTCCGGTTTGGCATTTGGGGCAACTTCAATTTTACCGCTGAACAGGTCTTGTACACCTTTGTTTTTCAAGAAAAGTTTAACGATAGCTCTACCTTCGTACGGCTGGTTGTTTTCGTCAAGCAGAACGACGGGCGTTGTCATTCTCTTGAATGTAAGAGCAACATTTCTAGCACCTTTGTTGGCTTGAGCTGTACCGAACAAATATTCTAAGCCACCCTTGATTTCACGGTAGCGGCTGCTTAATGATCTGGTAGTAGCTGCTTCGCCGGTCAATTCAGGATAATGAGCATAGAAAGTAACCGTTTCGGAATCGGTGCCAGCCTCGTTCCAGGTCTGGCTATCCATACCTATGGCAAACGGATGATAATCCTGCTCGGCAACGGACATTGAGATGACATCTCCGGCAGCGAAATTGTTCTTTAACGGAAGTGTCAAACTGCTGCTGTTACGAGTAAGAGCATTGTTGATACTTTGGTCAATAGAAGTAGAAAAGTCGATCACTTCTTTACTGGGATCTTGCAGTTCTTCTTGCTGTTGACAACTGAACAGGCATACTGATGCCATAACAAATAAAAGGCTTTTTCTTTTCATTTGAGGGGTAATTAATAGGTTAATAATAGTGAGAGGTTTTTTAATATTCTACTCTGTCTTCTTTGGCCGCCCAGGCTTTGAAGGCAGTAAGGGCTTCATTATGCAATAAGATTTCGGAAGGAAGCTTTCTGTCTTCAGGCTTCAGTTCCAGTTCGTCATAGATAAAAGAGTCGTCGAAGCCAATATTCTTGGCATCGGTCTTATTGTTTCCATAGTACATTTTATCCAATCGCGCCCAGTAAATCGCACCGAGACACATGGGACAAGGTTCGCAGGAAGTATAGATTTCGTATCCGCTAAGATTAAAAGTACCGAGTTTGGCAGCTGCGGCACGTATCGCACTCACTTCGGCATGAGCAGTGGGGTCACAAGATGCCGTAACACGATTTACTCCTGTTGCAACTATTTCCCCCTCTTTCGTGGCAATCACAGCACCGAAAGGACCTCCACCATTTTCAACATTTTCTTTGGAGAGCTCGATTGCTTTCCGCATTAAGTCTTCTCTAGTCATGGCACAAAAAATATATTGTTAGTTTCATTTTCCCTTTGCTTCTTTTTACAAAGATAGAAAGAACTCGCAAAAAAACGGCAAAATTTGGATAAATAAAGTAAGTGTTTGGTATTGAGGAGAGTTAAGCCAAATTCTTCTATGCCTTTCCAAATCGCTAAAATGCAGGATAATGAAAGGTTAAGAGAAAGATTTGCTACTTATCCGTTGCCTTTTTTAGCCCCGGATAATCCGGCAAAATAACGCTTGACCACCTGCGGTTTTACCGTTCACCATGCAAAGAACCCTATATTTTGCCCGTAAAGATAACCGTTTTTTTCCGTTTTTCATGGAAATACAGGTTATGTTACCGGCATCCGGGGTTTTATTCTTTGTTCCGCTATAATTTTCATAACTGTAAATAACTCTATATCAAGTAATTTTGCAACATAAAAAATAGAGTTATGAACTATAATACGAAAACTGACTACGGTTAACGATAATTAGCATAAATATGCAATTATCTCATTCACGGAAGC
>NZ_JBDFVF010000031.1:0-81128 GCF_040913205.1 Bacteroides sp. MSSM.1001136sp1_RTP21357st2_D2_RTP21359_211015 | reverse complement strand
TTCAATACATTATTCACGCATCCTATAGATGGTACTATCTTTTTGTGTCGTGGTCGTGATGCTACGCTTCATAAAGCGGTTTGGAATGAGAAGACACAAATGTGGGATCCGAAGCAGATTGCCAAGATGGGACCAAGCGGCTGGTTCCAATGTGTTACTTTTCATCCAAGTGGAAATTTTGCCTATTTAATAGCACGTGACAAGCAATGTGTGATGAAAGCAGAATATAATTGGGCTGGTAAATATCTGGAAACTCCTATTACTTTTGCTGGAGAGTTCGGATCATATGGTTACAAGGACGCATCCCAGAATTCTGCCCGTTTTGATAATCCAATGCAAGGGTGTTTTGTGTTGAACGAAGAATATGTGGCAGAGCAACGTGCGGATATATATGATTTTTATCTTACTGATGCTGCCAATCATTGTATTCGTAAGATCACTCCTGATGGTATTGTTACAACGTTTGCCGGTCGTGGAAGTTATTCGACAGATCAGATCGTGTCAGGATATATTGACGGTGATCCTCGTGAAACAGCACGTTTCAACTATCCTTTAGGACTTTGTTATGAAGAGTCTACAGGTACTTTCTATGTTGGTGACAACGGTAATCACCGTGTTCGTACCATTGCATTACAGTAAATTGATGATTAACACACAATTCTTATTTTATGAGGAAATTTTTATTTATGATATTATTATTGACAACAGGTTACGTCATTGATATGTATGCCCAGAGTCAGACGATAGAGGTAACCGGTATGGTCAGAGATGCCGAAAAGATACCTTTGGCTGGAGTCAATATTTCGGTAAAGAATGTTGCAGGTTTGGGAGTTATCACCAACATTGATGGTGAGTATAAGATTAAAATAGCTCCTTACAGTACGCTGATCTTTTCTTATATAGGATTTGAAACACAAGAAGTCCTGATAAAGGATAATATGATTAAGATTGATGTCACATTGCGAGAATCTTCTGCTAGTGTGATTGATGAAGTGGTTATCACCGGTACAGGTGCTCAAAAGAAAATAACAATGACAGGTGCAGTTTCTACAGTAGATGTGAATGTGTTGAAGTCATCTCCTACTTCAAGTCTGGCAAATGCATTGGCTGGAAATGTTCCTGGTGTGTTAGCAAGGCAGACTTCCGGTAGACCGGGAGCCAATATGTCAGAATTCTGGATTCGTGGTATCTCTACTTTTGGGGCAGGTTCCGGAGCATTGGTTTTAGTAGATGGATTCGAACGTAGCCTGAATGAAGTCAATGTGGAAGATATTGAGTCATTCTCTGTATTGAAGGATGCTTCAGCTACAGCAATTTATGGTAGTCGTGGTGCAAATGGCGTAGTGTTGATTACTACTAAGAGAGGTAAGGCTGGTAAAATTAATATCAATGCGAAAGTGGAAACTTCTTATAATACACGTACCATGACTCCTGACTTTGTAGATGGTTATACTTACGCTACCATGCTGAACGAATCACGTACAACTCGTTCTCAACAGCCGATGTATTCCCAAGATGAGTTGAGACTGATTCAGACAGGACTGGATCCGGATTTGTATCCGAATGTAGACTGGATGGATGTATTGTTAAGAGACGGTGCAATGACTTATCGTGCTAATCTTGATATAAGTGGCGGTGGTTCTGTGGCACGCTACTTTGTGTCAGCAAGCTATGTTAGCGAGGGAGGTATGTATAAGACAGACGGTAAGTTGAAAGATTATAATACAAATGCCAATTACCAGCGTTGGAACTATCGTATGAATGTAGATTTTGATGTTACAAAGACCACCATGGTGACGGTAGGTGTTTCAGGCTGGCTTTCTACTCAGAATGATCCGGGACTTGGCTCTGATGCATTGTGGAAGTCCGTAATGGGACAAACACCTATTAATATGCCGGTGATTTTTTCGAACGGAAGAATTCCGGCTGCAGGAACAAGTGAACGTACTAATCCATGGGTAATTGCTACACAAACCGGTTATTATGAGGAGTGGCAGAACGTAATTCAAACGAATGCGACTTTGGATCAGAAATTGGATTTTATAACGAAAGGTTTGAAGTTTACCGGACGTTTTGGATTTGATACTTATAACAATAACTATCGTAATCATAAGCAGTGGCCTGAACAATGGCAAGCCGAACGTCAGCGAGATTCTAACGGGGAAATCGTTTTCAAAAAAGTGGCAGAGAAACAGCTGATGTTTCATGAGTCTTCTGCTTCAGGTAACCGTAGGCAGTTTTTGGAGGCTATTTTGCAATATGATCGTCGATTCGGTGATCATTCGGTGGGCGGTACGTTGAAATATACTCAGGATGAATATGTCAACACACAAAGTACAGCCGGCTATGATTGGCTACCTAATAGACACATGGGACTTGCTGGTCGTATTACCTATGGATGGAAATATCGCTATATGGTTGATTTCAACTTTGGTTACAATGGTTCAGAAAATTTTGCCCCAGACAACCAGTTTGGCTTCTTTCCTGCATACTCAGTAGCATGGAATATTGCGGAAGAACCTATTATTAAGAAGAATCTGAAATGGATGAATATGTTTAAGCTTCGTTATTCTTATGGTAAGGTAGGTAGTGACAATATTGGAACTCGTTTCCCTTATCTGGAGCTTTTTGAAAGTAGAAATCCTTATAATTGGGGAGATTACAATACTCCTAATGTGGATAATGGACAGATTTATAAGCAGATATCTTCTTCTGGTGTGACATGGGAGATTGCTACTAAGCATGATATAGGTGTTGACTTCTCGTTATGGGATGACAGGTTTACTGGTACTGTAGATTATTTTCATGAAACACGTGATGGAATCTTTATGCAGCGTCAAAGTTTGCCAGGAACTTTAGGTTTGAGTTATCTTACACCTAGTGCGAATGTAGGTAAGGTACGTTCTACCGGTTTTGATGGAAATGTGGCTTTCAAACAGGATATAGGCAATGTCAGTCTGACTGTACGCGGTAATTTCACTTATAGTAATAATAAGATTCTGGCTGCTGACGAGGCAAATAGCGCATATCCTTATATACGTGATACAGGGTATCGTGTCAATCAAGCGAAAGGTCTGATAGCTCTTGGCTTATTTAAGGATTATGATGATATACGTAACAGTCCTCAACAAACAGAATGGGGAACAGTAATGCCTGGTGATATTAAATATAAAGATGTGAACAGTGATGGCGTGATTAATGATAGTGATAGGGTACCTATTGGTTCTACAACCCGTCCGAATTTGATTTACGGCTTTGGTATGTCTGCTACATGGAAAGGGTTCGATGTGAATCTACATTTCCAAGGTGCTGGTAAATCCTCTTTCTTTATTGATGGTTTTGGAGTCAGACCATTTAGTGGTGGTGACTGGGGTAACATTCTTACGGATGTAGTAGGAAACTACTGGAGTCTTGGCACGAATGAGAATCCTGATGCCAAATATCCTCGTTTGACCTGGCAGAATAACAGTAACAATAACCGTGAATCGACATATTGGTTGCGTGATGGTTCATATCTGCGCCTGAAAACGGTAGAGGTGGGTTATACACTTCCAAAGAACATCAGTCGTGCAATCTTGATGAATAATGTACGCATCTTCTTTATCGGGACAAATCTGTTAACATTCTCTAAGTTCAAATTATGGGATCCTGAAATGGGGAGCTCTAACGGGCAGCAGTATCCATTGTCTAAAATGCTCACTTTAGGTTTAACTGTTAATATATAATACGAAATATGAAAAAGAAACATATATTGTTTTCCACCATTATCAGTATGGGAATGATGGTTTCCTCTTGTTCAGATTATTTGAGCGTGGAGGGGAAATTGGGAGAAAATACCCAGAGTTTGGAAAATATATTCGAAAATAAAGAATGGTCGGAACAATGGTTGGCGACTGCATACGCTTGGCTGACATGGAGTAACATCGATATTGGTTCGAAAGATAACTGTATTACTAACTTTTCTGACGATATGTGTTATAGCGACCGTAATCTTGAATATCGTGTATTCAAATATTGTGAATATGATGAGAATTGGAAACAAGACTCCTGGGCACAAGCTTATGATGGTATCCGTCATGCCTCGATTTTTATTCATAATATTGACAGAAATAAAGAAATGACTCCGGATGAAATTGTTGATTATAAGGCACAGGCTCGTTTTGTACGCGCTTATTTCTACTGGAAGTTGTTGCAAAAGTACGGGCCTATACCAATTATACCTAATGATGGTGTGATGGACTATAATGCTGCTTATGAGGATCTTTATATCCCACGTAGCACGTATGACGATTGTGTCAACTACATTGCAGAGGAAATGAAGCTTGCAGCGAAAGACTTACCATTGAAACGTGATACACGTAATATGGCACGTCCTACTCGCGGAGCAGCTTTGGCAACTCGCGCAAAAGCATTGCTTTATGCTGCCAGCCCTCTCAATAATCCGCGTCCAACCGATACTGAACGTTTTACGGATTTGGTGGATGATGAAGGACGCTATCTGATGGCTCAAGAATACAATGAAGAAAAGTGGGCAAAGGCAGCAGCGGCTGCTCGTGATGTGGTAGAACTTGGTCGTAAGGGTGTGTATGAGCTACATACAGTTTCAGCTCACTCTACTGGTACAATTGATAATCCGGCAACGATTGCTCCTCCTACGCATGCGGTATATTCTCATGCGGATTTTCCTGCAGGATGGCGGAATATTGACCCGTTACAATCCTACGAGACACTTTTTAATGGGGTGATTTTTCCTTCGGAAAACAAAGAGATGATTTTTACAACCGGACAGAACAACGGAGATATCAATACGATGATTCAGCATCAGATGCCAATTGCATTCGGAGGTTATAATTGTCATGCTATGACAGGTAAGCAATGTGACGCCTACCAGATGAATACCGGAAAACCCTTTGATAAGACGAAAGACTGGACGGGGGATGAAAATTATGTGAGTGCCGAGGAAGCAGCGAGTGGTGATTGGGCGCCATTGGTGGAAGGTGTAAACAAACAATATGGACATCGTGAACCACGTTTTTATGCTACGGTAGCATACAATGGTTGTTTATGGAATGGTACTAATGCTGTACAGTCGTATGACCGGAATCTAATCATATGGTATTACCGTGGTGAAGAGAGTGGCTGGAGTAACTCAGGCGATCGTTGGTTGGCTACCGGCATTGGGATCAGGAAATTTGTTAGTTCTCGTGACAACTTTAAGACAGAGGGAGGGGTTATCTCAAAGCCTGTGATTGGTATTCGTTATGCTGATGTGCTGTTATGGTATGCCGAGGCATTAAATGAATTAGGTGCGAGTACTTATCAGATTCCTTCATGGGATGGAACTCAGTCTTATGATATTTCACGTGATAAGAATGAAATGAGTTATGCTATTTCTAGAGTTCGTATTCGTGGAGGAGTTCCCGATTTTGGATCAGATGTTTATGAGAATGCTGATGAGTTCCGCAAGCATTTGAAGCATGAGCGACAGATTGAGTTATTTGCAGAAAATAGCCGTTACTTTGATTTGCGCCGTTGGAAGGATGCCGAATATGAGGAGTCGCAGCAGATGTATGGTTGCAATGCATATATGAGTAAAAAAGAAAGAGACTTATTTCATACTCAAGTGATCAATTCGAACTTGCCGACTACTTTTAGTCGCAAAATGTATTTCTGGCCGATTTCTCATGACCAGTTGAGAAGAAACTTGCGTCTGACTCAGAATCCAGGATGGACATATTATGATTAACCTTATTAAATAGAAAAATATGAAAAATTATATCGTATATTTTATATTGTTATTAACGCTTGTTCTGACTGGTGCATGTAACAATGAATGGGTGGAAGAAGTGTATGTGCAAAATGTCGGATTGAAAGCTCCTGTCAATAGTAAGGGAGTGACTGATGTATATTTGCGTTACCGAGCGAACGGTGAAGTGACTTATCGGCTGCCAGTGATTGTGGGTGGCTCTACTATGAATGAAAGAGATCTGGATGTTGCTATTGATGTGGATCCGGATACATTGATTGGTTTGAATGAAGCTCGCTGGAAACAACGTGAAGATTTGTATTTCCAATTGTTAGATAAGAAACACTATGAGTTTGCCTCTCCTACTTGTCATATTCCGGCTGGTGAATGTCAAGGTTTGTTTGATATTAAATTCAAATTTAACGGACTGGATCTTGTTGATAAATGGGTACTTCCATTGACTATTTTAGATGGTGACTCGTATGATGCGAATCCACGTAAGAATTATCGTAAAGCACTTCTCCGTGTAATGCCGTTTAATGATTATTCGGGCTCTTATGGGGCCAATAATATGTTTGTATATATGATGGATAATACGAGTGCTATGGTTTCAAGTACACGTACTTTGCATGTAGTCAGTGAGAACCAATGTTTTTTCTATGCAGGAATCATTAGTGAAGAATTGAAGGATAGAGATAAATACAAGATCGTGTTGACCTTTAATGAAGATGGAACGTTGACAGCTGAACCTGCTGATCCGACTAATGCTATGAACTTCCAGCTCATAGGAGATGCACCTACTTATACGACTAGTATGTCTTTGGATGAAGTAACTCCTTATTTGGAGCATCATTTCACGACGATTTATATGTCATATACGTATGATGATGTGACAACGTATGAAGATAAAGATATCGTTGTACCTTGTCGCGCTGAAGGTAGTATGTTGATGGAACGAAAAGTTAATAGCTTGATTCCTGATACAGACCAAGCTATTCAGTGGTAAAAATGGAGGTGTGCTACAAGAGTAAGAACTTGTTGGCTGATATCTATTGATACAAAATACTGTGAGATGATATTCCGTAGAATAAAGCGGAAAGTCAGTTTATAAATAGAGAGAAGGTTATCTTATTATATATAAGGTAGCTTTCTCTTTGTTTTTCTCAGCAGAAATTCAGTTGGTTCTTGACAAATGCTTTTAATGTTGTATCTTTCTTAATAAATAACAGATAAAAGAATTATTGCTGCCCGCTAAAGTTTTTTCTGACGTCATAAAATAAGGATTGATTCCATTTGAAGGAGTCAGCCCATTTTGGTTACCTTTGAGTTACCACACTTAAAGTTTAGCCATGGGTAAAAGTACATATTTTATCGGACAGCCTCTCTATAACCAGGAAATAAAATTGCCAGATAAGTCAAGAATACTTCACATCAGCCGTAATAATGGTGGTGAAAGGTATACCAGATGCTTTGACGGGTGGGGTCATCTTGTCGTCATGCTCTATGCGTGATAATGCGTTTCGACTCCTTAGGTGAGATAACAGCATCTTTGTTTGCCTAAGCGTGTAAGCTCAATCATCTTGGCATCACATTCAAAATCGGCAAAAGTACGCTTGCCGATGTCAATAAGCGTCGTCTGGAGGTTATATTTGAGAGTATATATCGCCAGTTATATGGCACTTATCGGCATGTGTTTTCTTCGGACAGCCGGAATCGCAAGCCCCCAACATGTATGAAACGGTTGCAAATAGTCGACTCCACAACCATAACCTTGTTTTCCAACCAGCTATTTAAAGGTGTTGGACGACATCCCAAGAGCGGCAAGAAAAAGAGAGGTATAAAGGTGCATACGGTTATTTATGTCAATGAGGGGGGATCTGACATAAAGTTCACATCAGCAGCCACAAACGATTCATTCATGCTCAAGCCCTCCACGCTGAACAAGGGAAACATCATGGCTATGGACCGGGCGTATATTGACTATGAGAAGTTTGAGCAGCTCACGCAAAGAGGGGTGATCTACGTAACCGAGATGAAGAAGTCTCTGAAGTTCTCCATTCAAAAGGACTGTATGTGGCAAAACCATGACGGTCTTATGGAAGTGAGAATACAGTATGTGACCTTCACCAAGCAAATAAGAAGAGAGACTATTACGCACCACGCACGCATAATAACCTATGCGGATGAACGCAAGTATCGTCTTATATCCCTACTGACCAACAATATGGATGATGGCCCTGCCGAAATAATAGCCATATACCGTCAGCTTTGGGAGATTGGGTTGCTATCCAAGCAGATGAAGCAGAATTTTCCGTTGAAGTATTTCTACAGAGAAAGCGTAAACGCAATCAAGATTCAAATCTGGGTCACACTCATTGCCAACCTGCTTCTGATGGTCATGCAGCGGGGACTTGCACGCTTATGGAGTTTTTCTGGTCTGACCACGATGGTTAGGATTAACCTGATGTATTATGTGGACTTCTACAGCTTGTTCAATCACCCGGAAAAAGACTGGGAAAGCATACTCAAAACTACCACTGGTGAACCTCTCCAACCATCACTTTTTGATTGATAGGGCTTGGATATGGCTAAAACAAGACTCGACCGCTGACTATCAGCTGCTGATCCATCTGTTTTTGCTATATCTGAGTTTGATCGGACAGCAATAATTTGTTATAAATGAACATTTATGAAAGTAGATATCTGCCCGGTTAGTATATAAATATATCCAATCATTTACTAATCGGGCAGTCTGTTTTTATGCTAATTTTTCCTTTTATTAGTTCCTAAAAAGAACACGGAACGTTTTAAATTCTAAAGAATCTGGCTGTTACCGAACTTTTTATATTTTTGCGCTGTTTTGAGTTAAAATTTAGACAATGTAAAGGTAAAAAGAAATGGCATCTATAAAGTTATTACTTAATAAGCAGAGAATGCTTAATGATGGTAGATTTCCTTTAGTATTTCAAATAATTCATCGGAGACGGAAAGTACTTCACTATACAAAATATCGTGTATTTCAGCAAGAGTTTAATAATGAATCGAAGTAGGTTGAATATTGTGGGTATTCTGTCTATTCAATAAAAGAAATAAGAGAAATCAATCGTGAGCTAAAGAGTGAATATAAGAAGCTGAAAAACAGGATTGTGGAGTTGGAAAAGAGAGGTGAATTGTATTCTGTTGATGATATTATAGAATCAGAAAAGAAGAGAAGTCGCTACTCTTACAATCTTCTTCAGTATATAAATATGCAGATCGCATATAAAAAAGCGATAGGGAAAGACGGTATTGCGGCAGCTTATCATAGTACAGGTGTTTCTTTGAAGAAATATCTGAATATGGTTTCGGTGCGTAAAGCGGATATCGGAATGGAAAAGGTGGATTGCCGGTTTGTTGCCGGATATGAAGATTGTTTGTATGCGCAAGGGTTAGCAAGGAATACAATCAACTACTACTTGCGCAATTTCCGGACTATCTATAATTCTGCCATACGGCAGGGATACAAACCTAAAAATGAGAATCCTTTCGCTTATATTCAGACTAAACCTTGTAAGACCATAAAGCGTGCTATTAATAAAGATGATATGAAGGAATTATCTTCGGTATCTCTGCCCGTTTATTCGGGGATGGATATTGCACGCGATTTGTATTTGTTTGGCTTTTATGCTCAAGGAATGGCTTTTGTCGATATTGTGTTTTTGAAAAAGAAGAATATACACGATGGTATATTAAGCTATCAGCGGCATAAATCCAATCAGTTGATTCACGTTGTGATTACTCCTCAAATGCAGGTACTGATTGATAAATATGCGAATGACAGTGAATATGTATTCCCTGTGATAACCCCCTCTTCGTCTACGACTGTGTACGATCAATATCGTCTGGCTTTAGGAAGAATGAACCGGCATCTGAAAAAGATAGCTTCCCGGTTGCATATGAATGTTCGACTGACAACTTATGTGGCGAAACATCATACAATCTCTATCTAATTGAAAATTAAACAGTTATTTCTGTTTAATTAATGTCAGGTAACGATTTAGAAACGAGCGAATTACAATATTCTGTTTTCTTTTGCCTCTGTCAAAGAACGATTCTTTCAATGCAAATATACACTTTACTTGTGACAAAAGCAATCTTTTTCTACATTTAATCGACTTACAGTCAGCCTTAAAGAGGGTATCTGGTCTCATTCCATCTTCTTCCTCAAAAATAACATAGCAGTCTAAATTGGTTTATGTATGGGATAGGTCTTGTTCATTCGATCCGGTAGACTACTATACATAAAAGTATAAAGGCGAGATACGACAAGGAGATGCCATGCTTTTGTGTAAGGGGAATCTCTCTTAGCTTATCGCAGACCATGTATAGCTAAGTGTTTTGAGAATAAACAGTCTGTAAAAAACGGAAAGACACCGATTATGGGCCGTATCACCATCAATGGAACCCAAGCCGGTTTCAGTTGTAAGAAAGAAGTGTCCCTCGCTTTGTGGGACGTCAAAACCAACCGGGCCAAAGGCAAGTCCGAGGAGGCCCGTACACTCAATCAGGAGCTTGACAATATCAAGGCGCAAATCACCAGGCACTACCAGTACATCTGCGACCACGACAGTTTTGTTACAGCCAAGAAAGTCTATAACCGCTATGTCGGCTTCTCAGAGGAATGCCACACCCTTATGAACCTTTTCAGGGAACAGCTGGAACCGTATAAAAAGAAAATCGGCATAGAGAAAGCCGAAAGCACCTACTGCGGTCTGGTTGCCGATTACAAGAGTCTCCTGCTTTTCATGAAAAGCAAGAAGAATGCAGAGGATATTGTCATCGAAGAACTTGAGAAATCATTCATCGAGGATTACTACAACTGGATGCTCGGTACATGCGCTTTGGCAAACTCCACTGTCTTCGGGCGTGTCAATACCTTGAAGTGGCTGATGTATATCGCGCAGGAAAAAGGCTGGATACGGGTTCATCCGTTCGCATCATTCGAGTGTATGCCCGAATACAAGAGGCGTTCTTTCCTTTCCGAAGAGGAACTGCAAAGGATAATCCATATAGAACCGAGATACAAACGCCAGCGTGCCATGCGCGACATGTTCCTGTTCATGTGCTTCACCGGTCTTTCCTATGTGGACTTGAAAGCCATAACATACGATAATATCCATACCGACTCCGACGGCGGTACATGGCTGATGGGCAACCGTATAAAAACGGGAGTGGCGTATGTCGTAAAATTATTGCCCATTGCTATCGAACTGATTGAAAAATATAGGGGTACGGATGAAAAGAAAGACTCCCCGAATGTGTCTTTCCGGTAGGTGAATACAATGCCATGCGGCTCAGTCTTGGAATCATAGGCAGGAAATGCAACTCCGGGGCGAGGTCACCCCGCACATCGGACGCCACGCATTTGCCGTTCTGGCCATACTCAAGGGGATGCTGCTGGAAACTCTTCAGAAAGTGTTTGGGCATAAGTCCATCACATACGTCCTGCGCATCCATTCACTTGTCCGGCGCAGGCGGGGCAATCTTTTTCTGGAAGTCGCCCATCTGTACGACCAGCGTGCTGACCAGCTTTCTCAACTCCTAATACGCGCTTGTTTCAATAATTGTCAGTTCCATACTAAAATTCTTTTTAAGATTCTGAATATGCGACAAAGTAACGCACATCCTATATCCTTTCCAAACAGATAATATCAGAGTCTTCCGTTGGCGTGCATTGGCGTATCCAACGTTAAAAGAGAAGGTCCTTCACCTGCATCCATGCGGCAACGGAACTTCCATTCCCTTACTTGTTTTCCATAAATTTATAGGATTAATTTCTGGTGCATGATATTAATAGTCATTATTCTGTCTGCTTTTTTTGCTTGCATAATTGCAGCTAACAGTTATCTATTCCAGAACGCATTGTTATGGAAAATGGCAAGCTGTTTTGTTGGTTTATGGATATTGTGTATGATAATTACCGTCTTCGTTTGTCGTAAACTTGAATGCTCTAATTAAAACAGTACGGTTGTCATGCTTTGTGTGTTTTATTATAAATATTATGAATTATTTGGAATTGATATGTAATATAGATAATTTTGCAGTCGGGAAATGGTTTCGGGAGGTTTACGCCTTCCGAATGAAAAGGGAACCCGGTGAAAATCCGGGACAGTACCCGCTGCTGTGAGTCCACAAAAACGGACATCGAACTTTTGCCACTGGTGTAATACCGGGAAGGCACGATGACCGGGACGAGTCAGAAGACCTGCCATGACCGGAATGAGATTTACACCTGCGGGATATACGGGTCGTAATCAAATAAGGAATAGCTCATCGGCCATTCAATATTTGAAGACAGACATATTCCCGTTCGTGTAAGTCCGCACGAACGGGAATTTTTTGTGTTTGTTAATAATATGTTTTACATTAAAATGAGTGACCTATGAAAAGAAAATTACGCTTTCTGGCAGGTGCCTGTCTATTTACCGCAACCGCCTTGTTCTCTGGCTGTAGCTCGGACGATGACTTTTTGATGGACCCGGTTGATTCCGGAACTTCGCAAACCCGTGCTGTGACAAATTCGGACGGTACTTTAACTATCACTTTCGATGATTTCGATCCCGGCATGTTAGCAGGACCTACCTCGGCCGGAGAAAATCTTTATTCGTACCAAGGGTATCCTCAAGTAACCACCATTTACGACAATACTCCGGAAGAATATCTCTTCCTTTCAATGTTTAATACTGTAGGTGGAAGCACAGAGTATTCCAGCGGCGGCATCGCACTTTCCAACTGGAACATCCGCTCCAATCAGTCGGGAAATACCGGAGACTGGTGGTATTCTTATCTAAACCAATGTTCTGTCTATAACACTGCGGTGGAAGCGGAAGGACAGAATAAGGAAGCCGGGCACAGCGGTTCCAATTTCGGTGTCGTTTACGGATATGTGGATGCTTACAATCAGGCATGGATGGCTAAACCAGAATTTTATTTCAATGTTCCCCGGAAATTGGTCGGCCTGTGGATCTGCAACACCTCATACACTTATGGTGTCATTACTTATGGTAATCAGTTCGGTTCTACGGGGGTAGCGACTCCTCTGAAAGAGATGAAAGGGTATTTCCAAGTGAATCTGGAATGTTATGATGCGAATGGCGGTCTGATCCGCACTTACAAACGTCTTTTAGCCGATTATCGTAACGGCCAACAACAGGTTGATCCTATCACGACATGGGATTATTGGGAAATCAATGCCGAAGGGGTGCAAAGTGTGAAATTCAACTTCGAGGGTTCGGATTCGGGAGCATACGGTTTGAATACTCCGGCTTATATCTGTATTGATGATATCACCATACAATAAAAAGAATACAAGGATATCCCTTCTGTCGGGGGTATCCCTGTTATTTTTCTAAAATCCACACATCATGCATCGTTTTCACTATTTTATTATTTCTGCCTGTATGCTGTTCACCTCCTGCAACAAGGATGAAGTCATTACCGAAGAAGTAGGAGGACAACCTATAATAGAACTTGACAGCGAGACCGGTATTTACACTGTCAAGGTCGATCACGAATTGACTATCGCCCCGACATACCAGAATGTTGAAGATGCTCTTTTTGCTTGGACGATAGACGGTACGCTGGTTTCTTCGGGTCCGTCTCTTCAACGTACATGGAATGAATGCGGGGATTTTTATGTCAAACTAAGAGTAGACAATGCGGAAGGCTATGCCGAAGAGGAACTGAAAGTAGAAGTGAAAGAACTCACCCCTCCGGTCATCTCACTGGCACTACCTTCGCAGGGGCTAAAAGTCGTCCGGAATACCGATTACACATTTACTCCCGATATTCAGCATTCGGATGTCGAAGGGTTCAAAATCGAATGGGTACGGGAAGGAAAAATCGTTTCCACCGAGAATACTTATACTTTCAATGAAAAAGAACTCGGTGTTTATACGGTGACAATCAACGCTTCCAATATAGATGGGACAACAACGAAAGACGTAAGCGTAGAGGTCGTGGAAACGATGCCCTACGTTGTCAAATTCCCGACCCCGTCTTACCTGCAAACATCCACGGACAGGTACACTTTTGCCGACCGTCCTGTTTTCCTGCGTCCGTTGTTGGAGTATTTCGACAATCCCCGTTTTGAGTGGAGTGTGGACGGTCAGGTCATGGAAGGAGAAGTGGAACGCATGTTCAAGTTCACGCCGTCCGCACCCGGAGAATACACCGTCTCCTGTACTGTGTCGGAAGACACACCGACGGAAAAAATAAGCAGGAATATCGACAAAGGGAAAACGGCTGTCACTGCCACCGTAAAAGTCGTTTGTGTGGACAAAAAGGAACAAGACGGCTTCCGGGCTTCGGGAAGTTCCAAGCTCTGGAATAAAGTCTATGAATATACCCCAGCTCCCGGCCAATTTATCAACGAGACGAGCACGATAGGCGGTATGACCGGCAACGAAACATCCCCTGAAGCGGCTGTCGCATGGGCAACACAGCGTTTGAAAGACAAACTGCACGTCTCTTTAGGTTCTTTCGGGGGTTATATCATCGTCGGCTTCGACCACAGTATTCCCAATTCGGGTAACCAATATGATTTCTGTGTTCAGGGGAACGCCTTTGACGGCAGTTCCGAACCGGGTATCGTATGGGTCATGCAAGATATAAACGGAAACGGATTGCCGGATGACGAGTGGTACGAACTGAAAGGATCTGAAGCAGGCAAGGAAGAAACAATACAGAATTTTGAAGTGACCTATTACCGTCCGGAAGGCAAAAAAATGGATGTCCAATGGATCAGTTCCGACGGTAGAAACGGCTGGGTAGACTATCTGTCCGCTTATCATACACAAGACTATTATTATCCGGCTTGGATTTCGGAAAACAGTTATACCCTGACAGGCACTTGTCTGGCCGCCCGCAACACCCAAGATTCTCAAACCGGTTATTGGGATAATCAGAGTTATGACTGGGGGTACGTGGATAATTTCGGAAACGACCAGATAGAAGGCGGCAGTACGGTGGATGGAAGCGGACAAAGGAACGGTTTCAAAATTTCCAATGCCATCCATGCCGATGGAACGGAAGCCAATCTGCAATATATTGACTTTATCAAAATACAATGCGGTGTTCTGGCCAAAAGCGGCTGGCTGGGCGAAGTTTCTACGGAGGTATTTTCTTTTGAGGATCTAACCAAATAATAAAAATTACAAGTATGAAAATTTATTTTCTTCCCATGCTCCTATCCTTGTTCTTTTTGGGAGCGTGTGACAAAAACGATGAAATTATACCTGAAGATGCAGATGAAAATTTCATCACATCGGTCGTGATGACCGTGGACGGGAAATCGTACACGGCCGACATTACGGACAATACAGTAACAATAACCGTTCCCTATACGGTATCGCTGAACAACGCCGAAGTGGAATTCAAGTACACAACTTCTGCAACAATCATACCTGATCCTGAAACGGTAACGGACTGGGATAACGAACGAACCTTCCGGGTGACATCCTATAACGGAGATGCCCGCGAATATACCTATAAGGTCGTGAAAAGCGAGATAGAATCTGACGGAGATGTGGAGTTGAAGACCACCGAGGAGGTAGCTTCTTTTGCCGCAACCAAAACAACCGTTGTCAAAGGGAACCTGATTATCGGCTCTGATGCGGAAGAGGCAGAAAAAATCACTGACATATCTGCATTGGCATCTTTGAAAGAGGTTACTGGCAACATTGTCATTCGTAACAGTTACAACGGTGCAGACTTGACAGGGTTGGATAATATCGTTTCTGCCGGAGGTTTACAGGTAGGTTCGACCGATGTCGCCTCGAAAGCTACGGAACTTCACATGATTTCCATGAAAGCATTGGAAACGCTCTCCGGAGACATATCGGTATATAACGACCAAGTGACGTATGTCCTATTCGAGAAACTGGCAACTATTGAAGGAAGCGTGATGTTCAATGCGTCGTCGTTACAGAGTTTTGAGTTTCCGGTTCTGACTACTGTAGGTCAGGATCTGAATCTTCAAGGACTCAATGAAGAGAACACAGCAGCCGGTTCGATTGCGTCTTTGGAAATACCGGAACTGACAAGTGTCGGAGGGGTCTTGTCCGTAAACAATCTTGCCAAGCTGACTTCCATGAGCTTCCTTAAGCTGAAAGAGACCGGTGGCCTTGATTTCCATACCGTCCCCGTGATGTTGGAAACCATCAACCTTCCGGAAATCGAAACAGTAAACGGAAGTATTATTATGGAAGCCAATATGGAAGCTCCTCCTACCGGTAGTTTTGTTCCCCAACGAAATGACGTGCTTCAGGCTTTCGGTGGAATGGACAAACTGACAACGATAAAGGGACAGATAAAGATAAAGAATTTCACGGCACTCAAACAACTTCCCGACTGGAGCAAGATCACCACACTTGGAAGCATCACGCTGGATTATCTTGAAGATGTGAGCGGAACACTGCTGTTGCCGAACGCCCGATTTGAAACCTTCGGAGAAACAGCGCCCCAGATTGAAATTATAAACAAGGTGCAGCTCTCCAAAATTGAAACAGCCGAAGATTTGTCAAATGTAAATTTTGTCATCACCAGTCTCACGAATAATAAGTTCCCTGAAATCACGTTCAAGAATATCAAAGACTTCACTTGTAAGCCAACCACCAACAATACCGATTATACCATATCGACAATTCAACATGTATATGGAAATCTAAATGTGACAGGCCAAATGCGAAGCAATGCCAAATTTCCCGACTTGGAAATCATAGATGGATATGGATATATCCAAATCCCCATGTTTGCTTCAATCACAATGCCAGTCTTGAAAGAAGTGGGAGGACAGTTCTATTTATCTGGAAATTTTACCAGTTGTAACTTGCCCTTACTATCCAAAGTTTGTTGTTCAGCTTCTCCTGTATATTATAAAGAGGGAGAGGGTTCGTTAGCAATATCTTTACAAAGTAAATCGCTGGATATTCCGGAATTGCTTCACGTAGGAGGTGAAGGGTTGTTCGTTAATAAAGCAACAGGCATTACTTGTGATAAATTACAGACTATAGATGGTACGCTACAGATAAAAAGTGCGACTTCTCTTTCTCAGGAAACACTTTCCATGGAGAAGTTGGAGACCTTGCATGGGGTTGTTTTTGACGGTTTGACGAAATTTACCGACTACACTTTCTTCGGCAAGTTTATAGAAAACGGAATGATTACGGGGGAAAGTTGGAGCGTGACGAAATGTGGGTATAACCCAACCTTCCAAAATATGAAGGACAAACAATATACGCAGCAGGATTAAACCTTATACCTTAACCAGAGTACCCGTAATGATTCGGGTACTCTTTTTTATCCGAATGACAATGAGCAGAACAATACAACGGATTTGCCTTTTTCTTTTCTGCCTGCCAGTTTTCGGCAGTTGCATGAAATGGGATTACGGAGAGATGGAAGATTTCTCTGTATCGGCCTCTGGTCTTTTCATTACCAACGAGGGGAATTTCCAGTACAGCAATGCCACGCTTTCCTACTACGATCCCGCCACGTGCGAAGTGGAGAATGAAGTGTTTTACCGTGCCAACGGGTTCAAGTTGGGCGATGTGGCCCAGTCTATGGTTATCCGGGACGGTATAGGCTGGATCGTGGTGAACAACTCGCATGTGATTTTCGCCATCGACATCAATACTTTCAAGGAAGTGGGCCGTATCACAGGTTTCACCTCACCCCGGTATATCCATTTTCTGTCGGATGAGAAAGCCTATGTGACGCAGATATGGGACTACCGTATCTTCATCATCAACCCCAAGACATACGAGATTACCGGCTATATCGAATGTCCAGACATGGACATGGAATCGGGTTCCACCGAACAAATGGTACAATACGGCAAGTACGTCTATGTGAACTGCTGGTCGTACCAGAACCGCATCCTGAAAATCGACACGGAGACGGACAAGGTCGTGGACGAACTGACCATCGGCATACAACCTACTTCGCTGGTCATGGACAAATACAACAAGATGTGGACCATCACGGATGGCGGTTACGAGGGCAGCCCATACGGTTACGAGGCACCGTCTCTCTATCGTATAGACGCCGAGACTTTCACCGTAGAGAAACAGTTCAAGTTTAAGCTGGGCGACTGGCCTTCGGAAGTCCAGCTCAACGGTACACGGGATACACTTTACTGGATCAACAACGATATTTGGCGAATGCCGGTGGAAGCCGACCGTGTTCCCGTCCGGCCTTTTCTGGAGTTTCGGGACACCAAATACTACGGCCTTACGGTCAATCCCAACAACGGGGAGGTATATGTGGCCGACGCTATTGATTACCAGCAACAAGGTATCGTGTATCGCTATTCGCCGCAAGGCAAGCTGATCGATGAATTTTACGTGGGAATCATTCCGGGAGCTTTCTGCTGGAAATAACGAGGAAGGAGGACAAAAATGAAAAGACATCTTATTCTATTGTTCGTGGGGGTAAGCCTGCCCTTTCTGCTTGCCGCCCAGCAGAAAAATTCCGTCAGCATTACCAAAAGGGTACTACGTATTCCGGAGGTTACGGTGGTGGGCAAACGACCTATGAAGGATATAGGCGTGCAACGAACCCGTTTCGATTCCATCGCCATGAAAGAGAACATCGCCTTGTCTATGGCCGATGTGCTGACATTCAACTCATCCGTTTTTGTCAAGAACTACGGACGCGCCACGTTATCCACCGTGGCTTTCCGGGGTACCTCTCCCTCGCATACCCAAGTGACGTGGAATGGTATGCGCATTAACAACCCGATGCTGGGCATGACGGATTTTTCCACCATCCCTTCTTACTTTATCGATGATGCCTCGCTGCTGCACGGAACGTCATCGGTAAACGAAACGGGCGGCGGCTTGGGTGGTCTGGTCAGGCTCTCCACTTCTCCGGCCAACCATGAAGGGTTCGGGTTGCAGTACGTGCAGGGAGTGGGGTCGTTCAGCACGTTCGACGAGTTTCTCCGCCTGACCTACGGTGACAAACACTGGCAGTCCTCCACCCGTGTGGTGTATTCCTCTTCCCCCAACGACTACAAATACCGAAACCGGGACAAGAAGGAAAACATCTATGACGAGGACAAGAACATCATCGGTTCCTATTACCCGACGGAACGCAACCGCAGCGGGGCTTATAAGGATCTGCACGTCTTGCAGGAAATTTATTATAACACGGGCGAAGGCGACAAGTTCGGGCTAAACGCCTGGTATATCAATTCCAACCGGGAACTGGCGATGCTCAGCACGGATTACGGGAACGACATGGACTTCGAGAACCGCCAAAGGGAGCAGACGTTTCGCGGCGTCCTCTCGTGGGATCGCGTGCGGGAGAAATGGAAGGTCGGTGTAAAAGGCGGCTATATACACACATGGATGGCCTATGATTACAAGCGGGACAAGGGAAACGGCGAAATGGCTTCGATGACCCGCTCACGCAGTAAGATTAACACGTTCTACGGAAGTGCGGACGGGGATTATGCTCCTTCAGAGAAATGGCTGTTCACGGCCGGTGTTTCCGTACACCAGCATTTGGTGGAAAGCGCGGACAAAAATATCATCTCGCAGGAAGGTAACAAGGCTGTTGTCGGGTATGACAAGGGACGTGTCGAGTTTTCCGGTTCCGTTTCTGCGAAATGGCGGCCTGTCGATCGTTTTGCCGCCTCGCTTGTCCTTCGCGAGGATATGTTCGGTACGGAATGGGCCCCGGTTATCCCGGCTTTCTTCATCGACGGGGTACTGTCGAAAAAAGGCAATATCGTGGCGAAAGCATCCATCTCCCGGAACTACCGTTTTCCCACGCTGAACGACCTCTATTTTCTGCCGGGCGGTAATCCCGACCTGAAAAGCGAGCACGGCTTCACATACGACGTGGGGTTGTCGTTCTCGGTGGGGAAAGAAAATGTATATGCTTTGAGCGGTGGTATCAACTGGTTCGATTCGCACATCGACGACTGGATCATCTGGCTACCCACAACCAAGGGATTCTTCTCCCCCAGAAACCTCAAAAAGGTACATGCTTACGGGGCAGAGACCAACGCCCACCTTGATATAATGCTCGGAAAGGACTGGAAACTGGATATGAACGGAACTTTCTCGTGGACTCCCTCGATCAACGAGAGCGAACCGATGAGTCCGGCAGACCAATCCGTCGGCAAACAGTTGCCATACGTGCCGGAGTTTTCCGCAACGGTGACCGGACGTCTGTCATGGCGGACATGGAGCCTGCTTTACAAATGGTGTTATTACAGCCAGCGTTATACCATGTCGAGTAATGACTATACCCTGACGGGCTATCTGCCCCCTTACTTCATGAATAACGTGACACTGGAAAAACAGCTCTCTTTCCGATGGGCCGATCTGTCGCTAAAGGGCAGCATCAACAACCTGTTCGATGAAGAATACCTTTCCGTATTGTCCCGTCCCATGCCGGGCATCAATTTCGAGATATTCATCGGCATAACACCCAAGTTCGGAAAAAACAAAAATAGTAAACGATAATCTGCATCAATATGAACGCATTAAAGAATTTAAGCCTGATTTTGTTGCTTTCTCTGGCATTTACAGGCTGCCACAACAAAAGCTCAAAAATCAATGATTTCAACCTGCTGCTTTATGCTCCCGAATATGCCTCCGGCTTCGACATCAAAGGGGCGGGCGGGAAGGAAAGCGTACTGATAACCGTCAGGAATCCCTGGCAGGGAGCGGACAGTGTAACCACATGGCTGTTTATCGTCCGCAACGGTGAAGAGGTTCCCGAAGGGTTTGCAGGACAGGTACTCAAAGGAGACGCCAAACGTATCGTGGCGATGTCTTCCACTCATATCGCCATGCTTGACGCAATCGGTGAAGTCCGGTGTATAACCGGCGTTTCGGGAATCGACTACATTTCCAACCCAGACATCCAAGCCCGCCGCGACAGTATTGGCGATGTCGGCTATGAAGGGAACATCAACTACGAGTTGCTGCTCTCGCTCGATCCCGACCTCGTTCTGCTCTATGGGGTGAACGGCGCAAGCGCAATGGAAAGCAAACTCGAAGAACTCGACATACCGTTCATGTATGTCGGCGATTATCTTGAAGAGTCGCCTCTCGGCAAGGCCGAATGGATGGTAGTGCTTTCAGAAGTCACAGGAAAACGTGAGAAGGGTGAAAAAGCCTTTGCCGCAATCCCGGTCAGATACAACGCCTTGAAAAAGAAAGTGGCCGACAGTACCCTCGGCACTCCTTCGGTTATGCTTAATGTTCCCTATGGCGACTCGTGGTTCATGCCTTCAACCCAAAGTTATGTAGCCCGCTTGATTACTGATGCGGGAGGCCGCTATATCTACCAGAAGAACACGGGAAACGCTTCTATCCCCATTGACTTAGAAGAAGCATATCTGCTCGCGTCGGATGCGGACATGTGGTTGAACGTGGGAATGGCGAACTCCCTTGACGACTTGAAGGCATCATGTCCGAAATTCACCGATACCCGATGTTTCAAAAATGGAGAGGTGTATAACAACAACGCCCGTACCAACACAGCCGGGGGTAACGACTATTACGAGTCTGCCGTCGTGAATCCTGACATCGTGCTCCGCGACCTCGTGAAGATATTCCATCCTGAACTGGTGCAGGAAGAGTGTGTGTATTACAAGCAACTGAAATAGATGCGTTCCCGTTCGACTATATTATTCTCCATATTGATTACGCTCACGGTCGGTCTTTTTTTACTGGACTTGGCCGTGGGAGCTGTCAACATTCCGATCCGCGATGTATGGGCAGCACTGACCGGGGGAAATTGTTCCCGTGCCACGGAAAAAATCGTACTCAACATACGCCTCATAAAAGCTATAGTGGCACTGTTGGCCGGGGCTGCCTTATCGGTCAGCGGTCTTCAGATGCAGACCCTCTTCCGTAATCCTCTTGCCGGTCCCTATGTCCTTGGCATCAGTTCCGGTGCAAGTCTCGGTGTGGCACTTGTGGTACTTGCCGGGATCGGTTCATCAATAGGCATTGCCGGAGCAGCGTGGGTGGGTGCGGCTGTCGTGTTGCTCGTGATAACTGCCGTCGGACAGCGAATAAAAGACATCATGGTAATCCTGATTCTGGGCATGATGTTCTCATCGGGCGTAGGTGCTGTCGTGCAGATATTGCAGTACCTCAGCAAAGAGGAATCGCTGAAAGCCTTTGTCATTTGGACGATGGGGGCTTTGGGTGACGTCACCTCCGGACAACTTCTGATTCTTGTTCCATCGGTGTTTGCCGGACTGCTGTTGGCGGTACTGACCATCAAACCGCTTAACCTCCTGCTGTTCGGAGAGGAATATGCCGTAACAATGGGACTGAATATTCGGCGTTCACGCAGCCTGTTGTTTCTCTCGACAACGCTGCTCGCCGGAACGATAACCGCTTTTTGCGGTCCGATAGGTTTCATAGGTCTCGCTATGCCTCATGTCACAAGAATGCTTTTCCAAAATAGCGATCATCATGTCCTTCTGCCCGGAACAATTCTTTCGGGAGCATCGATATTGCTTCTTTGCGACATCATTTCTAAAATATTCACCTTGCCGATCAACGCCATTACAGCTCTATTGGGAATCCCAATCGTCGTATGGGTGGTTTTACGCAACAAATCCATCACCGCATGATAGAATTACAGCATTTTTCCATAGGTTACAAAGAAAACTCGTTGCTCCACGAGGTAAATGCCACGATAAAAAAAGGTCAACTGACAGCCCTTATCGGAAGAAACGGGACAGGAAAATCGACGTTGCTCCGCGCCATAGCCGGTCTGAACCGGTGTTATTCCGGAAAAATCATTCTCGACGGGCACGACATCGCCTGCATGAAAACCGAAGATATGGCAAAAACGCTGGCTGTCGTCACGACCGAGCGCACGCGCATCGCCAACCTGCGGTGCAAGGATGTCGTAGCCATAGGCCGTGCTCCTTATACCAACTGGATAGGTAGGATGCAAGAAACAGATAAGGAGATAGTCATGCAATCGCTCATTTCGGTGGGAATGGAGGCTTATGCAAACCGCACGATGGATAAAATGTCGGATGGCGAATGCCAGCGTGTGATGATTGCTCGTGCATTGGCACAGGATACTCCTATCATTCTCCTTGATGAACCGACTTCCTTTCTTGACATGCCTAATCGCTACGAACTTGTGGCGTTGCTTCGTAGGCTTGTCCACGACGAGAAAAAATGTATCATGTTCTCGACACATGAACTTGACATCGCGTTGTCCATGTGCGATTCGATAGCATTGTTAGATACCCCGAATTTAAGTTGCTTGACCGCGTCTGAAATGCAGAAAAGCGGATACATTGACAGACTTTTCCAAAATGAAAACATCCGTTTCGACTCCTTATGCGGTACAATGATTTTGAAACAATGAGTATATACACTGTAGAAAATTTTACTTCAGACATCACTGTTGAAGGATACATCGCCGAATTCCGTGACGAACCACATTTTCTTGAACTTTGCAAACAATGTACCAATTACGGTAAAAGTTGGGGGTGTCCTCCATTTGATTTTGATACGGAATCGTTTCTCCGACAATACAAGTATGCACATCTTATGGCAACGAAGATAATCCCTGAAGACAAAGATATTCCGATTGAATATACACAAAAACTCATTTTACCGGAACGGATACGAATCGAGAGCGAATTATTGGATATGGAACGGAAATATGGAGGGCGTTCATTTGCCTATATAGGTAAATGTCTTCACTGCTCAGATAACGAGTGTACGCGTAACTGCGGCACACCATGCCGACACCCGGAAAAAGTGCGTCCGTCACTCGAAGCCTTCGGATTTGACATAGCCAAAACGCTTTCTGAACTTTTTAACATCGAACTTCTTTGGGGAAAGGATGGCAAATTACCTGAATATCTTGTTCTCGTAAGCGGATTTTTTCATAATGAATACGAACTTTGCAACATAGCATACTAATGATTCGGACATGAAATAAACAGACAAACTAACCACATTCGGTTCAATCTGTTTTGTGATTTCAAATGAATTATAGTTAGATATGTAAAAAGCGACGCTGGAGCTTGAAATAAGTAACGGTTTATCGGTGTATTCTCCGTTAAACCGTCCTGTTTTCGTTAAACGAAAACACAACTTGCTGTCCGCAGGAGCGGACCACATTTATCCAATAATTATTGTGTATTAGCCCATTGTATGGCTATTCTCCTGTGATTTACGAGGCATTTCCATCAGGTGTTTGCCGGCTGCTCTCCCCATAAAAGGGTGGATATCTCTCCATAATCATATGACTTACGTCCATAATTCGGGAATAAGGAGGCGAATATACGGGAAATCTGCCCTTTACATGCCCTATTGTCCATTAATGGATTGTTACTTCTACACATCTACAAATGGAGAGCGGCAGTGAGCCGTATATGGTTTATGGTTTTTCTGCATTATCTTCATTAATGGATTACTACTTCTACACTTCTGCAAATGGAGAATGTAGCCGTGTACACCTTATGGTCTTCCTTCATAATTCTCCATTAACGGATTAATACTTTTACACTCCCATAGACCGATAATTTAAGAATCCGTATCCGGACGGATGCGCGCTCTCACGCCTGCCCATAAGGATTAAAAAGGAACGGTGGACAAGGAAACGGAATCCCGCTCGCTTTTCCACACCACTACGGGCCTCTGATGTCGCCTCCGCATAGGAAGAACCGTCCGAACGGAACGGCATCTCCGTCCCCCCCGTCATGTGTATCATGACAATAACTGACTTTGGATGACTATAAGTGACAGGTGGTTTCATCCTGTTCTCTTCTTCCTTTATTTTGTATTCCGAGACAATACCAGTTGTGTAATTTAATAATTTAAGATTTTAAAATATGGATTCAGAAAAGGAAAAGAACCGGCTTTCCGATATCGTTCTCGAGAGGGTCGGACTCACGGGGAACCTTCTGTCAGCTCCCGTTTCCCCATCCCTGGAACCAGTGGTGGAGATACCAAGTCATGGAAGTCAGGTCCGGGCAGGGAAAGTGACAGGTCCGGAGGAATACAAGAGGAGGTTTCTGGTTCCCGCTCCCAGAGCCGCTGAGTGGAAGACCGCCTACATTGATGGGAGACTGCACCGCCGGATCGCCATGCTGGTCAGGGCCGCCGGCTGCGGCAGCATCTCCGGTTTTATCATCCGGTTGTTGGAACTCCATATGGAGGAACACAGGGAGGACATCGCCTCCCTGCTCGGTGAGGTCTACCGTCCCTGGGATGAGGACGGACAGCCGGGAGGAACACCTCGCCGATAAAACGTTGTCATTGTCCAAGAAGGCATATCATGACAGGAAAGAACGTAAAAGAGCGGATTGGTCTTGGCGGGATGGACGCGGACCGCATCCGTGAGATCATGGGGGAAGCGCCTGCCTGTCCCCGGAAGAGACGTGGAACGTCCGGTAACGACATTATACGTCCCGCAAGGAAAAATGGCCCCATGCAACCGTCCGTCTACGGGGAGGAATACCTGCATGGCATTGCGGGCGTGCAGCGTCGGTCGCTGCATATTCCCGCCGCCCTGCACCGGAAACTGTCCATCCTGGCGGGAGCCTCGAGAAACGGAAAGGTCACTCTGGAGGGGTTCATCAACCACCTTGTCTCGCGGCATCTGGAAGAATACAGGGAAACGACGGACATGATTCTGGAGGAGTCCCTGCCCGGCCGGTCATAAAGGCTCGTCCCCCATGACAGGGGATCTCCCCCGATGGGAGCATTATTTTTGTTTCTGAAACAATAGTGTTTAACTTTTAATGAAAAAGAAGTATGATGAAAAAAGAAAAAGAGTTGTTGGTTGCCATCGCCAGCCAGAAGGGTGGCGTGGGAAAATCCGTCTTTACGGTACTGCTGGCCAGTGTCCTGCATTACCGCAAAGACGTGCGTGTGGCGGTTGTGGACTGTGACTCCCCGCAGCACAGCATCGCCCTGATGCGTGAGAGGGACATGGAGAATGTCATGAAAAATGACGACCTGAAGGTGAACCTGTACCGGCAGTACGAAAGAATCCGTAAGCCTGCCTATCCGGTCATCAAAAGCGACCCGGAAAAGGGGGTGGAAGACCTGCGGCGTTATATGGACGAAAAAGGGGAGACTTTCGATATCGTGCTCTTCGACCTTCCCGGAACGCTCCGCAGCGAGGGGGTGGTTCATACCGTTGCCGCGATGGACTATATCTTTGTCCCGCTCAAGGCGGACAATATCGTCATGCAGAGTTCCCTGCAGTTTACCAAGGTGCTGGAAGAGGAGCTGATCGCCAAGGGGAACTGCAACTTGAAAGGAATCCGGCTGTTCTGGAACATGGTGGATAGAAGGGGACGGAAGAATTTGTATGATGCCTGGAACCGGGTCATCCACAGGATGGGGCTGCGGCTGCTGTCCTCACACATTCCGAACACCCTCCGCTACAACAAGGAGGCGGACCCTGTCTGTAAGGGTGTCTTTCGTTCCACGCTGTTTCCACCCGATCCCCGTCAGGAGAAAGACTCCGGCCTTCCTGAACTGGTGGAGGAGATATGCCATGCCATCGGTCTGGAGGAATCCGATACCGAGCGGTAGCGGATGATAGGATACAGACACCTTGAATAAGGGCTTTTAGCCTAAGATAAAGTAAGATAATTGCATGATAATAAGTTTTTTACAGATGTGACTTCTCCTATAAAAGCATTACCTTAGTAGTGTAATGTGCGCCAAGAGGTCACACAAGTAATTGTTCAGCATCGTGTCTGAACCTATTGTTCCATCAATAGTAGCCTGAAGAGGCGTACGTGACTGGCAACGGTCGGGTGCGAAGCCCTCTTGACAACGACGTTCCAACCTAAGCATCATAGGCGAAGAATGTCAAAGCTGACTGATATGAGTAACCTAAGTGAATCGCCGTACCATCGTGACTATGAATTAGCTCACGGATATTTATGGGCCATTCCAAAAGGCAAGCAGTCAGGATAGTACGCTGTTACATCGTGCTACACGGATGTCGCACTGCTGGTGGATAGGCGGAGTCTAAGTCGGTCGTCAGTTATTTGTGCGAAACTTGGTAAGCCCGTATCTCTCCCGTCAGCCAATAACCGATGGGTGGCCAATTGTAAGAGCGGCCGAATGAGGTGCGGGTAAAGGATTGTGGAGAAAGCGAATGCCATGGTGTAATGCCCTGGATAAAGGTTTCAACGTCACCCTACGCGAAAGCGGGCAGACTTCCACAGGGTAATTCTTTGTGAAACGAATTGTAGAACTTCAAGTATAAAGAAACAGCAAAGGAACAAGGCGCAAGCCGAGTGTGCATCTTCAGCCGGACGCAAAACCGTGTGGAAAGGAATAGACTTCGCACGATGCGAACGTAAGGTATCAATCGTTCACTGACTGCTATGTTCGGTATTAATGCAGACTGAATCCTTAATCATTTATCCAAACTCTTGAAATATCAAAGCCTGATTTAAGTGCAGATAACTGATAGAGTTTGGATAAATGGAAAGTTTGAATAAAATACATTATTATCAATTTCTACAGATATTTTTCCTTGCGCTCACACCCCACTGCATATTTGAGAAAACAGAATGATTTAACATACTATTTTTCATATCCAATCTTTTTTAATACTCCCCATGATAATACTCACTATAAAAAGTCCAATCGAATAATTTTACGCGGTGATAAATGAAATTAATAGAAAGCGATTACCTTTGAAGAAAAAGTCTGTAATTTGGTCAAGAGAAAAGTACAATAGGTCAAAACATGGATATTATAATTCGCTTTATTTGCACTACCATTTTAAATCTAATTGTATTAATCCTTATTATAAACTTTAATATCTGCACTATGAAGAGAAAAGTACTATTAAGCACATTGTTTCTAATACTACATTTCACTGTAGCATTAGCACAGCAAGTAACTATTTCAGGGCAAGTGTTGGATGAGAAGAGTGAACCTCTTATCGGTGCCACGATAAATATCGAAGGTACCACCAATGCAGTAATCACCGATTTAGAAGGAAAGTTCACGATAAAAGTACTTCCTTCTGAAAAACTGGTCATCAGTTATCTGGGATATAAGCCCAAAACTATCACTATCGGAAAGAACCGAAGATTTGATATCATTCTAGACCCTTCAGTCACAGAGATGGATGAGGTGGTTGTTGTAGGCTATGGTAGCCAGCGAAAAAGTGATATTGCAACCGCCGTTGCTTCTGTGAATATAAAAGATATTGTAAACAGTAGTTCTACGCAGACGTTGCAAGCACTACAAGGCAAAATCAGCGGAGTACAGATTATCCCCACAGACGGTTCATTGTCAAGCGGAATGACTTTCAGAATCAGAGGTGTCAACTCCGTCACAGGAGGAACCCAGCCTCTCTTCGTCATTGATGGTGTACCAATGCCTACTCAACAGATCACCAATGAAGATACCGAAACGGTAAACAATCCTCTGCTGGGACTGAATCCAAATGATATTGAATCCAATTTGAATTATTGGAATCCTCGTCCTATCAAAAAGGATAATCCATATTTGACCGTCCAAAGGAAGCTCTCTCCACAGACTGTGGAGGATTTCGCCAATAGACTGTTCATCTACCAGGTAGGAAAAAACAATCATATCGGCTTTCCATTCCGCAAACCCTCCCAGATGGAAATCCTTAACTTTGAAATGAGGAACTATTTTGCAGAGACCAATACCAATTATAAAGCCTTTGCCACGGGTGGTGACAAGGCACAAAGCTGTTGGATGGCCAATTTTGTTCCTTTTGACAAGGTTACAGACATATATCTCTTTGAATCCGCTATTGACGCAATGAGTTTCTACGAAATAAACCATTATACTAAAGAAACCACATGCGCATTCATAAGCACGGGGGGATATGTCACCAAATCCCAAATAGAGAATATAAGCCGTATATTCCCATCTGATAAGGTAAAGTGGAATTGTTGCTATGACAATGATGCCAGCGGTAATGGTTTTGACATCACCACAGCATATTATCTCAAAGGTGAGGAATGTAAAGCTTTTGCAAGGACCAACACTGGAGACACATATAAGACCATCTATTTAAGTTTCCCGGATGGAAACACACAGACCTTCAAAGAAGATGCATTTTCCTCCGGCGAGTATCTTAAACAACATGGTATAGACAATGTAAATATCATCAAACCTTCACGGTACAAAGATTGGAATGAGCTTCTTGTCTATTACAAAAGATTTGATTTGAACCTGGGTCCAGGAATGAAATTCATCCCGGCTATCGAAAAGACCATATCCCAACTGAATCTAAGAGGATATGAACAATTGGCCAATAGTATCAGTTCTTCCACAAAAGAACTGGTGGATTCTCTGCTTGAGCAAGCCAATTACTGCATTTCCGCACCTCTTGCCGAGAGCGGCGCTTATACTCTTATGGTAGACTGTAATATCTTCATGGGGCTGGACACGATGGTACCGGTACCAAGCAACTTATATGTTATAGAAAAGTGCACGCAAAAAAAGATATCGGCACATGCCATAAATGAATTTCTTAAAAAAGAATATATAAACATTTTTAGAGACATGAGTTCATCTGATTTCAAAAATTTTCTAGAGAAAGACATCCTAACTTATACAAAGGGTGCTGTAGAAAAGAATTTTGAGAAAGTGATATTGACTTTCGGATGGAGCCTTAAACCTTCAATTCTAAAAAAAAAGAGTTTTGACTTAGAACATGGTATATAGCATAACAATACAGCATGATACCATAATAGTAGCTGTTTCAAGCAGACATGTTGTCACAATTCCTGCCAGGTTTAATGGAATGATTCTCGGGCTTTGGAACTTGATACAGATTTTCGTTGCCTACTGTAATGAGAATCCGAATTGGGTGAGTAATGTCCGGTCACTGTGGGGTGACCGATTCAAATAGGGACAGGTATGGAACGGATGCCTATTCATGCCCCTATTATAGCTGACACATGGACTTTTATACATTCTTGCACTTTTTAAGTGGGTAAAAAAGTACTATTTGTATTTTATACAAAAAATTGTTTGCTTAATGAAATGGAACATACATTGCCAATGATATTTAATACCTATATATAGGTATTAGATGCGTTTTTATACCAAAAAAATGGTATTTTTATAATCTTTTGTAATATCTAATTTTGCGTCCTAAAATAGATCTTTTATCGAAGAGAGATACAGTTTCCTTATATTTGAACTGGGGCTTCTGTAAAGTGCGATAAATATGAGGCTGGAACGGAGCTATCAGAAGAATTTTGGAGAAAATCCGTTTTTTAACTTAGTTAGATCTATCAATGAAAATATAAGTATTTATCTGCGTTGTATTAAGATATAGCATATCAGAACTACAACCATCCCGTTTTTTATTTAGATTTGCAGTTTGCTTTTAATCACTCAAGATCCGTATTACTATGTATGGAACTTAAATAAAGTACTAATATATATTGGATTTTCCTAAATATAATGCAGTTGCTATATTGTTAGACAACAGACGGTTGAGGTCTGTGAGATTATGCAACGGCACCAACAAAAACAACATGTATTTTTAATAATTTTAGTTTTGTTACACACAATGGTTTGTTTTAATTTAAAATTTACATATAATTTTGCATTATTAATAAATATGATGTTACTTATGAAAAAAGGTATTTTGGGGTGTAATATTATATACTTGTTTATACTTATTTGCATAGGAATTGCCCTCCCTATCAAATCGCAAAACAATTACAAAGTAAAACTTACAGGCACTGTTTATGAGTACGACCACAAC
Source organism: Bacteroides sp. MSSM.1001136sp1_RTP21357st2_D2_RTP21359_211015 (assembly GCF_040913205.1). Classification (NCBI taxonomy): domain Bacteria; kingdom Pseudomonadati; phylum Bacteroidota; class Bacteroidia; order Bacteroidales; family Bacteroidaceae; genus Bacteroides; species Bacteroides sp. MSSM.1001136sp1_RTP21357st2_D2_RTP21359_211015. The sequence continues at coordinate 50,596 of NZ_JBDFVF010000031.1, read as the reverse complement.
AACAAGCGTTTGCCTTTAGAATTTGCAGCTGTGTCTATTCCTGAAATTGCACTAGGGACAACCTCTGATGAAAATGGTAGATACATACTGGAAAACGTACCTACTGGTAAAATTCGTATGCAAATTCAATATTTGGGCAAAGTCTCCATTGACACCTTAATAAATGTAAATAAGGATTTGGTTCTTAATTTTACAATGAGGAATGAGGATTTTAAGTTGAAAGAAGTTACAGTAACTGCAACCAACAGCCGTTCAGGCAAATCCACATCTTCTCACATTTCCCGCTCTGCTATGGACCATATGCAAGCGACCAGTTTATATGATGTAATGTCATTGATGCCAGGTGGAATTTCACAGAATCAAGATATGAGTTCGGCACAACAGATTAACATCCGTCAAGTTTCCAGTTCCAGTGGTCCGGAAGCTCCGATGAATGCTATGGGCACCGCAATAATTCGTGATGGTGCCCCCATCTCAAATAATGCTAATCTATCTGCGATGAGCCCTACGGTATTAAGTGGTACGGAAACACCCGCTTCATTGGCCGGAGGTGCCTCGCCGGCTGGTGGAACCGATGTTCGTAGTATTTCTACTGAAAATATAGAGTCTATACAAATCGTTCGTGGTATCCCTTCTGTTGAATATGGTGATCTGACCTCAGGAGCAGTAATTATTAATACAAAAGCTGGTCGTGAGCCGCTACGTGTCAAAGCAAAAGCCAATCCCAATATCTATCAGGTGTCTATGGGAACCGGTTTTGAACTTGGAAAAAAGAAAGGCGCTTTAAATGTAAGTGCAGATTATGCTTATAATACGAATAATCCAATATCCAGTTACCAGCACTATCAGCGTGCCACAACAAAGTTGCTCTATTCAAATACTTTCTTTAATAATAAGTTACGTACCAATTCCAGCTTTGATTTTATTTATGGTAAGGATCAACGTGAACGTAATCCTGATGATGAACAAACTAAAACAGCTTCGGAAGGCCGCGATATAGGTTTTACTTTGAATACCAATGGTACATGGAATATAAATAAGGGCTGGTTAAAAACACTACGCTATGTATTGTCAGGTACGTATATGGATAAAGACAGTTATTATGAAACCGTATACAGTTCTGCTACATCTCCTTATTCCATGACCACTACAAACGGTGCGGTACTTAGTAACTTTGCAGGTCAGCATATCTATGATGCCAATGGTAATCAAATTACTAATTTTGGACCGGAAGACATAAATCATTATGCTGTTTATCTACCAAGCAGCTATTTGGGACACTATGAGATCGATAGTCGTGAAGTTAATTTGTTTGCTAAAGTGACGAGTTCTCTATTCAAGGCGAGCGGTCATGTAAACAACCGCATCTTGATTGGTGCGGATTTCCGGAGTGACGGTAACGTTGGTAAAGGAAAAACTTATGACCCAAGTACTCCTCCTTATCGTAGTCAATACGGTCATAATTCATCTTTCCGTCCACGTAACTATAAGGATATTCCTTTCATTAACCAATTTGGTGCATATGTGGAAGATAATTTCAAATGGTCCATAAGCGGTACGCATGATTTGAACATTCAGGCTGGTGTGCGTTATGATCATACCTCAGTAGTAGGAGGCATTTTCTCGCCACGTGTAAATGCATCCATTGATTTGATTCCGAATCTATTAAGTCTTCAGGGAGGTTACGGTATTGCTGCAAAGATGCCTTCTCTTCTCTATTTATATCCAGAAAATGCATATTTTGAATATATCAATATAAATGAGCTTACCAATGAAAATATTCCGGAAAGCCAGCGCTTGTTTATGACTACCACAGAAGTTCGGCAAGTAGATAACTCAGATTTGAAGATTGCCCAAAATCATAAAGCAGAAGTCGGTTTTAATTTACGAGTGGGTAAAACCAATCTGAATGTAATAGCTTATAAGGAGCGTCTGAAGGATGGTTATGTAATGAGCCAAACCTTCAACACCTTCAATACATTTATCTACAATGAATACCAGCGCACAGAAAACGGGATAGAGCTTAGTAGTAGCCTACCGGTATTGTCTACTTATGCAAAACCAACTAATAATTTAAATATAGAAACTAAAGGTTTAGAATTTGATTTGAATATCGGACGTATTGATGCTATCCGTACGGCCTTCCAAATAAATGGCTCATGGATGCGTACTAAGAGTTGGCGTCAGGGTTATAGCTTCTATGACAATAGCGAAGATGCTGCTTCAGCCCGTAAACCGGTGGCCATTTATTCTCAAGAAGGCAATGCAAGTTACAAACAACAATTTGTAACGACTTTACGTGCCACTCACAATATCCCGCGTATCGGTTTTGTTGTTACGATGACAGCACAAGCTATTTGGCAGCAGTCTAATTGGAATACATTTGGAAACGATTCTATACCTGTGGGCTATTTAGCATTGGAAGATGCGTCTGTAAATATGTTTCCCAAGGGGAAATATACCACTACCCAGCAAGTAAAGGATGCAGGATATGGATATATGTTGAATAATGTAAGTCATAATAATGCTATAAAAGAATCATACAGTCCTTATTTTTGTTTTAACTTGAATGTAACTAAAGAAATTAGCAATATGCTACGTGTTTCTTTCTTTGCCAACAATATGTTCAGAAGTTATCCGCGCAGAGAATCCAAACGTAATCCGGGTTCATATATTCAATTGAATAACCGATTTTTCTTTGGGCTGGAATTATCACTCACTTTATAATGTTTAGGAAGTTATGAAAAAATATTTAATATATTTGTTTACATTGGCAAGTACCCTTTTGATAGGATGCGATTCGTTCAGGGACATGTCTGGCACAGCAGAAGTGAATCCTATCACAGTGGATGTATATTTGGATATTACCGTTGAAAATATATCCACACTGAAAGATCTGACTGTAAAGTTCGACAATTACGATGAAGATTTACATTATGTAAAAGAAGTAACTGATAATAGTGTGAAAGTTGACGGAATTATCCCCGGAATTTATTCGGTAACAGTATCCGGTACAGCGATCGATACAGAAAACAATGAATACTACATCAATGGCAATTCTGTAAATGCGGCATTATTTAAGCATGGTAGCGCATTGAATATTGAAGTACAAGGGCTTAAAGTGAGCCCATTAATATTCAAGGAGATTTATTATTGCGGTAGCCGTCCGGAAAAAGGAGGAGTCTATTTCCGAGACCAGTTCTATGAGATATACAATAACTCTGCTGACATTTTGTATTTGGACGGTATTTATTTCGCAAATTTAACTCCGGGTACAGCTACCACTAAATTACCTATTTGGCCGGAAGCGGACGGTAATAATTATGCATATGGAGAACGTGTGTGGAAATTTCCAGGAAATGGAACCGAATATCCGTTAGCGCCAGGTGAATCTTGCATCATTTCTCAATTTGCCGCTAACCATCAGTTGGACATCTATAACCCTCAAAGTCCTATAGACGGCAGTAGTTCTGAGTTTGAGTTTAATATGAATAATCCAAACTTCCCTGACCAGGCAGCTTATGATATGCAACATGTTTTCTACCAAGGAAAAGCAGAGATGGGAAGTATACCACAATATTTGACATCCGTATTCGGAGGTGCTTATGTGATTTTTCGTGTTCCTGAAGGAGAAGCTTGGGATCCGGTCAACGATGAAAATATGAAGACAACAGATCTTAGCAAACCGAACAGCAATGTTTATTATGCAAAAATACCTATTAAATATGTATTGGATGCTGTTGAAGCAGTAAACAATGAGTCAAAGATGAATGCAAAACGTGTCCCCGGTGTACTTGATGCAGGTATTACTTGGGTAGGAGCTACTTATTGCGGTTTAGGTATTGCTCGCAAATTGTCCACAGACGAAGAAGGTAATCCTATTATTCGCGAAGAAACAGGTACATATATATATCAGGATACAAACAACAGTACGGATGACTTTGAACGTGGCGTTGTTCCTGTAATGCGTCGTAATGGAGCAAAAATGCCTTCATGGAATCACACATTGTAATAATTAACTAAAAAGACAGAACAATGAAAAAACAATATATGAACTATATGAAAAGCTGCCTGCTGGTAATGATAGCCTGCCTTGTAAGTATGGTGGGAGCGGCACAGGGCTTCTCTCCCGCCGCTATGGAACAATTGAAAACAAGACGACTATGGTCTCATTCACAGAATGCTGCCGGTATGCCATTCGATGATATTCAGAATTATTCGAATGTTATATTGGGATATGACTTACAGGACGGAAACTATTGCCGTCCGCAAGAGGGGCAGAAAGAGGCTATCGTAGGTGTATCCAGTGAAGGCTTTATCAATCTGAAAAATGCATATGTGTGGGGAGCATTTAATTTTGCACAAAAAAATCTGACAGATGCCGGATATAACGCCTCCATTGCCGATCCATTCAGGGGAATGCCTTACTATGTCGCAGACCAGCACTTAAGCAAATGGAGAAATCAATATTACGATCTGAAGTTTCGTGCAGCTACTCCTTTACTTGGTAATCATTGGGCATTGGGGTTGGAAGGTAATTATGTAGCTACATTAGCTGCCAAACAGCGCGACCCGCGTGTGGATACCCGTTTTTATACGCTGGGACTGACGCCGGGGATTACTTACAAGTTGAATAATTCACACAAGTTTGGTGCAAGTTTCAAGTATAGTTCTATCAAGGAAGACTCAAGAATGAGTAATGTCAACTCTTATGTGGATCAGGACTATTATATATTATACGGTTTGGGAACAGCCATAAAAGGAATAGGCAGCGGTGTAACCAGCAATTATATTGGAGACCGTTTCGGTGGAGCTCTCCAGTACAACTTCAGTATGCCCTCTTTCAATTTACTGCTTGAGGGCAGTTACGATGTAAAAGCGGAAACTGTTCAGCAGAGCTATACGACTCCTAAAAAAATAGCCGGTGTAAAAGATAAAACTGCTCATGTTTCTTTAACGATGATTCAGGAAGGAAAGGACTATACCAATTATATGAGAACCACATATACAAATCGTAACATCGATGGTATTCAGTATATTTCTCAACGCGATAACTCTGAATCACAAAGTGGCTGGGTGGAATTATATAATAACATCCGTTCTACGTACAAGGCACAAACCGCTTCTCTTAATTATGCATTAAGCAGAAACCGCGGGAATGAATATAGTTGGAAAGCAGAATTAAATGTGAATTATACCAAGCAAGACGATGAATATTTAATGCCTAATTCTGTACAGAATGCAGAAAATTTATCTTTAGGCTTAGGTGGCAAAAAAAATTTTGTTTTAGGCAATAGTTTGAATCGCAGGCTTTTAATAGATGTTCATGTTGCGTATAACAATAATCTGGGAGGTGAATATGTATATGGTGGCAGCCATGCAGACTATCCAACTGTAACCGAATTACAACAAGGGCTGACTAATTATTATACCTGTGATTACTATCGTATTGGCGGGTCGATAACGTATTCGCAACAAGTCAGAGAAAACAGACGTATGAACTTATTTGCAAAAGTTGTATTCGATCGTGTAAATACCTCTGACTATGATTATGATGGGCGTACTCATTTATCGATAAGTTTAGGATGTAATTTTTAATGCTACATAACGAAATCTATATTACAAAACATGCGTAAATTAATAACTGGAAGTTTGATGCTCTGCAGCATATTATCTCTGCGGGCACAGACATTTGTTAAACCGGCTGTGAAAGTAAAGGACACCTCTTTTGCTGTAATTACAGATAAAGGGACATTTCAGGCTTGTGAAGCCGAGCTTAAAGCCTATCAGGAGATTCTAGGAATGGAAGGGTTGCCTACGTTCATCGTATACAATGAATGGAATAAACCGGAAGATGTAAAGAAAGTTATTGTTAAGCTCTACAAAAAGGATAAATTGGAAGGAGTGGTATTTGTCGGTGATATCCCTATTCCAATGCTCCGCAAAGCCCAGCATATGACTTCCGCTTTTAAAATGGATGAGAAAAACAATGACTGGAGAGATTCTTCAGTGCCCAGCGACCGTTTCTACGATGATTTCGACCTACAATTCGATTTTTTGAAACAGGACAGTGTCGAAAATAATTTCTTCTATTATAATTTGGCTATAAAATCTCCACAGCAAATTCGGTGTGACATATATTCTGCACGTGTCAAAGCTGTTGATAACGGCGAAGAACCGCATGCGCAAATCAGCCGCTATTTTAAAAAAGTGGTGGCTGAGCACCAGATAAACAATAAATTAGACCAATTCTTCTCCTATACAGGTGATGGCTCTTACTCTAACTCATTGACTGCATGGACACCGGAAACCTTTACTATTCGCGAACAAATGCCGGGCGTATTCGATAAAGAGGGACGGGCCCGTTTCATCCGTTATAATTTCAGCGATTATCCCAAGGACGATGTCATTAATATGCTGAAACGCACAGATCTGGACTTGTCTATTTTTCATGAGCATGGTATGCCCGAACGTCAATATCTTTCCGGTAGTCCCGCTACTAATAGGTGGAATGCTCATGTAGATGCAATGAAGTACTATTATCGTGGTTTAGCGCGTAGAAAGCAAAACAACAAAAAGTCTTTCGACGAAATGCTGGATATGATGAAAAACACATACGGTTTGGACACTACTTGGATTGCAGGCTATGATGATCCCAAAGTAATTGCAGAAGATTCTTTACTAGACCTGCGCACCGGTATTATCCTGTCGGAAGTTACAGAGTTTAAGCCTAATAGCCGTATGGTAATTTTCGATGCATGCTATAATGGTGATTTCCGGGAAAAAGATTACATTGCCGGACGTTATATCATGTCGGAAGGAAAATGCGTAACTACTTTTGCCAATTCAGTCAATGTACTGCAAGATAAAATGGCAAACGAGATGCTCGGCCTGTTAGGTATGGGAGCACGAGTGGGGCAATGGGCTAAATTGACGAATATTCTCGAATCGCACATTACCGGTGACCCTACTCTACGTTTTCAATCTATCAATGAGGTAGATGCCAATGCTTTGTTCAAAGAACCATATAGCGAGTCCCGCATGTTGGAGTTATTACAGTCGCCCTATGCCGACATACAGAATTTTGCTTTGCACAACCTTTATCGCAATGACTATCCGGGTATTTCTGATTTATTAAGAAAAACTTTTGAAACTTCCTCGTTCATGATGGTACGTTTCACCTGCTTGGCATTGCTTGAGAAGATTAGTGACAAAAACTTCCGGGAAGTCTTACACTTGGCCATTACGGATTCCTATGAATTTATTCGTCGCACCTCTGTTCGTATGATGCAACATGTGGGACTGAACGAGTATGTTTATCCGCAAATCAAAGCCTATGTAGAAGACAACCTATCCGAGCGTGTGGCATTTAATGTGAGTTTGGGGCTTCAAGTCTTTGATCAGGCAGCCGTACAGGCGGCAATTGATAAAGTAATGGCTGAGACCTATGTGTTGCAAGACAAGGAGGAGATGCGTAAGGTTTTGGAGAATGCCAATAATAGTCGTAGCATGCAAAAAGAGTTATTAAGCAAAGAAACTTCCGAACGTTGGCGCATCCTTTATTGCAATTCTCTGAAAAATCATATGGCACATGCCTGTGTAGACGGCCTCTTGGCTTTACTTACCGACTCCAGTGAAAGTGAAAAGCTAAAAACCTGTTTATTGGAGGCTTTTGCTTGGTTCACTCATTCTTATCGGAAGCCTGACATCCTTCGGGTATGCGATCAACTGAGAAAAGATAAGAGCTTATCCGAGAACCTTCGTGAAGAAGCCGACCGTACATATTACAGACTTAAAAATTAATTGGCCATGATTAAAAAAATAATATATCTGGCATTTCTTTTGCCATTGGCAGGAAATGCACAAACAACAGTCATAAAGCCATTGGTCAAACAACCTACCGCTTTTGCTATCATAACAGATAACCAAACTTATGCAAATACCAAAGATGCCATGCATCAGTACAAAACTGCGGTTGAAGATGATGGTTTGGCAACTTATCTGATCAGCGGTGACTGGCAAAATCCAGATCAAGTCAAACAGATAATCATCAAAACATATCAAGAATGCCCTTCATTGGAAGGTCTGGTTTTAATCGGCGATGTGCCTGTCGCATTGGTACGTAATGCGCAACACATGACTACTGCATTCAAAATGAATGAGAAAGCCTTTCCTTGGGATCAGTCTTCCGTACCTACCGACCGCTTTTATGATGATCTGAACTTAAAGTTTGAGTTCATCAGGCAAGACTCAGTAAATCATCAGCATTTCTACTACAAATTGACAGAAGACAGTCCCCAGCGGCTAAATCCTACTTTCTATTCAGCTCGTATCAAGTATCCGGAAAAAAAGGAAGGGGATAAATATGCGGCCATTGCCTCATATCTGAAGAAAGCTGCTGCTGCCAAGACAGATAAGCATAATCAATTAGATCGGGTATTCTCATTCAATGGTGCTTCTTACAATTCCGATTGCCTGATTGTATGGATGGATGACGAAAAAGCTTATATGGAGAACTTTCCATTAGCTTTTGGTCGTCAAATGGGATTCAAACATTGGAACTTCCGAATGAAACACCCTATGAAATATAAGTTATTCAGCGAATTGCAACGAAAGGACCTTGACTTATTTATGTTTCATGAACATGGAATGCCAACAGGGCAGCTTATTAATGATGAATTGGCATGCACTGATTTCAATAATCGTTATAAAATGTTGAAGAGTACACTTTATAATGCAGTCATGTCCCATGTTGGAAAACGTGACAAAGACACCTTACGTATTCAGATGCAGGAAAAACGACAAGTGAATGAGGTGTTTTTTAAAGACCTGGACAATCCTAAGTTCTGGGAAGCAGACTCTCTTCACTACGCTGATGAACGTATCGTAACGGAAGATTTAATGAAGAGAAATCTTTCCACTAATCCGAAGATGATAATGTTTGATGCGTGCTACAACGGTTCTTTTCACGAAAACGACTATATAGCAGGACAATATATCTTTAATGACGGTCAGACATTAGTAGCACAAGGAAATACCCGTAACGTATTGCAAGACCGCTGGACTATTGAAATGATTGGTTTGTTGTCCCATGGTGTACGAGCCGGGCAATACAATAAGCTAATCGTATCACTTGAAGGTCATTTGTTTGGTGATCCCACTTTCCGTTTTGCTCCTATCGAAGCCAATACTTTAAGTACCGATATAACAATACACAAAGATGACAAAGCCTATTGGAAGAATTTGTTAAACAGCCCATACGCTGATGTACAAAGTTTGGCCATGCGTATGCTGGCTGACGCCGATACCCAAAAGGAATTATCTCCGTTGCTCCTGAAGAAGTACCGGGAAAGTGGCTTCAATACGGTTCGTATGGAAGCTATCAAGTTGTTGAGCCGTTATCAGGACGACAACTTCATCGAAGCATTACGCGAAGGTTTGAACGATACTTATGAAATGGTAGCTCGCCAAAGTGCCATTTATGCTGGATTTGTAGGTGACGATTCCTTATTGCCCGCTATTGTGGAAGCATTGGTCGAACATAATGAACGCTTACGCGTACAAATGAGTGCCAACAAGGCTTTAAGCCTTTATCCGAAAGAGAAAGTAGAAAAGACAATAGAAGACTTTTATGCAAAAGTTGACCGTTTGAATGAAAACGAAGAGAAAAAACGATTACTAAGAAGCCTGGAAAGAATGTTTGTACAAGAGGCAAAAGTCCATCAGACCTTGATGGATGTAGCTGCACCGGAAGCAAAACGTATCAGTGCAATCCGCAATGTGCGTAACTATACATTCCATTTCCACGTGGATGATTATTTGAATGTAATTCGTGATGCCGGTAATCCACAGGAAGTACGTGTAGTAATGGCCGAAGCATTAGGTTGGTTTACTAATTCTGTACAACGGCCACACATTCTTGAAGAAATAAAGAAGATGCAACAAACAGCCAATCTTCCGGAAGATTTAAAAGCAGAGCTTGAACAGACAATCAAAAGATTAAGTTTATAAATATGAATAAATACATCCTTTTGGCAATTACCGCTTTGTGCTTACAGGATATGCAGGCGCAAACAGTTGTACATCCTAGTATAAAAACAAAGACTACTTTTGCAATTGTAGTCGATCAGAAAAGTTATGATGAAGCGAAAAGTGAAATTGATGCTTATCGTACCAGTATAGAAAAAGAAGGTTTAGGTACTTACTTGCTAATTGATGATTGGAAAAGGCCCGAACCTATTCGTGAGCAACTTGTCAAATTGCATGAGAATGAGAAAACGCCTTTGGAGGGTTGCGTATTTATAGGTGACATCCCTATTCCAATGATTCGTGATGCACATCATCTATCTTCGGCTTTCAAAAGGTCTCCCAAAGCCAATTGGCAGAAATCAAGCGTTCCTTCCGACCGTTATTATGATGACTTCGGATTAAAATTTGATTATATTAAACAAGACAGTTTGATACCTGACTATCATTATATGACATTGCGTGCTGATTCTAAACAGTATATTTCACCGGATATTTATTCGGCCCGTATCCGTCCATTACATTTAGAAGGTGAGAACCGTTATCAGATGCTACGCGATTACTTAAAAAAGGCAGTTGCCGAAAAAGCAAAGCAAAATGCATTTGACCAACTGACTATGGCCCGTGGCCATGGTTACAATTCTGAAGATCCTTTGGCATGGAGCGGTGAGCAAATAGCCTTACGTGAGCAATTGCCGCAAATATTCAAATCGGGTAATACAGTGAAGTTCTATGATTTTAACATGCGCTATCCGATGAAACCATTATACTTGAACGAGATTCAGCGCGAAGGATTAGATGTCATGCTATTCCATCACCACGGTGGCCCCACCATGCAGTATATCAATGGCTATGAAAATGGTTCCGGTATTAATTTGAGTATTGAGAATGCCAAAATATTCTTGCGAAGCAAAGTGCCTTCATACGCCAAGAAACATGGGCGTGAAGCTGCTATCAAAGAATATGCCAAGCAGTATGGGGTGCCTGAAAGTTGGTGTGCGGAAGCTTTCGATGAGGAGAAAATAAAATCGGATTCCATTGTAAACCGTAATATGGATATCTATACTGAAGATATTCGTCTTTTGACTCCTAATGCGCGTTTTATATTGTTCGATGCTTGTTTCAACGGTTCTTTCCATTTGGATGACAACATTGTAGGCTCTTATATATTCAATAAGGGTAAGACCATTGCTACTATGGGATGTACGGTTAACACCATTCAAGATAAATGGCCGGATGAATTTCTCGGCTTGTTAGCTGCCGGTATGCGCATCGGGCAGTTCACTCGTTTTACCTGCTTCTTGGAAAATCATCTGATCGGTGACCCGACTTTTCACTTCACCAATAATGCCGGGCTGGATATGGACATCAACCAAGCTTTAGTTGCGCAGGAAGGAAATGTTACATTCTGGAAAAAACAGCTGAATTCCCCTATGGCTGACATGCAGGCAATGGCGCTCCGTCAATTGTCAATGGCAAATTATAGTGGTCTCGTTGAGTTGCTGAAGAAAAGTTACCACGAATCGAACTATTTCGTTGTGCGGTTGGAAGCATTACGCCTATTAGCTTTGAACTATCCGACAGAGGTTGCCGATGTATTGCAGACAGCCATGAACGACAGTTATGAACTGATCCGTCGTTATGCGGTGGAATACGTTGAAAAGAATTGCAATCCGGAATTGTTGCCGGCATGGATAGAAAGCTATTTATTACGCGGACATGAAAACCGCCATCGTTTCAGAATTTTTAGTGCTATCAACACGTTCGACCATGATATGGCTTTGAATGAATTGAAGAAACAGGCTGCCGATTGGTCTTTCTACGATTCTTCCTATGTGAATGAATTGTTAGAATACCTTCCTCGCCAAAAGAAAGGACTTGAAAGAGATTTTGCACTTATTGACAGTCCGGAAAGTACTACCAAACAGATACAAAGCGAAATAAGTAGGTTCCGAAATAAACCTATTGCTAAAGCTATTGAGCCATTACTGAACATTATAAAAAATGAAAGCCAAGAAGAAGAACTTCGCATATTGGCTGCTGAAACATTAGGCTGGTATAATTTATACTATAATAAAGCAGATATAATCAAAGAACTTAACACATTTAGAACTTCCAATCAAAAGCTAATGAACGAAGTTACCAAAACAATTAATAGGCTGAAAAGTCAAAATAGGTAGAATCATCCAAACGATGAGATAGACCGGATCCAAAGGGCGGTTCTGCCATTCCTGAGCAGCCTGGTTGACTTTGTTCGTGATGATGGAAATAGCTGATGTGGACAGTTCTATCTCATAGATTTCACGCATCTCCTCTTCTATGTCTGACACGCTCATTCCTTTGGCATATAGGGAGATAACAAGTTTTTCTTTAATATTATCGACACTATACAGGGACATTCAGTAAATGTCTATAGTATAACTCCTCAACCAGTTCCAGACACCAATCATTAAAACAGGGATATTCCTAAAATAATAAAATTTAAGGCAACTAATTCATTGCGAGTTAGTTGCCTTTTTTGTATCTTTAAGCATTCCCCCCAAAAAACGGTTTGACGGCCAAAACGGGGGTAATCTAAAATAAAAACACATGGTAAAGATACAAAAAATCTCAGAAATCGAACCTCGTTTAGGTTTTACCGAGTTCGATATGCTAAAAAAATATCGTCAAAGTTTTGCAACGAGTGAATTAGGTCGCCTCCATGCTCTGTTTCCTTTCTCGGAACTGGCCCGACAAATGCATTTGAAGTCCTCTGCTTTGGGTCGTAAAAGTTATTTTTCTCCCGAAGGTAAAATAGCCTTGATGGTCTTGAAGTCCTATACCAACTTTTCCGATGCACAACTGATTGAGCATTTAAACGGTAATATTCATTACCAGTTGTTTTGTGGTGTTCAGATTGATCCGCTTCATCCACTAACCAATCCTAAAATCGTTAGTGCAATTCGTCAGGAACTAGCGCATCGCCTTGACGTTGAGCCCCTCCAGCTCATTCTTGCCGAGCATTGGAAACCTTATCTTGAGAACCTTCATGTCTGTATGACCGATGCCACCTGTTATGAAAGTCATCTGCGTTTTCCTACTGATACCAAACTCTTATGGGAAGGTATTGTATGGCTTCATCGTCATCTGTGCAAACATTGCCAGACCTTGCACATACAACGTCCCCGTAACAAGTATCTTGATGTACGCCGTGCCTATCTTGCTTATAGCAAACTGCGTAAACGCAGGAAATCACAGACTCGTATGATTACACGAAGGTTACTTCAGTTATTGGAAAATTCAATACTGCCAACAGATAATCCAAATGATCGCCTGTCATAATATAACAGGCATTGTTCATTACATAATTGTTGGCATCATATGCAAAAACCATTTGGTTTCCGATTATTTTCCATACAATTTTTGGCTTAGAAAAATCCTCCCAATAACTGATGCTATCTTGTGTTTCAAACCACTCGTTACTAGTTTTCTTTCGGGCTTTTATTTTTTTGCCATTAACAATATGAGTTTCTCCTGTTTGTTCTAAACGCTCTATGCCAATTGACAGAAGATAATTTTTCACCGCAGGATAACTTTCTATATCATAATGCCGCGAAGGAAATGTGGCTATAATCCACAAGTCCGCCCATTCATATTCATATCTCTTGATATCCCTGCCACGAAGAATCGGTCGTATAAGTTCAGCCGTCCGAACACGTTCATCTTCTGTTTGACAATTCGCTAGTATCTCATCACGCTTTTCGGTAGAAATGATAAAAGCATCATTGAAACCAGTTTTTATCCCATAGTTGATTTGGATGTTCCAATCCTTCAAGGGTATTCCCACAGACTCAATCTTCTGCTTGATGCTCTGTTCAATGGGAGACAATATCACCCATGGGATAGAATCTGCAAAGTTACACTTCACGCCTTGTTGCTGCACGAAATCGCTCAAATTATTCAAGCCATTCGAATCTTGTACCAAACAAGCTTGTGTGTTAAAAATATTTGCTGCTTTTTGAGATAAAAGAATATTTGCTTCTACCGTTATTGCATCGAATATTTTTATACCTGCAAAATCTACCAACATAATAGGATTGGTCTTGCTTGCGAAATAACCTCGCAAGGCTTCACCATACCCTGCACGCATCCATTTATTAGACGTGATATAGCAAAGAAAACCATTGGGAGTAAGCAGGTTCATACCCAACTCATAGAAGAGGCAGTAAATATCACCAGTGCGTGCATAAGTTATGTAACCCATGCATTCTAATACATCGGCACTCTTACCCATAGATTGTAACTGAATGTAAGGTGGATTGCCAATGATACAGTCAAATCCCAAGAAGTTGCCTTCGGCATCGAGTACTTCTGGAAACTCTATACGCCATTCGAATGCACCAAGATAAATTTTGTTGGAGCGTATTTCCTCAAATATATTTTCTAAAGTCGCAATTTCTTTCTTTAAATCGGCAATGCGCTTGTCCGACGCTTTCTTTTCCTTTTTTGTCGGTTCAAACAGTTGAGGCGCTTGTAAGTTTGCCAACTCAGAGCGGCGTTTGTTCAATCTAACCAATCGTGCATCCCGGCGGTTGCTCTCTGTTTTCAGTTTCGACTTGATTTCTGTTATAAACGTTTCCAAATCCTGCTTTTCGCTTTTACTTTGGGCATTTTTATATTTAGCTACAGCCTCCTTATATTGGCTGATGCTGATACTAGACTCTCGCAGTACGGTCTGAATACTGTCTGTCAAAGCGAATCGGTGAAGCAAAGAATTTCCACATTTGATGTTAATGTCGATATTTGGTAAGGTTTCTAAATAAGTGTAATTACTTTCAGCCGTATAGTAAGCATTCTTCAACAATTCAATCCACAGTCGTAGGCGGCAAATCTTCACAGAGTTGGGGTTAATATCAACGCCAAATAAACAGTTCTCAATGATTTGACGCTTCTCCTTGAAAAGAGTTTCCTGCATGCGGCGACTTTCCGCATTGAGTGGGTTGTAAGCAAATAAATTACCTTCGGTATCGGTAACAATCAGCTCGTCATTTTCAATGGCAAGTTGATAGTCCGCTTTGCGGATACGCTTACCGGTAGCATCTACCAAAATACCTAATTCGTATTTCAAGAGTATCAGTTCATTGAGAGCAGACACAAGAAAGTGACCCGAACCAACAGCTGGATCACACAGTCGCAAACTGTTAATTAGTTCATTAGCTTCGACTATATTGTCAATATGGTTGTATAGTTCTATACGGGTGGTACAATTCCAGCCATAATAACCATTAAACTTTTGCAACACGGTCTTGGTGATTGCTTCACGGCACATGAACATAGTGATAATAAAGCCTGGAGTGAATACTGAACCATCCTTGTGACCATTTATTTTCTCGAATATAAGCCCTAAAACAGAAGCATTGATGAGTGTTTTAGCCTCTTCTTGCACTTCTTCACTGCCTTCGCTCGCAAAGTTATAAGCGTCGAGAAAAGCAAACAAATATTGCAGGGTGGGTAATGCGTTGACTTGTAGATTGCGTTTTTTATTTCGTAATACGCTACTCGCCAAGACAGGAAGTACCGTACGTTGTGAAAGGCTGTTTATCTTAATTGTTTTACTTTCCAAATCTGTCACCTCGAAAAGAGAACTGTTAAGATAGGGAACGTAAGCAAAATCACGCATAATGGAGTGTGTGCGGCTGCCCATGTCACGTGCAAGCACTTGGAAAAAGAGTGTGTTGAGATCATCATAGTCATGAATCTTAGTTATTGAAAGAAATTTATAGATTGCATCTCCATTGTGGTATTTCAACATCTGAGCCTCCAACAGTTTCAAGAAAAGGATACGATTCATCCAAGTAATACACAATTCCATTGCAACATTGAATAACCGTTCCTCATAATCATTCCCATACAAACGACCATTTATGTGACGCAAACAATCTTCTGCATCCAGTTGGTTAATAGTATTCTCTAGTAATGAAGCCTCGTCACGCCGTTCCACAGCTTTGCGTACAATCACGGTTTTATTATTCTCTTTGCGTTCCTCAATACCAATAATGTGTAGCAGCTCAGTGTAGAATCCACGGTTGAGCGAATTGCTGTCATTTTGGAACGATAGCTTCAAAAGATGTGTATCGCTGAATATCTTATAAAGTTCGATAAGTTTGCGTGAAGCGCTACTGTCTGTTCTATCAAGCAGGTGTTGATAGTCTTGTAAGTTGAAGTAAGTGTATTCAAGGCTATCTTTCACCTCCTCAATATAGGTTGTTGCAATTTCAGTATAGAAGAAATCGGTTTTGTTACTGGTTTTGCGTCCATCCACAAAGTCTTGAAACTCACGACGTAATTGTTTGTTCTGATAGAATTTGCGTTCAAACTCATGGGCATCAAAAATAAAGAATTCATGAATATTAGTAGCGATGAGATATTTAATATCATTGTTCTTCTTATTGACACGTTCTTTAAGATAGTATAGCAATAATTCCTGCAAAGCCTTACGATTAAGATTGTCATTAGAAATCATCTCACCTTTGTTGGTGGTACTCTTTACTTCAATCAATAACCCTATATTGGACTTGATAGTTTTATCCAATCGGATAGCCAAATCAATATCTTCTTCGGGAGCCATGTAGTATGGCTTGTAGAACGTTTCACTCAGAAAATTACGTAAATGTTCTTTTTGCGTGTGTTCTCTTTGCCCATCCACAATATTGTCTCTCAATGTGCGAAGGGCATTTTTGAATAAGTCAAAATCTGTTGTTTCAATCGCAACCTGTCTATATGCTTTGTTCAAAACTTGATTCGGTTTGAGTAGTCCCATAATGTTTGGTAAATGAGTTAATAAAATACAAAGGTAGTCTAAAAACTTGATAATAAAGAATGAACGTATTGGTTTAACGAAAGTTTGTTCTACTGCCAGCCATTATCAACAAACAATAGCAGCAGTAGATTTGACATGATTCTACTTATTATATTGTAATAGCCAGCCAAAGTAATCTTTTCACATCCGGATCTATCACAGGTTGGATAAGTTGTTAACCTGAAGGTAACCGACCTGATGGTATAGGAACAGGAAGAAGTCTGTAATCATGGCATTTACCCGGATAGAGAAGCCACATTTTTTATTGCCGGACTTCCGGCATTGCCTCATCCATGTGTGAAAAGGAGTTTTTTCTTTCACCACAACGTTCCTTTCACATACCCAAAGGGGGTAGTGGATCCAGACCTGCTTCGGCTTTCTTTTTCCTTCCCATATGACAAAAACCGACTATCCATGACTATTCCTGCCAGTGTGCCGGTCGTGCTTGCCTCTCATGGTTTCTTCCCTTATATTCGCACTGATATTTAAACGAGTTGAAAATATGGAAATATGCTACATCGAGGCCGGTGTCCTTGAGAGGATGCTGGCGCGCGCCGAGAACCTGTCCGCACGTGTGGACAGATTGTATGAGAGAAACCGCTGTAAGGAACCCGGAGAGTGACTGGACGGCCAGGATGTCTGCCTGCGCCTTGACATCTCGCCGCGTACCCTGCAGACTCTCCGCGATACCGGACGGCTGGCGTTCACCCGCCTCCAGCGCAAGTTCTATTACAAGCCCGGGGATGTGGAGAAGTTGATGGTCTACGTCGGCATCAGACGCAAGGAGAAGGAGGTGAGAGAAAGAAGGAAGAACGGAAACCTTTAAAGAGCGGAAGAGATGGAAGGCATTATCGACAAGGAGAACGAACGTGTCCGCAGGTTCTTTGCCCTGCTGGACGACATGGAGAAAAAAGTGGAACGTCTTGCCCGTGACAACCGTCCTCCCTTCAACGGGGAACGGTTCCTGACCGACAGGGAGCTTTCCGGGATGTTGAAGATCAGCCGCAGGTGCCTGCAGGATTACAGGGACCAAGGACGGATTCCCTATATCCAGCTTGGCGGGAAGATCCTGTACAGGCAGTCGGACATCGAGAGGCTGCTGGAGGAGAACTATCACCCTGCATTGGTATAATATCGTATTTAAGTTTAAGGATTGTCGCCGGAATTGCATTTACGATTCCGGCGGCAGTTTTTATTTAGCCTGCAGCTTCCTTGCCGGCCGCGGGCTTTCTTCTTTCCATCAGCCGGTTCATGTCCGAGGATATCTTCCGGTCGGTGACCTGGGCGTAGACCTGCGTGCTGTCGATGTTCGTGTGGCCCATCATCCTGGCGATGCTCTCTATCGGAATACCTGCGGTCAGTGTCAGGGTCCCGAACGAATGCCGGGCCATGTGGTAGGACAGGTTCTCTTTCATGCCTAATGCCACGCCCATTCCATGTACCTCATACCAGAGGACGTCGCGGACCGGCAGCGGGAATACCGGCCTGTCGTCATCCGTGGTGTTGTAAAGCTCCAGTATCTGTCCGGCTATGGGATGCAGCGGGATGAACGCCTCCACGTCCGTTTTGGCGCGGCGGATGCGGATATACCTTCTTCCTTCCGAAGTCGTTCCGATGTGACGGGGATGGAGAGCCCTCGTATCCGCGTAGGCCAGACCGGTCAGCGAGGAGAAGATGAACGTCCTGCGTGCCAGCTCCATCATCGGGTCGGGCAGCGGGGTTTCCATCATCCGCTTCAGTTCACTGCGGCTGATATGCCTTAGTTTAGGTGTTTCTTTCCTCTCGTATGCCACGTCCTCTATCGGATTGGCTCTTAGTATTTCCCGGTCCACGGCGATGTAGATGAGCCGGTTGAGCCAGCACAGGCAGTGGTTCACGTGTCCGTTCCTGTGTCCCAGCTCCTTCTTGAGAAAGACCTTGAACGATTCGGCGAACTCCTCGGTGATGTCCGAAAAGGCGATGTCCTTCATCCCGCGGGATTCGATGAACTGCCTGAGGTTGAGCTGGGTGGTCTTCGACTGGCGGTAGGTGGAAGTGGAGTTGATCTCCTTGGAGCGGACCCTGAGCCGTTCGCGTTCCACCTCTCCGGCCTGCAGGAGGTATTCCGGTACGGAATTGGCGCCTGACACGGTGGTCTTGAGCAGTTCGGCCGTGACCACTCCCTGGTTCCTCAGCAGGTTCCCGTACGCCTCTTCCAACCGGCTGCGGAAGGCGGCAAGGCGGTTGTTCTCCCTGGCTGTTTTGATTTCACACTTCTTGCTGTCCCAGTCCCCGGGTTTGCAATAGACGCCTGTCGTGACTGCCGATTTCTTTCCGTCGATGCTGATCCGGCAGAGGACGGCGGTCGTGCCGTCCGATTTCACCTTGTTACGGTTGATGTAGAATAAGAGCTTGAATGTACTGCGCATGATAATGATTGTTTAGGGATTAAAGGATAAGTTTCAAATCGCGGGTTGCCTCGACGAACCTGTCCATGTCCTCGAACAGCTTCTTCGGGGTTACGCGCGCGTATATCTGGGTGGTCTTTATGTTGGAGTGTCCCAGCATTTTGCAGATGGTCTCTATCGGCACTCCCTCCTCGAGCGTGACCAGCGAGGCGAAAGAATGCCGTCCCATGTGGTAGACAAGGTCCTGGCTCAGCCCTGCCATCAGGCGCAGGGATTTCATATTGGCCCTGAGCGTGTGGTAGTCCTGCGGCGGGAAAAGAGTCTCGCGGGTATCGTCCCGGTATTTCTCAATCAACGCGACGGCTTCCGGAAGCAGCTTGACACGTCCGAGGTAGTCGGTTTTCTTTCGCTGGTATTTCAGCCAGAGGCTGCCCTCGTCATCCCGGAAGAGGTTCTTCCGGGTGATGCTTACCGCATCGGCATAGGCGGTGCCGGTGTAACAGGCGAAGAGGAAGAGGTCCCGGGTGATGACATGTGACCTGCGTTTTTCCGGTATCTCCAGATCACGCAGCTTCTCGAAATTCTCACGGCTGAGTGCTTTCGGTGTTGTCTCCTTCTGCTTGGGCAGCTTGAAGTGGCAGAAATGGTATTTCTCCGAGTGGCCCTCCTTGTAGGCGATGCGGCAGATCTTTTTCAAGATGGCCAGGTAGCCGCGAAGCGTGTCCACGGCATATCCCTTTTCCAGAAGGATGAAATCCTGATAGTCGCGGATGAACTGCTCGTTGAGCTGCCCGAAGACAAGGTCCGGAACCTTGAATTTCGCCTTGATGAATTCGGAAAGCGTGCGGTAGGTGAAGAGGTAGGTCGAGAGTGTGGTGGGCGCACGGTCCACACCGACACGGGCCTTCATTTCCCCGTTATGCCGGTCGAGAAGTTTGAGCAGGGTCATCTGCATGCCCGCATTGCCCTGGAACATGTCCCTGACCGCGGCGGCATCGAAATCCCTTTTTCTTTCCATGAGGGAATTGAAGGCCGAGTGTACGGCAAGCAGCAGTCTTTCTATTTTTTCATTGGTCTCCACCGCTTCCCGGCTCTTGCCGTTCAGCCGGCTCTCACGCGCGTTCCACAGCCCGGGGGTGCAGGAGAGCTTGCAGCTGAACTGCGCCATCGTGCGGTTGAGGGTGATCCGTCCCATGATCGGGGCTTTGCCGGTCTTGTCCGGCTCGCTCTTTTTCAGGTAGAGCAGCACCTTGAATTTTTCCACTTTCATAACGCTCTTTTTTAGGTTGTAAAAATACTCCTTTGAAAAGCGTCCTTTGGCATGCAAAACATTGAGAAACAGTGAATACAAATCCGCTTTGTTCTTATCGGTAAAAATTCGGTTACCTGCCGTCGTTTCCGAAACAGGCGGCTAACAGTCTGGTAACTGAAACGTCGCAATATTTTGTTTTCTTTTGCAGGTCTGTCTGTTCTGCAATTCTCGCAAAATGCTTAATTATAAACGTTTTACGTTTAATTATCGTCATTCTGTTTTTTATTGCATTTCTAAATATTACTTACACCGCCCGACACACTTGGGCAACGTTGGCAAGGGAGAGTGGTGCCCCCATATCTATTATTAGTGCTGGATTAGGGCATACTTCAGAAGAGATGACGAGGGTATATCTGAAGGATTTCGATCAGGAGACTCTGGCGAAGGTGAATCGTATTGTTACGAATTTGTTATGATATAGAATGAAAATTTGTTCTTTAAATTTTGCATAGTTCATATTTATAATCTATATTTGTGGACCGTATCTATTTTGTAATAGAGAGTATATCAGTGATTTAATGAGAGTGATACTGCAAAATAAGGCCATTTATCGCAAATAAACACTATCAAAAAGTACGATAATATTCTCTTTTTATACAGTATTGATTTTTCTTCTCATAAATCACATATTTCTGCCTGGTGACGCTTTATTAGTTGTTTTGGAGTACATTGGAACTGCTGTTTGAAGTAGCGATATAGTTGAGCCTCTGATTCGAAATTACATACTTCTATTAGTTGTTTCACGCATATACCCGGTTCTGTGACTTTCCCCAAGATACGCTTATTTAGTTGTTTCATCATCCATTGCTTAGCAGTCATTCCAAACTCTTCTTTGAATTTGATGAAGAATCTGGTTCTTCCTATATTAGATTGTGTAATCAGTTCATCTAAATTGCTTACTTTGGTATAGTTCTGCATGACAAAATCCCTGAATTCTAATTCTTTTCCAACAATAGGGTGGAAAAGAGTACCTATTTCTTCTTTTTTATAGAAACCTTTGAGCAAAAAGAAAAATTCACGTTGTATTACATCGTGCAGATGTTTACAGTTCAATTCATTTTTTAAACAATGAATGACTGTCTCTAAAAAAGGCATTAACGGATAACGAATAGGAATAGGATCAAAATTATACTCCATATCCGCACAGATAGAAGTTAAACCCTGAAACAACAACTTATCGCAGTTACTTTGGGGCATATCAAACGCCATGGCCAACATCTGTGACTTGGCTTTTGCAGAAATCTTTACCATGGATGATTTGGGTAATATCACCATCTCATTGCTATGAAATCTATGATTACAGTATTGATTACAATACACGAAGAAATCACCTTTTAAAAAAAACAAAAGATAATTCTTGTGAGCATACTCTTCTTCTATGCTTGTCCCCTCATCAAATTTAATATATTTGAATCCGGTAGATGTGTCTGTCATGTAATTTTCGCATGACAAATGCTCCCTAAAGTAAAGTAATCCATTGGTTGATTGTTTTGTTTTCATATCCTTCTTTTTTAATAGTACAGAAGCGATCTTAGTTTGATATGCTTCATAATTTGTTCAGTATATTATTATGTAAGATAATTGTTTTCAGAGTATTATGATTTAAATGATTTCATCCTATTGTTTGTTTTTGTAGTATGAAGCATTATATAAAGAACTTATCTTCATATAAATCATTATTAATCAGATAAATACTGCTATTTTATAAATCCTTAATCTCTATTACAAAATAGAGATGAATAGTCTGGGTAAACATGATATGGCTTAATGTGTTGTTTGTTAATAGATTAACTAGATAGCTATAGCCAAAGGTATGTAAGGAAAATGTCTGAATAGACATTTAATATTTAATAAAGGATAGGTATTTGAGGATATTTGTTTGTTGAGAAAAGTAGAGAGAAAAAATGAATTATTTTTTAATAGCGGTACTATTTATTTTTGCAGTTTTTATGGGGTGGATTATCACTCCACAAATTTTATTGATAGCTTTTCGAAAACGTCTGTTTGATTCTGTAGGTAGTCGTAAGGTTCATAATGGTGTTATACCTCGTTTGGGTGGGGTTGTATTTGCTCCGATACAATGCTGTTTATTGGTGGTTTCTATGTTTTTCATATATAAGTTAGGTATAACAGTCTATGCCCAAGATCCATTTACCATACTTTTCCAATTTCTGTTATTGATGACCGGATTGCTGATTCTGTCTATGGTTGGTATTGTGGATGATTTGATTAGGATTGATTATCGCAAGAAATTTATGGCTCAAATCATTAGTGCTTCGTTTTTCCCGCTTTCCGGTCTTTGGATAAATGATTTATACGGTCTGTTGGGGATTACGTTCTTGTCTCCCTGGATTGGTGTTCCATTGACAATATTTGTGACTGTCTTTATAATAAATGCTATTAACCTGATAGATGGTATAGACGGGCTTTGTTCCGGACTGGTAGCGATAGGTGCCCTTATTTTCGGCTTTTTGTTTATTTATGGTGGTGCGTGGTTGCATGCAGCTTTTGCTTTTATCACGGCAGGGGTGTTGTGCCCTTTCTTTTATTATAATGTGTTCGGTAAGTCAAAAGGTAAACAGCGGATTTTTATGGGGGATACGGGTAGTCTGACATTAGGGCTTTCCATGGTTTTTTTAGCAATTAGTTATGCGATGAATAATCCATTGATCAAACCTTTCTCTGAAGGAGCGATCGTATTGTCTTTTGCTACATTGATAGTGCCTCTTTTTGACGTAGTACGTGTCGTCTGGATACGTTATCGTCATCATAAACCTATTTTTATGCCCGACCAGAATCATATACATCACAAGTTTTTAAGACTGGGCGTATCTCATCATATTGCGATGATACTTATTCTGATTCTGGCACTTTTATTCAGCTTCTTCAATATTATTGCGGTGCAGTGCATAAGTAATAATATCGTGATTTTTATAGACATTATAGTATGGATTGCTTTTCATTTGTGGATGGACAGGTTGGAGTTGATTCGTGCAAAACATGGAATAGCAAATAATTAAGATAAGTGATATGAGAATAGCTATTATTGGTGGTTCCGGATTTGTGGGAAGTCGTTTAATAAGTCTGTTGCAGACTATTCCCGATAGTAAGTTGCTGAATATTGACAAGCAACCGAGCAAGCTCTGTCCAGACATAACAGAAATAGCAGATGTACTTGATGTACGGAAGTTGACGGAGTTGCTGGTGGGAATAGAAGTAGTTGTTTTATTGGCTGCCGAACACCGGGATGATGTGACTCCTACATCACTTTATTACAAGGTAAATGTGGAGGGAATGCATAATACACTTCATGCGATGAAAAGTAATGGCATTTCCCGGTTAATATTTACCAGTTCTGTAGCCGTTTATGGTTTGAATAAGAGCAATCCTACAGAATTGCATCCCACTGATCCATTTAATGACTATGGTCATAGTAAATGGCAGGCGGAGTGTGCATTGCAGCGGTGGTATACTACTCATCAGGATTGGAATATTAATATCCTGCGTCCTACGGTCATTTTTGGGGAGGATAATAGAGGGAATGTATATAACCTGCTCCGTCAGATAACTTCAGGACGCTTTCTGATGGTAGGTACTGGTGAAAATCGGAAATCAATGGCATACGTCGGTAATGTCGTTTCTTTTATAACTTTCCTGATTGAGAATAGCAGACAGGGATATAACGTGTTCAACTACATTGACAAACCGGATTTTACAATGAATGATCTGATATATCATGTTGGAAATGCGTTGAACAAGCATATTCCTACTGTGCGTTTTCCTTATTGGCTGGGGGTGTTGGGTGGTTATGGTTTCGATCTGTTTGCTAGGATCACAAGGAAAAAACTATCGGTGAGTTCTGTTCGTGTAAAAAAGTTCTGTGCAGTAACACAATTTGATTCTGTCAGGCTGCAGGAATCTGGCTTCAAACCAACTTTTACATTGGAAGAGGGATTGACCCGTACGTTGCAATATGAATTTGGTTTTGAGGATAAGAAAAGTTATTGATTGACAAATTGGACTTTTCGTCTTGAAAGACAGGCGGAAAGGACTGAATATAAATATATGTTTTTTTGAGGTAGCCATCCATTATGTGACTGGCGGGAGCGGAGCGCGCTTGGAGGTTACCTCTTTTTACAGGTATGAATCGTTGTAATTGAAATAGTTATTATGGGTGAAAAAGTAAGGAACTGGCTAGTGGTATGTGTACAGAGTAACAGGGAGAAGAAGACTTATGAGCGTCTTACGGCACTGGGCTTCGAAGCTTTTCTTCCTTTGCAGGAAGAGATACATCGTTGGAGTGACCGTAGCAAGAAAGTACGGCGGGTAGTTGTTCCTATGGTTGTTTTTGCACGGTTGGCTTCTACCGAATATATCCAGGTTCTGCGGCTTCCTTCTGTGAATCGCTTTATGGTATTGCGTGGAGAGAGTACTCCTGCTTTAATCCCGGATTCTCAAATGGAACGTTTTCGTTTTATGCTCGATTATTCGGAGCAGGCAGTTGAAATGTGTTCCGAACATCTTCAGCCAGGAGAATAGGTGAAAGTTATTAAAGGTCCGCTTACAGGGCTGACCGGAGAATTGATGACGATGGATGGGAAAAGTAAAGTGGCGGTTAGAATCAATATGTTGGGAGCTGCACTGGTAGAAGTGCCGGTCGGCTTTGTAGAAAGGTTATGATGACGCTTGATGCGTAGGTTGCCTGATACATTTTGTACAGTTGAAGGAACAGCTTTTGTTGATGAAGTATATATAATTAGTGCATGAGTTTTATGAATGAGAGTCAAATAACCGTTACGTCACCTTTGATGCCTTCATTGGAGGAATTCAATATCTATCTGCAAGATATATGGCAGCGCAAATGGATAACGAATAACGGTTGTTATCATGATCAGTTGGAGAAAGCATTGGCTGAATATTTAAAAGTCCCGTATATCAGTCTGTTCACAAATGGCACTTTACCTCTAATCACTGCTTTACAGGCGTTACGGATTACCGGTGAAGTGATAACCACTCCATATAGTTTTGTAGCGACTTCCCATTCTTTATGGTGGAATGGTATTCAACCGGTGTTTGTAGATGTTAACCCTGTGACCTGCAATCTGGATCCAGGTAAAATAGAAGCTGCCATTACTCCTAAGACCACTGCTATAATGCCGGTGCATGTATATGGGATGCCTTGCGATTTGGAAGCTATCCAGGCGATTGCCAATAAATATAACTTGAAAGTGATTTATGATGCGGCTCATGCATTTGGGGTGGAAGTGGATAGCAAGTCTGTATTGGAGGCTGGTGATATGAGTATATTAAGCTTTCATGCTACAAAAGTGTATAACACAATTGAGGGGGGAGCTATTGTTGTGAGGGATGAAAAGACCAAGAAACAGATAGATCATCTGAAAAATTTTGGCTTTGCCGGTGAAACCGAGGTCGTTGCTCCGGGGATTAATGGTAAGATGGATGAAATCAGAGCAGCTTATGGACTGTTAAATTTGAAGCAGGTAGATGCTGCTATCTCCAACCGTCGGCATATCGCTGATATGTATCGAAAAGCGTTATGCAAGGTAGAGGGAATTGCCTTTATGAAAGATGTGGAAGGAGTCCGGCATAATTATTCTTATTTTCCCATATTTGTCGATGCAGAGAAATATGGGATGACGCGCGACGAGCTTTACTTCAAAATGAAAAAACATCATATATTGGGACGGCGATACTTTTATCCATTGATTAGTAGTTTTCCCACTTATCGCAGTTTACAATCAGCGCGGAAAGAAAATCTGCTAGTTGCAACAAAACTTGCGGAACAGGTAATCTGTTTGCCCATGTATTCTGGATTGAGTGGGGAGGATATAGAACGGATATTGTGGGTGATTGAGAACAAAGATTAATATGACACTTGGTATAATGCAACCCTATTTTATGCCTTATATAGGCTATTTTCAGTTAATGAAAGCCGTTGATAGGTACGTGGTTTATGATGATGTGAATTATATTAAGCGTGGTTGGGTCAATCGTAACAATATACTGGTGAATGGAGAAAAAAGGATGTTCACGATTACCTTGAAGAAAGCAAGCCAGAATAAGCTGTTTAATGAGATAGTGATAGGTGATGATTTTGAGAAATTGATGAAGATGCTCCGAATGAACTACTCTAAAGCCATTAACTTTGATGAGACTATGACATTGATGGAAAGAATTATATCTTTCCCAGATAAACAACTGGCGGTGTTTGTAGCCAATAGTTTTCAAGAAATATTGAAGTATTTATCCATAGATACAGAATTATTAATGTCCTCAAGTATTATTAAAGACAATTCATTGAGAGGAAAAGATAAAATAATGCATATATGTAAGATACTAGGTACGGACGTTTACTATAACGCTATTGGTGGTCGGAACCTTTATGATAAAGAAGAATTCAAGAAGCAGGGTATTATATTAAATTTTGTGTATCCGGTAGTCCAACCATATCCTCAATTGCATGTGAATGATTTTGTTTCTAATTTATCGATGATAGATATACTGATGAATAATACAAAAGACGATGTGAATAGATTGTTGGATGTTTATCGAGTTGGATCTTGAGAAGAATGAAATCTTTTAATATCGTAGTGTGTGCTTCCGGAGGAGGGGGAAACTTTCGTTCGTTAATAAATCATCAGTCGAGTTATGACTATCATATCTCATTGCTAATTGTAGACAGAGAATGCAAAGCTATCAACGTAGCGAATGAAAATAATATTCCCTGTATTGTTTTGGAGAAGAAATTCCTAGGTGATTCCTTTTTTGAAGAGTTCGCCAAAGCGATTCCTCCAGATACCAATCTGATCGTTCTGGCTGGTTTCTTTCCTATTATTCCTCAATGCATTTGTGATAAATGGGAGCGGAAAATAATCAATACACATCCATCATTGTTGCCCGAATATGGTGGTAAGGGAATGTACGGGGTTAAAGTGCAGGAAGCAGTTTTGAAGAATCGTGAGAAGTACGCCGGATGTACGGTTCATTATGTAAATGCAGGGATAGACACCGGAGAAATCATATTTCAAAAAAGAATATACGTACAAGAAAATGAATCGGCCTGGGAATTGGGAGGGAGAGTTTTCAATGAAGAAATAAAGTTACTTCCGTTAGCTGTAAAAAAGATCCGTGAAGAACAACTTCGGTTTGCGTTAGATGCAGTTTCAGATATGAAACCGAGTCCATTAGTCAGTATTTGTTGCCTGACTTATAACCACGCTCCTTATCTCCGTCAATGCCTGGATGGATTTATGATGCAGGAAAGAACTTTTCCGATAGAGATATTGATTCATGATGACGCCTCTACGGATGGAACACAGGATATCATTCGGGAGTATGAGGAAAAGTTTCCGGATATTATAAAACCCCAATATCAGGCAGAGAATCAGTATTCGAAAGGAAAAATGGTAGAAGCCTATAATTATTTTCGTGCCGAGGGCAGATATATAGCACTTTGTGAAGGAGATGATTACTGGACAGACCCGCAGAAACTACAAAAGCAGGTGGATTTTCTGGAGAGCTATCCTGATTATGTGATGTGTTCACATCGATACAGAATCTATTTTCAGCAAGAACAGAGGATGAATGATGAAATTACTCCTATCGCTCATTTGTCAGATGGAATCTCTTTTGATTTATCTTTTCTGGTGCGCGGAGGATGGGTAGCCCATCCATTGAGCGTTGTTTTCCGGAAATCGGTGCTGGATTTGGATGCATATTCAAAATATGCAATGAGCATCGATGCTATTTTATTCTATACCCTCCTGAAAAAAGGGAAAGGATATTGTATGCCTGATGTAATGGCTGTATACAGGGTACATGATACTGGGGTATGGTCTGGTCTTGATATGAATAATCAGCGATTATTCTCTATAAAAGCGAGGAGAATAATTTATGATATTGAACGGACAGATGAAGCGGCATTATTCGTTTTATCACAGTTCTCCCGTCCGATGGGGCGAACTTTGATTCTAAAAAGATGCGGTCTGTTTGTAAAACTCACAAAGATACTCATCAGTCATTTTGGAGTATGCTGTATATCGAGAATGTGGTTTAACAGATTATTCCTGAATAAAAGATTATGTGTGAATGAGTTGAATCAGATAGAAGATTTCAGTAAAAGCAAAAAAAGAAGAAGGTAGTATGTGTCTAATAAAACAAATTTCTGGAAGATGAATATAGCATTGATTATAGCAGGAGGTTCCGGTAACAGGATGGGACAGGATATTCCTAAACAATTTATACATGTGAATAATTGTCCTGTCATTGTACATACCATGCTGGCCTTTCAAAAACATCCGGATATAACTTCTATTGCAGTTGTCTGTTTGTGTGGATGGGAAACTGTTTTGCATTCGTATGCCCATCAGTATAATGTGACAAAATTGCACTGGATATTTCCCGGTGGTGGTAATGGGCAGGAATCAATAGCCAATGGTATATATGGATTAAAGGAGAATGGTGTGAAAGAAGATGATCTGGTTCTGATTCACGATGCTGTCCGTCCTTTGGTGTCACAAGGTATCATATCCTCTAATATTGCTATTTGCAAACAGTATGGATATGCCATTACCGGAATCCAATGTCGGGAGGCTATTTTGGAGAGTGATGATGGCTTTTATTCAACAACGAGTATTCCTCGTGACAAGTTAATTAGGACACAGCCCCCCCAGACATTCCGATTAACGAACATCATAAAATCCCATGAGGAAGCACGACAAAAAGGAATACGGAACTCTGTATCTTCGTGTACTCTTCTGGCAGAATTGGGAGGATATGAAATGCACATCGTTCCGGGAGAAGAGCGAAATATCAAGATTACCACTACGGAAGACCTCGAGATATTTAAGGTTCTGATGCAGACATCAAAAGAGGATTGGCTGAAATGAGTACTTATTATGAAGATATCAGAGGAGTGAAAGACCTCGATTTACCGTGGAAAACTCTGGCTGAGACGAATATTTTGATTGTCGGCGCTACGGGATTAATAGGGAGAGCATTGGTGGATGTACTGATGTAGTTGCCGCACAGAAACTTTCATCTTTATGCAGGAGCACGTGATTTAGTTTATGCGCAGAATTGCTTTGCAGAGTATAAGGATGAGGCTGCTTTTACTATTCTTTCCTATGATGTAGTAATGCCGATGCCATTTGATATGGATTTTCATTATATCATCCATGCGGCGAGTTATGCTGCTCCTAGCGCATTTAAGAATGATCCGGTGGGGGTTATCACGGCGAATATTGGGGGAGTCGATCATTTGTTTTCTTATGGAATACAACATCATTTGCGGAAGCTTTTGTATGTCTCTTCCGGTGAAGTTTACGGAGAAGGGAATGGTACTCCTTTCCGTGAAGAGGATAGTGGTGCTTTTGACTGGTTTTCTTTAAGAGCATGCTATCCGTCGGCAAAACGGACTGCTGAAACGTTATGTGTATCTTATGCCTCCCAATATCAGATAGAAACTTCTATCGTGCGTCCTTGTCATATTTATGGTCCTTTTTTTACCCCTAAGGATGATCGTGCTTATGCACAATTTATACGGAATGTAGTAGCCGGAGAAAATATCGTATTGAAAAGTCCCGGATTGCAACAACGTTCCTGGTGTTATGTTGTGGATTGTGCTTTTGCTATTCTCCATGTCTTGTTGAAAGGAGAAAATGGGAATGCCTATAATATTGCTGATAGCCAAGCGAATGTCAGCATCCGCGAGTTTGCAGGAATGATCGCATCGAAAGGTGGATTGGAGGTTGTATTTGAATTACCTGGCCAAACGAGGGAGAATCCCATCATATCACAGGCTTTTTTTGCTACTGAAAAGATAAACGACTTGGGATGGCATCCTCAATGGAGCTTGGAAGAGGGAATTTCGCATACACTTAACACTTTGGTTGAGACCTAAAAAACTGTTTGATGAGAAAAATTCATCGATTACTGTCTTCATGCAGGCGAGGGTACTTCAAATACCTCTATCTGTGTACTCTGAACCACAAGATCCGTAAAATCAGACGAAAAGAAACGATAAGAGTATTATTTGCTGTAGCAGAGAGTGCGACTTGGAAAAATGATAGCCTTTATAGGGCGATGCTGATGCATCCCGGATTCACACCGTTAATCCTGGTCCTGCCGGATGAGCAAAAGGAAGAGAGTTTAAAACGGGAGGGAGTGGATACTTGTTTTGATTTTTTTCATAACAAAGGATATACTTGTAGCTATCCTTATGAAAATGGCAAACTGATTAACATTCGGAAAGCACTGAATCCGGATATCATTTTCTATCAGAAGCCTTATACCTATTATCCTGAAAGTTTTCTATATCGTAGAAATCTGAATGCCTTGTTTTGCTATACAAATTATGCTTTTCACAGTCTTCTGGCAGACTGGGCTAATAAGAATGATTTCTTTCAACTGGTGTGGCAGAACTATTATGAGAATGAATCAGCCTTTACTGATTTGAAAAGGAAATATCCGGAAGCGGCTTCCAATATAGTAGTGACCGGGTTACCTATTACGGATTTGTTTCTGAATGAAAATCACGAAGACAGATGGAAAAAAACAGATGAAAAGTACAAGCGGATTATTTGGGCGCCTCATTTTTCCATATCTGATGGCGGATGTTTGAATTATTCCACTTTCTTATCCATAGCAGAAGAAATTCTGGACTTTGTGAAAACGACCTCTTTACCAGTTCAAATGGCTTTTAAACCACATCCGCTTTTGAAAAGCCAACTGTATGATTATTCCTCCTGGGGAAAAGAAAAGACTGACTGGTATTACTCGGAATGGGAAAAACAGCCGAACACCCAATTGGAGATTGGTGAGTATGTTGACTTATTCATGACTTCGGACGCAATGATTCATGATTGTGGCTCTTTTACGATAGAATATCATCATACTTTGAAACCGGTGATGTATCTCATCAATGGAAAAGAGCATACTGGAATGATGAACTCCTTTGCAAAGGAGGCTTATGCGCTGCATTATAAAGGGGCGGATATTCAGGATATCCGGCACTTTATTGAGAATATTGTTTTGGGAGGCTCTGATTATCTATTGGAAAAAAGAAAGGCTTTCTTTGAATCCTATCTGGTACCTCCGCATCAGCAATCAGCAGCGGAAAATATGATTCAATCCATTCTGGGGACAGGACATTATGCAGAATAAGACAGAAACAAATAGCGAAATCCGTTCTTTGGGATTTTCTGGTGTCAAATGGGCCTCGATCGGACGCTTCTCTTCACAAGGGATTAGTTTTGTTTTAGGACTCATTCTGGCCCGGCTGCTCTTACCGTCGGATTACGGTATGCTAGGGATGCTTGGGGTATTTACTGCGTTTACAGGGTCCTTTATCGATTGTGGTTTCGGTTCAGCTCTGATACGTAAGTTGAATCGCACGGAAATTGATTGTTCTACCGTATTCTATTATAATCTGGTGACGAGTCTACTGGTATATGGCATTCTGTTTTGTTGTGCACCTTTTATTGCTGGTTTTTATAAACAGTCTTTATTGACAGATGTAACTCGAATTGCCTGCCTGACGATACCGATAGGAGCTTTATGTTCAGTGCATAGTAATATTCTATACTTTCAGTTAAGATTTAAGGACATCGCTATAGGTAACATATTGGCTACTATTCTTTCAGGCAGTATAGGACTACTCTTGGCTTATAATGATTATGGAGTCTGGTCGCTGGTATGTCAGGGGATTGTAGCTTCTTTGGTGAATTGCGGTTATCTTTGGCGGATTTCCTCCTGGAAGCCATTATGGGTATTTTCCATGAACTCTTTTAAGGAGTTGTTTGGTTATGGGAGTAAATTGATGTTGTCCGGTTGGTTGAATACTATGTATGCCCAGTTATCCCCGTTAATAATCGGGAAGTTTCATTCTTCTGCCTCTCTGGGGTACTACACCAGAGCTCAAAGCTATGTAAATTTTCCAAGTGATAATATAATGGGAGTATTACAGCAGGTCGTTTTTCCTATTCTATCAAGATTGCAGAATGAAGATGAGCGATTGATTGAAATTTACCGGAAATACATCAGGATTTGTGCGGCTTTTATATTCGGTGGAATGGCCATTCTGGCTGCGTTGGCCAAACCTATGGTTGTTTTCTTGCTTACAGATAAATGGCTGCCATGTGTCCCGATTATGATGGTTTTATGTTTTTCCTCCATGTTTTCCTTTGTGAATACAATCAATTTATCCCTTTTACAAGTTAAGGGGCGATCAGATTTATTCTTAAAACTAGAGGTCGTGAAAAAGATCATCTCCATTACTATGATTTTGTTCAGTGCTTCGTGGGGAATCATGGCAATGTGCTGGGCAATGGTGATATATACTCAGATTGCTATTTTTATCAATACCTATTATACCGGAAAGCTGTTTCATGTCGGATATTGGGAACAGTTGACAGATTTTCTTCCTTACCTGTTTCTAGCTCTTCTGGCTAATATACCTGCTTATCTGCTGACATATAGTTCTTTATCTGCCGGTCTGCAGATGATATTGGGAGGCTCGATGAGTTTGTTTATCTATCTGTTATTATTAAAAATAAAGCGGGATGAGATGTATCTGCTGATAAAGCACATGTTAGGGAATTTTTATAAAAACAGAATAAGGAACAATCAGGAAAGGATGGAAAATGATGCTTAGTTTCATTGTTGGAATATACAGGAAATACCAGGAATACGTCCACCCTGGTATTTATGTCACCAGGCACGGAATTCTGTATCGTGAAAAAGGATGTAAGTATCAGGTGTCTCCTCTTCATAAATTGATGGTCGGCAAAGTATGGACAGGAAAGATTCCTTCGCAGGAGAAAGGACGGCTTATACTTCACACCGGTTCGGAGTTAATAGTGAAAGGAAATTTTGATGTAGTTGGCTCAACTGTGGAAGTATTGCCGGGAGGCAGATTGATCCTAGGTTCCGGATATATCAATTTTCACTCCAAACTACATTGTTTTCATCACATTGAGGTAGGGAATCAGGTCCTAATTTCCGAGAATGTAATCATCAGAGATTCGGATAATCATCAGAGATTCGGATAATCATCAGATAATCGGAGGAAATAAGATGTCCGCCCCGATCATTATAAAAGATAATGTTTGGATTGGTATGTCTGCTATCATATTGAAAGGAGTGACCATCGGAGAAGGAGCTATTGTTGCAGCGGGTGCTGTTGTTACTAGAGATGTTCCGGCGCATGCGATTGTAGCAGGAGTTCCGGCAAAAGTGATTAAAGAAAATGCTTTTTATACTGTATAAACTTGAATAGCATGGAAAATAAGGCGTTCGTATCTGTCATTGTACCCATATACAACTCGGCACAATATCTAAGGAAATGCATTGATAGTATTCTGGTTCAATCGTATAGAGATTTAGAACTTCTCCTTATAAATGATGGAAGTGAGGATGCTTCAGGAGCGATCTGTGATGATTATGCTCAGATAGACCACCGGGTGAGAGTCTTTCATCAGGAGAACTCGGGTGTCAGTGCTGCCAGAAATCTGGGACTTGAGAAACATAATGGAACTCATTTTCTTTTTATTGATTCGGATGATTATGTGCAAAGCGAGTATTTGGAAGAATTAATGAAGTACAGAGACTGCGATTTGGTTCAATGTTCTACTCTTGCCGAACCGACAGGTAGTAGTTATCTATTTGATGATAGTTATTTTGTGGGGAAGCATGGAATAAGGCAATGTTTGTCAAAATACATCTATCCGGAGCTTACAGTGCCTTTTGGTCGATTGTATCGGTCAGCTATTCAAAGAGAGAACCGTTTGTTTTTCGATACCTGCTTGTACTCGGGAGAAGACACCTTGTGGGTAAGCCAGTATCTATTGTATGTTCGCTCAGTGAGGACTTCCTCTTATGCCGGATACGTTTATGTACATCACATGGGCGAACACTTGTCTCAAAAGGCAATTTCTTATGAACATTTAGAACGCACACTGAAATGTCTGGTAAGTACCTATTCCAGTCTTGAAACAAGATATTCCTTAGATCTGACTCGTACGCGTCTTAGTGCTATTGCTTATTTCTATCACAGGTATATCATGCATTTGGCAAAAGATAATTTCTCTGGTATAAAAAAGGCACTAAGAAAATCATGTACCAGTCCTTTAATTGAAGATCTTTTTTATGATGAGAAATACCTTTTGAAAGGAAAGAAGATGAGGCTGTTCAATGGAATGGTATCACATGACATGTATAATATGTTGGCTCTTTATGTCAAACTGTGGAAACGCTATCTATAATGATGACTTTAAAAGAATATCTTGCTTCGGACCGAATGGATTATTTTTCCCCTTTTTCAAAAGGATATCTGTTGGATTACCTTTTGCGAACGGAACAATATTGGATTCGGAAATATGTACGCATGCTTCGGAAAGAGGAATACTATACGAATTATAAAAAAAATAAGCTATTGAGATACTATTTCTTCCGGAAAAAAAACATTCTGGGTGTCCGTCTCGGTTTTTTCATTGATGCGGGTTGCTTTGGTGTGGGATTGAAGATTTATCATTATGGTTCTATTATTGTCAATCCAAAGTCTCGTATCGGCAGGAATTGTACCATACATGGTAACTGCTGCATTGGAAGTAAAGGTGTCCTACCCGATGACTCTCCTGTTATTGGAGATAATGTGGATATTGGTCAGAACGCACAAATTCTGGGCGGGATAACCATTGCAGATGGAGTGAGAATTGGTGCCGGGGCCGTTGTCACAAAGTCGGTATTAATTCCCGGAGTGGTGGTTGCCGGAGTTCCGGCTAGTATCATAAAAAAGAGTGATGAAAGTTTCTGTCATAACGATTAACTATAATCATAGCAAGCAACTCGAAGCGACGATTCGGTCGGTTGTGGGTAATGCAAAGATGCTGGGGAATGCCTTTGAGGAAGAAGTGGAATATATTGTGATAGATGGTGGAAGCACTGATAGTAGTGCCTGCGTGATCCGGAGATATTCGGAATATATTTCTTATTGGGTTAGTGAAGCAGACAATGGCATATATAATGCTATGAATAAAGGAATTTCCGTGGCTCGGGGGGAGTATTGTCTTTTTCTTAACTCGGGAGATACCTTTTATGAAAAGGATACATTGAAGAAAGTTCTTCCTTGCTTGGATACGGATTTTGTTTGTGGCAATGCAGTGTTGAAGTATGCGGGTGGAATGGCGGAATGGGATGCACCGCAAACGGTAGATGTCTTGTTCTTCATGCAACGTTTCTCTGTATGCCATCAATCCTTGTTTATTCGTACGAGCATGCTTCAATTACGTCCATATAATGAATCTTTTCAGATAGTCGCCGATTATGAACAGATATTCTATGAGATCGTGGTTAATCATCGGACTTACAAAAAGGTCGATTTGCCTGTCTGCTACTATGGATGCGATGGAATTTCATCCAATCATGAGAACGCGGATAGCGAAAAGAGAGAAGTGCTGAATGAGTTCCGTTATTTAGGATATATAGAGGCAGATGAACTTCTGGACTTGGTGAACAGGTTAAAAGTAGGTAGCAGGAAATACCGCTTACTCCTATTTCTGACTAAACGCTTGGTAAGTACTCATTGAAGACAACCGAGATAAACAGAGCATAAGAAACTGATTAAGTTGAATAGACTAAACTAAATAAAGTAAGATAAGTATAGTAAGATGAATACCGGTATGATTCCGTTAGTGGTTGCTTTTACTCCTAATTATTTTGTTCCTGCCGCGACTTGCCTCTACTCCATATTTGAGAATATGCAAATGGAAGTCCGACTACACATCATCTGTCTGTTGAGCGAGGAATTGCCTGAACGTTTGAAACAAAAGATTCAACAGATAGGTGGGGAATGTGCCTGCTACTCCTTTGTAAATCTCAAAGGAAGATTACAGGATATATATGTCGATACTAAATACACGGAAGCAGCTTCCTATCGTCTTTTGCTTCCGGACTTGCTACCGGAATATGAGAAAGTGATGTATATAGACTGTGATGTGATTGTCCGTAATGATTTAGCCCGGCTTTATTATTCCACAGAATTAGGAACACATTATTTAGCCGCTGTATTCGAAGCTCCTGCGGACTTCCAAATCGAACATTTGAAAGCGATAGGTTGTGCCCCGTCGGAGTATATTAATTCCGGTTTTCTGATAATGAACCTTGAACTGATGCGAAGAGACGATATGGTGGCGAAATTTATAGAAGCCTCAAAAGCGGATTATCTCGAATTTCCCGATCAGGATGTATTAAATCAGCTTTGTAAAAAACGCATATTAGGCTTGCCACCTTATTGTAATAGCATCAGAACCTTTTATCTGCCACAATATAAGCGATTCTTCCTACAGAAGTATACGGAACAGGACTGGATAGAGGTGCATCAGCACGGTACGGTACATTATACCGGAGCTAAACCTTGGAATCATTTTACTGTGGAATTCCAGTTATGGTGGCAATATTATGAACAATTACCAGAGGAAATAAAAGAAGAGTGGCAGATAAACAAGAAGATTCGTTTCTTATCCGGACTTTATGGAACTTCTTTGGGAACTTTGATGATAAATGGCTTTCAGTCATTGTATCGTAAATTGAAATATCGATGAAAGCACGAACTCTAATGAGAGTAGCCAAACGGTTCATTCCTGTAAAACTCTGGAATGTGCAGCGTAAAACGTCTATCCTGAAACAGCACAAGAAAGTGGCAGATTTCTGGACACCTATAATTGACGCTTATCACAACGAAACAATAGAAAGGTATGCCTTGAAGCCTAAAAAAGAATTAGATACCAGGAAAGTAATCTGGCAATACTGGGGACAGGGTCTCGACAGTGATGATTTACCTGAAATAGTACGAATCTGCTTTGATTCTGTAGACAAGCATAAAGCAGATTATCAGGTTATTCGTCTGACGGATACTACCCTGTCAGAGTATCTGGACTTTCCTGACTTCGTTCGTCAAAAGCGGGAGAATGCACAATTTAATCGTACATTTTTTTCTGATTTGCTTCGGGTAGCTTTATTGAAGGCATACGGCGGTGTATGGTTGGATGCAACTATTCTGTTGACAAACAGGCTTCCGGGAAAGTATGAGAAACTCGATTTTTTTATGTTTCAACGGTCTGATGATGAAAAAGATAAAGATTATTGGGAGAATGCCTTTGCCTATTATTTTGGTTGGGAATCCGATTTCAAAGTGAGGGTATTGAATAGTATAATCTTCGCTCAAAAAGAAAATAAGGTTATTTCAATCTTGTCAGATTTATTACTTTATTTTTGGGAGACACAGGATTCAGTGCCGGATTATTTCTTTTTTCAGATTCTTTTTCATGAACTGATAACTAAATATTGTCCCAGTGAGAACTGTCCTATAGTAAACGACTGCATCCCACATATTATACAGACTAAAATCAATGGGAATTATGACCGTATATCATTTGGGGAAGCAATGAAACTAACTAGTATGCACAAGATGGCTTATTTCGACGATGCAGCTGTGACACGTTTGAAACTCATCTTAAAATTGAACCGGAATGTATAATTGTCCGATGAAACATGCTTATCTGATAATAGCCCATCATGAATTTGATATTTTGAATAAGTTGATTCAGGCTATTGATGATGAACGGAATGATATCTTTATTCATTTTGACAAGAAAGTAAGAAACTGTCCATCTTTGACTGCTCACTACTCGAATCTATATATACTCGAAAAAAGAATTGATATTCGATGGGGACATTGTTCGCAGATTGAAGCGGAATATCTATTGTTCGAAACAGCCGGTATACGTGGTGAATACCATTATTATCATTTACTTTCGGGGGTACACCTACCCTTAAAGTCTCAAAATGATATACACGAATACTTTTTAAGACTTAAAAACAAAGTAGTGTTGATGCACGTCCCTAATTCGGATTATCAGACTACACTTAAAATCCGGCGGTATAACTTCTTTATGAAGAATTTCATGCATCAAGTTTTATTTATAAGAAGATTGAATCAATTATTGTGGCGATTTTCCATCTGTATCCAGAGGGAATTGCGAATTTTTCGGAACAGGAATCAACTGTATGTAAATGCTTCCAACTGGGTAAGTGTACCCCATCATTGTATCACCTATCTGTTGCAGATTAAAAAGGATGTTTTGCGGAAGTATCGTTTTACTTTGTGTGGTGATGAGTTCTTTATCCCCTCGGAACTGGAGAATTCATATTTGAAAGATCGGATATACTATGATGACAGATTATTGAAATGTGATTTTGAGGGAGGGGCTAATCCGCGTGTTTATACATTGGCGGACTATGATGAACTGGTGAACTCCGGTTGTCTCTTTGCCCGCAAGGTCAGTCACATGGATATGGATATTGTCGATAAGATATTGAATCATATACTAGCGGATGTGAAAGGATGAAACATGCCTATTTAATTCTTGCTCATAATGAGTTTGTCATTCTGGAGCGATTGATACAGTCTATTGATGACGAACGGAATGACATCTATATCCATTTTGATGGAAAATTGGAAAATTATCCGGTCTTTCAGCCGCTCCATGCCGGACTCTTTATTTTGACGGAGCGTATTGATGTCCGTTGGGGAGATATAAGCGTGGTAAAAGCAGAATATGCATTGTTTGAGGCGGCCTGCCAATCCGGTAGATATAGTTATTATCATTTGTTGTCGGGGGTTGATATGCCTCTTAAATCGCAAGACTATATTCATCGTTTCTTTGTAGAAAACAAGGGAAAAGAGTTTATCGGATATTATCAAGGAGACATGACGACTGAAATTGATCGGAAGGTCCGGAGATGGCATTTGTTTCCGGAGCATTTTAAGGATACACTAGGAGGCTTGTCTATCGGCAGGAAAGTCTTGCGTGCCGGATGGATTCGTATGCAGTTTCTGTTGCGAATCCGGCGAAACAAGGACGTTAATTTTAAGAAAGGGACACAGTGGCTAAGTATCAGTTCCGAACTGGTCGGGTACTTGCTGCAGCAACAAGAGGAAGTCATGCGGATTTATAGCCACACTTTCTGTTCGGATGAGATATTTGTGCAGACTATTTGCTGGAATTCACCTTTTCGCGACCGAATTTATAACATCAATGATGAGGGGCGCGGCTGTTTACGGATGATCGGA
This sequence comes from Bacteroides sp. MSSM.1001136sp1_RTP21357st2_D2_RTP21359_211015, assembly GCF_040913205.1. NCBI lineage: Bacteria > Pseudomonadati > Bacteroidota > Bacteroidia > Bacteroidales > Bacteroidaceae > Bacteroides > Bacteroides sp. MSSM.1001136sp1_RTP21357st2_D2_RTP21359_211015. The sequence goes on along the minus strand of NZ_JBDFVF010000031.1, from coordinate 10,883 downwards.
TGGAAAGACAACCGGTTGGAAGAATGGCAGGACCGGGATTTTGAAAAATTGATGAGTTCGGATGCCTTGTTTGCCCGGAAGTTTGGCGGCAAACATATTGGAGTGGTCAACCGGATTTTAAATGAGATTGTGAAATGAAAGACGAATTGGATAAGAGACTGCAACTTATGACTATTTCGGTGATTATTCCTGTGTACAATGCTTCAGCCACCTTGTTTCACTGTTTGGAGTCCTTAGACAGACAGACTTACAGAAACTTGGAGCTGCTACTGGTAGACGATTGTAGTACGGATGAAAGTTTACATATCCTAATGTCCTATGTAGAGCAGCAATCGAATCCGGATTTCACAATCCGTATCCTGCGCCATGAAGAAAACCGGGGGGTAGCGGCAGCACGCAATACAGCTTTGGAACGTGCAACAGGGGATTATATCTATTATGTAGATGCGGATGATTCTATAGAGCCGGATACATTGGAGTGTTTAGTGAATGAAGCAGAGGAGCACGGCTGGGATATAACAGGACACGAATGGTATCTGACTTTTGAGTCCAATGAACGATATATGGAACAGCCTGCATATACCACTCCTGCAAAGGCTTTACGGAATATGATGTGTGGGATTATGCGGTGGAACTTATGGCTTTTTTTGGTCCGGCGTTCTCTATATGTGGAGAATAAAATCCGCTTTATAGAGGGTATGAATATGGGGGAAGATATGATGGTGATGATAAAATTATTTGTATGTGCAAAGAAAGTGGGCATAATTCATATTCCCTTTTATCATTACCGGCAAGGTAACTTGAGTTCGTTGACAAAAAATTACTCGCAGAAACATATAGAACAGGTGGCCGGCAATGTGTATGAGGTGGAAAAATATATTCATTCTTCTTTATATGCTGATGTGTTGCCATCCTGTATCTCCTTCCTTAAGTTGAACATCAAGCTTCCTCTCCTCATCACGGATGATAAATCGCGCTATGAGCAGTGGCTGGAATGTTTTCCTGAAGCTAATAGATATATAATGCAGAACAAAACACTTCCTGTGAGAACACGCTTACTGCAATGGATGGCGGTGAAGCGATGCTTCCGGGGGCTGCAATTTTATTATCGGATCGTATTCAAATTCATTTATGGTATTATTTATAAATAATATAGTGGGACTATGGCTCGTGTTTTAGCTATGTTATTCATATCAATGGTGGTGAGCGGATACTACTTTCCATTCAGCTTTGCTGTTTTACCCCAACTGAACACTAAAATGGCATTGGCAATGACCGGTGTTTTTCTGGTGGTTCTTCAAGGATGCCGGAGGCATAAGATCTCCTTCTCGAAAGAACTGCTGGGCGCTATAATCTTTGCTTTTGTTTTTTCCTTTATCTGTTTTATTGCTGCCGACTATAACCATACAGACGATTATTCCTATGTGACTTATTTTATTTCTTTTTTTACCTGGTTGGGAGGAGCCTTTGTTGTTTGTTTTGCTATACGTATGCTTCATGGTAAAGCAACATTAAGTCTGTTAACAGGCTATCTGACATTTGTATGTGTCTCTCAATGCATATTGGCTATTTTGATAGACCGGTTTCCGGCATTCCAACTTTTAGTAGATACTTATGTCTCCCAGGGACAGGAATTTTTTCAGGAAGTGAGGAGGTTGTATGGCATTGGTGCTGCACTGGATCCTGCCGGAGTACGTTTCTCCATTGTATTGCTTCTAATAGCTTACCTTTTGTGTGAGAATGAAGATGTGAAACAGGCCAAGTGGAAAGTCTTTGTTTACCTCTTTGCTTTTTTTGTGATAGCAGTCATTGGTAACATGATTTCTCGCACCACATCTGTCGGGCTATTACTGGGAATTGCGTATTTGATATGCTCCACAGGGATCTTTCGTCTGATTATCCGCCGGAGTTATTTCAGGCTTTATTCTATTCTGGGAGGGATGCTGATTACATTCATTATATTGGGTGTTTATCTATATGAGCATGATCCCTTTTTCTACAGGAATATCCGATTTGCTTTTGAGGCTTTTTTCAACTGGGTGGAAACAGGAGAATTGAGGACCGATTCAACCGATAAATTGAACACCGTGATGTGGATTTGGCCGGAAAATTTGAAGGGTTGGCTGATAGGGACAGGTTTGTTTGCCAATTTTGTGTATAGTACCGACATCGGTTATTGTCGTTTTATCTTGTATTGCGGATTAATCGGATTCGGGACATTCATCGCTTTTTTTGTGTATAATGCTTGGGTATTTGCCTGCAAGTTTCCTTTTTTCCGGTTGTTATCTTTTTTTCTTTTGGCCTTGAGCTTCATTATATGGATGAAAGTAGCGACTGATCTTTTCTTTATTTACGCTTTATTTTATTGCTTGGATTGGCAAAGGAAACAGGAGTTACCTTGGGAGGAAAGTGAATGAAAATCGTTTATTGCATAGCCGGGACTTATAATTCCGGAGGAATGGAACGAGTGTTGGCTAATAAAGCCAATTATTTGGCCGTTCATGGATATGAAGTCGTTATTATCACTACTGACCAACGTGGAAAACAACCTTTCTTCGATTTGGACAGACGTATTAGATGTCACGATTTAGGTATAAACTATGAGGAAAATAACGGAAAATCGTTCTTGAATAAACTGGTTCATTATCCTTTCAAACAATGGAAACATCGAAAGAGACTGTCGGAATGCCTGAAGCAGACAAATGCGGATATTGCGGTCTCCATGTTTTGCAATGACGCCTCTTTATTATGGAAGATGAATGATGGCAGTCGGAAAATCCTGGAAATTCACTTTTCCCGTTACAAACGTCGGCAGTATGGACGCCAAGGAATCTGGAGACTAGTGGACCGGTGGAGAAGTTGGATGGATGAAAGGACAGTGAAGAAGTATGACTGTTTTGTTGTACTGACTGCCGAAGATCAGTCATATTGGAGGAATCTATCCAATATTACAGTCATTCCGAATGCGCTGACTTATTCTGTTCCCCAATCTCATATATCATCTCTGACAGCCCGGAGAGTGATTGCCATTGGACGCTATGGTTATCAGAAAGAGTTTGATTATCTGATAGACGCTTGGAGAATTATTCACAGTTTCCAACCTGAATGGACCTTGGATATTATTGGAGACGGAGAATGGATGAACCGTCTCCAACAACAGATTAAAGAAAACGCATTGGAACATTGTGTTTTTTTGAAACCACCTACCCGGCATATCGAAGATGAGTACAGACGTGCCTCCTTACTGGTACTGTCATCCCGTTATGAGGGACTGCCTATGGTATTGCTCGAAGCGCAGTCATTCGGATTACCTACTGTTTCTTTTACTTGTAAATGTGGTCCGAAAGACGTAATAACTGAAGGAGAGAATGGTTTTCTGGTTTCAGAAGGAAACATTCCAATGTTAGCCGATAGGATGTTGAGACTAATGGAAGACGATGAATTGCGCAGATGTATGGGACTAAGTGCATATCATCATTCAAAAGCATTTTCGGAAGAGAAAATCATGCAGCGATGGATAGGTTTGTTCAATAATTTGACAATATAAATAGATGAGTGACGGGAAAAAACGATTGTTGTTTCGGCAGTTAGTTTGCGGAAAGGGGGGACACTGACAATATTACGGGATTGTTTATGTTATCTCTCTACGCTGGCGGTTGATGGTCATTACCGGATCATTGCGTTGGTGCATAAGAGGGAACTGGCAGACTATCCGGGTATCCGGTACATTGAAATGCCGGATATTATCAAAGGCTGGAGTCGGAGATTGTGGTGTGAGTATGTGACGATGAACCGGATTTCCGTGAGAATAGCGCCCGTATATCTGTGGATTTCTCTTCATGATACGACTCCGAGGGTGAGAGCTGAACGACAGGTTGTGTACTGCCAGACTTCTTTCCCTTTTTATAAGTGGAACTGGAGGGATTTCCGGTTTGATTATAAAATTGTCTTATTTGCTTTATTCACCCGTTTCGCTTATCGGATCAATGTGCATCGGAATGATTTCCTGATTGTGCAGCAAGAGTGGCTACGCTCCGGATTGAGTCGGTTACTGAGGGTAAAAGAAGAAAAATTCATAGTGGCTCCACCGGAACATAAAGAAAGTCGGGTTGTTGCGGAGAGAATAGAACGATCTTGTTTCACGTTCCTTTATGCTTCCACCCCCGATTGTCATAAGAATTTTGAATTCGTTTGTGAGGCTGTTTCTCTCTTGGAACAGGAAATTGGGAAAGATGTATTCAAACTTGTCCTGACCATTAATGGGCAGGAGAATAAATATTCAAAGTGGCTGCATAGAAAGTATGGCTCTGTGAGTTCAATAGAATTTGCCGGATTCATGAGTAAGGAAAAACTCTTCGGCTACTATCATGCAGTAGATTGTTTGGTGTTTCCCTCCAGAGTGGAAACATGGGGATTGCCCATTTCCGAATTTATGTTCACTGGCAAACCGATGCTTTTGGCTGATCTGCCTTATGCTCGCGAAACAGCTAGCGGAAGTGAGCGGACTGCATTTTTTAGTCTGTCGGCTCCTGAACTACTGAAAGAACAGATGAAGCGGTTGTGGAGAGGTGACACCTCTTTTCTGGCTAGTGTTCGTACTTCCGGGGAACGTTTCTCTTGTGCCTTGTCTTGGCAAGAATTATTTGACTTTATAAAATCTGTATCAAAATGAAAATACTACAAATAGGTAAGTTCTACCCGATCAGAGGTGGAGTGGAGAAAGTGATGTATGATATCACGGTGGGATTGTCACAGAGACAGGTCCATTGCGATATGCTGTGTGCTTCGGCAGAACAACAGCGACCGAAAAGTCTGTCGCTGAATAAATATGCACGTATATTGTGTGTACCCACGTGGAAAAAAGTGGCGGCTACTATGCTGGCTCCGGCCATGATTTACCGCTTGCGTAAGATACGGAAAGAATATGATATTATTCACATTCACCATCCCGACCCGATGGCATGTTTGGCATTATTCCTGTCCGGTTATAAAGGACCGGTAGTATTGCACTGGCATAGTGATATATTGAAACAGAAGATGTTATTGAAATTATATGATCCTTTGCAAAAATGGCTGTTGCGCAGAGCGGAAGTGATTGTCGGTACAACACCGGTCTACGTAAGGGAATCTCCTTTTCTGGAAGAAATACAATATAAAGTGACTAGTATTCCTATTGGAGTGGATAAGATGAAACCCATTCCCGAACGGGTAGAGCAAGTTAAGGAAAAATATGCCGGCAAGAAAATTATATTCTCGTTGGGGCGTCTGGTAGAATATAAAGGTTACGAATATCTGATACGGGCAGCTCGCCAGTTAACCGATGATTATGTCATATTGATCGGAGGCAAAGGACCATTATGGGAAAACTTGCAGGCATTGATTAACGAACTGGGAGTTGCGGATAAAGTTAAGTTGCTGGGCTTTATCGACGATCAGCATTTGCCGGATTATTTTGGTGCTTGTGACCTGTTTTGTCTAAGCTCTATCTGGAAAACAGAAGCATTCGGTATTGTGCAGATTGAAGCAATGTCCTGCGGCAAACCGGTGATTGCTATGAATATCCCTGAATCTGGAGTCAATTGGGTGAATATGGACAGGTTCTCCGGCATCAATGTAAAACCGGGAGATGCCGAGGCGTTGGCCGAGGCGATAGCGACCGTTCTTTCCAATAGTCATTTGTACGAAAGATTGTCACAGGGAGCCCGGCAGCGGTATGAAACGATGTTTACCAAAGAGCTGATGACGGAACTCTGCCTGAATCTTTACCGGATGATATTGAGCAACAATGATGTCCGGATAGAGAACCAATATCATCTCACTACGAAACCATAAAGAAAAACAAAATAATAGTATGAAAAAGAACATGTATGTAGTGTTGTTTCTGGCAGCACTGTTGATGACTTCCTGCATCAATACCAAGAGAATCGTTTATTTGGAAGATATGAAAGAAGATATTTCTTATCCGATGAATCAGCAACCGGAAATGAGGATTCAGAGGGATGACCGGATTAGTATTGTGGTCAATTCGAGAAATCCGGAACTGACCGTGCCTTTTAATATTTCGACAGTAGGCAATTTTCAAGTGACGTCTAATGGAGATGTGGCGGTGACCGGTAATAACCAGAAACAGGAGAAAGGATATACGGTGGATTTGAATGGATATATCGAATTTCCGATTCTGGGAAAGCTGAAAGTGGTGGATTTGACTTGCAAGCAGGTGGGTACTTTAATAAAGAGTCGTTTGGTTGAAGAGAATTTGATTAGTGATCCTTTGGTATTTGTGGATATTTTGAATATAAAGATTACCGTCATGGGCGAAGTGAAAAGTCCGCAAGTCTTGAGGATTGACGATAGCCGGATTACTTTGTTGGAAGCTGTCACCAGAACCGGTGGAGTAACGTCCAATGCACTTTTAGACAGGGTGGCGGTCATCCGTGAAGAGGGCAATGAACGTAAGATGTATATGCATGATGTCCGCTCGTCGGATATATTCTATTCTCCCTGTTTTTATTTGCAGCAGAATGATATTGTGTATGTGCATCCCAAGTATGCGGAAGCTTCTACGAAAGAACGGCGTACACTTGGGTTCTACTCATTCGGACTGTCTATTCTTAGTCTGCTTACAACCATTGCCGTTCTATTAAAGTAATTACCAATTATAAAATATGGAAAAACAGAGGAAACTGGCTCTGACAGAGGAAGAAAAGTCTGTCAATATTGTGGATGTTTTTATGTATCTGATTGCCCACTGGAAATGGTATTTTCTTTCTATTCTGTTGTTCGGGGGATGTTTCTGGTACTTTTATTGTAAGACTCCGTTTGTATATAGTCGCGTGGCGATTGTAATGATTAAGACACCGACCAATTCGCGGTCTGCGATGCAGTTGTATGGCTCCAATGACTTTATGGGGCAGATTAATGTGGCAAGTGAAATCCTTCAGTTTAAATCGAAAGAGCTGATGCGGAAAGTGATTGATCGCCTGCAGGCGAATGTGAGTTATATGGTTTATGACGGTTTACGTCCCAGGGAACTATATACAGAAGCTCCCATACGCGTGGCTTTTATGGATGCAATACCGGGTGAAAGGTGTTTTTTGTCTGTGATTCCTAAAAATCAGCAACAAGTGGAATTGGCAGAATTCTCGAAAGGAACAGAATTGCGACGGGTGGTAAACCTGAACGATACTGTTCATACGGCATTAGGAAAACTAGTTGTTTTTGCTGCCGAAAATTATGGAGGAGACTGGATGGAACGGGCTGTCAAAGTGATTAGTCATCCGCAGGAAGATATGGTGTCTTTCTGGCTGTCTAACTTGACAATCAGGCAAATGAGTGGAGATGCAGCCCTTTTACGTATCACTATGGATGATTGGTCTCCGGTTCGTGCAGCTGACATTCTGGATATGTTGATTACCGTGTATAATGAGGAGGCCATTAAGGACAAAAATCGGATAGCAGTGAATACTGCGGAGTTTATTAAAGAACGTCTGCAGATCATTGAGCATGAACTGGGGAGTGTGGAAACTGATATCGAAGACTTGAAAAGAGCGAATAACGGAGTTGATATTAATACGGTTGCAGGCATTTATATACAGGATAGCCGGCAATATGAATTGTTGATAAAGGAGCTGGATACCCAGTTGCAGTTGGTAACGTTTATCCGTCAGTATTTACAGGATTCCGGTAAGGAGGAGGAACTGATACCCGGTAATATCGGACTGACGGACATCAATATAGAGAGTCAAATTGCACGTTACAATGAAACATTGTTGCGACGGAACCGGTTGGTTAGCGGCAGCAGTAGTAATAATCCCGTCGTGCAGGAGTTGGACCGGTCCATGCAGACGATGAGACAGAATATTTTTCGGGCATTGGATAATCTGTCTGCCAGTCTGAAGCAGAAAAAGAATGATTATACGGTGCAGGAGAACCGGGTGCGTCAGAAAGTGCAGGCAGTACCCCGCAAGCAGCGGGAGATGCTGTCTGTAGAGCGTCAGCAGAAAGTTAAGGAATCCTTGTATGTGTTTTTGTTGAACAAACGGGAGGAGAATGCTTTGAATCAGGCGATGGTGGATAACAATGCGAGAATTCTGGACCCGGTTTCGGGAAGTAACATTCCGATCTCGCCCAATAAGTATAATAAGGTTCTGTTGGGAGCGGGTTGCGGAGTGATTGTTCCTACTGTTGTTCTGTTATTAATCTTAGTGCTGGATACCCGGGTACATAGCCGGAAAGAAATCGAGGCTTCTGTCAGTGCTCCTTTCTTGGCGGATATTCCACAAGTGTCAAAGACAGAAGCTGATGCACAGGAAGTGATGGTACGTGCGCGGGGACTTGACCCATTGTCCGAGGCATTCCGGATTCTTCGTACCAATCTGGGATTCATGATATCACAACCACAGGAGCAAAAAGTGATTACACTGGCTTCTTTCAATATGGGAGCGGGTAAGACATTTGTTTCCGTTAACCTTGCTGCCAGCCTGGTGCAGGCGGAGAAGAAAATTATCATGATTGACTTGGATTTGCGGAAAGGAAGATTGAGCCATTTTGCTCATGCCAAACGGGTGAAAGGTGTGGCTCACTATCTCTCTAACCCGTTGGTTAGTGCAGATGACATAATCTTGCATGATGCCTTTGGCGAAGGACTTGACCTGATTCCTATCGGGGTAATTGCTCCTAATCCGACTGAATTATTATTGAACAGACGATTGGATGAGTTGATTGTCAAACTTCGACGACGGTATGATTATATCATCGTGGATAATGTACCGATCGGAGTAGTGGCGGATGCTTCCGTTGTGAATCGTATTTCCGACCTGACACTGTTTATCGTACGTGTAGGAAAGCTTGATCGTCGCCAGTTACCGGAACTGGAGCGTTTGTATCAGGAACATAGATTGAATAATCTGGCAGTTGTATTGAATGGTGCGAAGAAGGGTAGCAGAGGTTACGGGTATGGTTACGGATATGGCTACGGTATTGATGTGGAAAAGAGCGGATGGTGGAGCCGGATGAAAAAAAGGATGAAAAGGTAATGTTATAAATTCGCATCAGGGAGAGCCATTTTGACTGTTTCATGGCTATTCGGCTGATTTTTAGGATTTCTCTGTATAAATTGTGAGTATTATCGCATTTTTTGCTAGTGAGAAAATGGAAAAAAAGCTCGTTCTTTGCGATGAATATCAGATTATATTGAAAATTAAAGCAAAGATTCATTTATGAAAAAAAATATTCTTATGTCTGTCTTATTGTTGTTAATGGGAATTACCGTTTATGCACAGGAAGACTTTTCAAAATCTACAACAACAACTACAATCGTTGAAAATGCTGATAAATATAAGGTAGAGACAAATCGGTTCTGGAGTAATTGGTTTGTTAGTGTCGGGGGTGGTGCACAGATGTATTTCGGTGACCATAATGTGCAGATGGCGTTTGGCGACCGGCTTAGTCCTGCTTTGGATATTGCTTTTGGAAAATGGTTCACGCCGGGTATCGGTGTGCGGGCTATGTATGGTGGATTGTCTATCAAAGGGGCCACTCAAAACGGAAGTCACTCTACAGGCAAAGTCTATGATGCCTCTCAATGGCTCGACGAACAGAAATTCGACTTTATGAATATTCACGGGGATGTGATGTTCAATGCGTCTAATCTGCTTTGTGGTTATAATGAGAAGCGCTTTTGGTCTGTGACTCCTTATGTTGGTGTGGGTTGGATTCTTACTTGGGAAACTCCGCGTGCACGTAACTTTAATGCCAGTCTGGGGGTGATTAATTCTTTCCGCCTGAGTTCTGCGTTCGACTTGAATCTGGATGTACGCGGTACTGCCACTAAGGATGAATTTGACGGTGAAATCGGCGGGCGTAAGGAAGAGGGATTATTATCTGTGACATTGGGTATTACTTATAAATTCCCGAAACGTACTTGGGGACGTAGTACCGTTAAGACTATTACGTTTAGTGATGAAGAACTGCGCAGTATGCGTGAACGGTTGAATGCTATGAATGAAGAAAACAGCCGTTTGAAAGACGAACTGGTGGTGGCTTCCAACAAAACTCCGGAGAAAGTGGTGGAAACCAGTATTCTTGCAGCTCCTTGTTTGATTACTTTCCAAATATCAAGAAGTATATTGAGCAATGAAGCTCGTGTCAATCTCGGCTTCCAGGCTGAATTGATGAAAAAGAATAAGAATGCGGTTTACACGATTATCGGTTATTGTGATAAAGGAACAGGTACTAAGGAATTTAATCAGCGATTGAGCAAGGCCCGTGCAGAGGCTGTCTATAACTGTTTGGTTAAAGAGTTCGGAGTTCCGACTTCACAGCTGAGAGTGACTTATGAGGGAGGAGTGGATAATATGTATTATGATGATCCCCGAGTGAGCCGTGCTGTAATAACAGTGATTAAATAAATTTGTGGTGAGTGAATTGAAATGAACCCATATTAAATAAACCCGCTAGTAGAATTAAGATGCAAGGCATCTGATAAAATTATAAAGTGTATTCTTATAAGGGTCACTTTATAATATACGGTCTGTGAAGATAGTAACTATTGTTTGTTTTGTTTGTGTGAAAGCATCTTTCCCGGTGGGGAAAGGTGCTTCTTTTTATTTTTCTGATAGAAGTTCGTCAGGCTATTGACAAACGCTCTTAAATGTTGTATCTTTGTAGTATGAGTGTAGGCATTCACTTTAATAAATAACAGATAAAAGAATATGAAATTGATGACTTGAACGATATAATATTATAACAAATCTGGACGTGTTTCCTAATAAATATTGGGAAGGATATACCGGATATAGGCAAAAAGAGGTTGTGTCAAAACGTTGGCACAACCTCTTTTATATTTTACAGTTCTGCTATATTTTCTTTTGGCTATGCTGCTT